>NZ_CP065424.1:172500-500000 GCF_017809215.1 Heyndrickxia oleronia
CGGGTTACATATTCCGCAGTAGCTCAGTGGTAGAGCTATCGGCTGTTAACCGATCGGTCGTAGGTTCGAATCCTACCTGCGGAGCCATGCTTCCATAGCTCAGCAGGTAGAGCACTTCCATGGTAAGGAAGAGGTCACCGGTTCGAGCCCGGTTGGAAGCTTACCTATAACATACATAAATTGGCCCGTTGGTCAAGCGGTTAAGACACCGCCCTTTCACGGCGGTAACACGGGTTCGAATCCCGTACGGGTCACCATTAAATGAATAATACATATTGGAGGATTAGCTCAGCTGGGAGAGCACCTGCCTTACAAGCAGGGGGTCGGCGGTTCGATCCCGTCATCCTCCACCATTTATTATGCCGGCCTAGCTCAATTGGTAGAGCAACTGACTTGTAATCAGTAGGTTGGGGGTTCAAGTCCTCTGGCCGGCACCATTTGGTTTTTATATGGAGGGGTAGCGAAGTGGCTAAACGCGGCGGACTGTAAATCCGCTCCCTCAGGGTTCGGCGGTTCGAATCCGTCCCCCTCCACCATTTGAATAATTTTTAAAAAGTGGACATACTAATAGTGTCCTTTTTCTATTAATGGGCTATAGCCAAGTGGTAAGGCAACGGACTTTGACTCCGTCACTCGTTGGTTCGAATCCAGCTAGCCCAGCCATTTTTTAATTAATTGAATTTATTAAGAGCCATTAGCTCAGTTGGTAGAGCATCTGACTTTTAATCAGAGGGTCGAAGGTTCGAGTCCTTCATGGCTCATTCATTTATTATTTATGGGGCCTTAGCTCAGCTGGGAGAGCGCCTGCTTTGCACGCAGGAGGTCAGCGGTTCGATCCCGCTAGGCTCCATAAAAAAAGACTTTAAACTTATAGGTTTAAAGTCTTTTTTTTGTTTTAGGCTGTTTTCGTAAAAGCCCTACTGCCACCTTTTGCACCTAATAAAGGTCAGGGATGCTTATGGGGTTTGCGGCACTTTTCTCAGTGAAATGGAAAGGAGTAGTGGACTTCATCCGATAGTTAATAGTTAAACTTTACTTAAATAGCAACATTGTTTGAGAAAAGAGGCTTATTTTACAATAAAGGAGTTTAATTATGAAAAAAATGTAACTGAAAATAGTAGTTGTAATTAAACATCTTTGTGTATAATAAAAACAATAATTTCTGGACTAATGATGAAACGATTCTCCTTATCAAAAAGAATTATTCATACATACTTATTTGAAAGTCTTTGGAAAGTTGAGGTAGATATATGTTAGAGGTATTAAGGCTATTAAAGCATGGGAATAAATCAGCCATGCTCGCTGCTATTGTGAATGCAGTTATTTCAATTATAAAGGGAATTGCATTTTTCTTTACTGGAAATGTGGCTATGTTTGCTGAAACTATGCATAGCTTAGGAGATGCTGCCAATCAATTTTTTGTCTTTATTGGATCCGCACTAAGTAAAAAGGCTCCGACCGATCGATTTCCAAATGGTTTTGGACGGCTTGTTAATTTAGTATTACTAGGGGCAGTATTAATTGTTGGGATTATGTCTTATGAAACGATTAAGGAAGGCTTTCATCATATAGTAAAGCCAACAGCTTCTGAAGGGTTTCTAATTAATGTTCTAGTTCTTGGAGCAGCTGTTATCCTTGAAGGGTTTGTCTTATTTAAGGCAATGCGAGAGATCCTTCATGATGCTGGAGAAGAAGCAAAGGGTCCAAGCATTTTTTTTAAAAGCTTTAAGCATTTAGGAAAAGCAAAGCCTGCTACGAAATTAGTCTTTATGGAGGATACAGTGGCCACATTAGGTGGGCTACTAGCAGTTGTTGCGGTTACAATATCCCATTTTACTGCATTCCACCAAGCAGAAGGAATCGCATCTGTATTAATCGGGATTATGATGTTTTTTGTTGTTGGAAAGGTATTCTTAGATAATGCTGCAGGGGCTTTAGGGGAAGCAGACGAAGAAATGGAAGAGAAAATTGGCAACTTAGTAATGCAAGACCCTGGCGTTAAAGATATACAAGATATCACAGTCGTTAAAGAGGGAGAGGACCTCCACGTTGAACTTGAAATTGAAGTTGATCCAACTTTAACAGTAGCAGAAGCTGATGATATCAAAGACCGCTTAGAAGAGAGAATCATGGCCGAGAAGGGTGTAGCCGATGTGATTATTGAATTCGATGAGGATGATGGAGTTTCTAAGTGGGAAGAAGATAATAAAGAAGAAACCAAGTAATAGCAAAAGCTGCCTAATTTATTTAGGCAGCTTATTTTATTTGTAGGTTAGATTTCCCCCTTTTCTAAAAATACCTTCTCTTTCAAATTGCATATATATACAAAAAATTGTTGAGTTGAGTCAGAAGATTATGACGTATTAAAATAGAAGTAGAAGGGTTTGAGAGAGGAGAAATAATAATGACAAAAAAAATATCTATTCTTGGTGTTCCAATGGATTTAGGTCAAGCACGTAGAGGAGTCAATATGGGACCTAGTGCGATTCGCTATGCTGATGTAATTGAACGTTTAGAAAGGCTAGGTTATGAGGTAGCTGATCATGGTGATATAGAGATCGGTGCAGCTGAACGACTACAAGATCCAGAAACAAATATGAAAAATTTGAAAGCGGTTGCGGATGCAAATGCAATCCTTGAATCAAAGGTCAATGAAATAGTAAAAGAGGGAGATTTCCCATTAGTCTTTGGTGGTGATCATAGTATTGCTATTGGGACGTTAGCAGGTGTTTCAAAGCATTATAGTAATCTAGGAGTTATTTGGTATGATGCTCATGGGGATTTAAATATTGCTGATACGTCACCTTCGGGGAATATACATGGAATGCCATTGGCGGCAAGTCTTGGGCATGGACATCCAACTTTAACAGAAATAGGGGGATATAGTCCGAAAGTAAAGCACGAAAATATTGTCATTATCGGTGCAAGAGACCTGGATGAAGGGGAAAAGGAACTGATTAAAGATAAAGGAATTAAAGTATATACTATGCACGAAATTGACCGTTTAGGTATGACAAAAGTGATGGAGGAGACAATTAGTTATCTAAAGGATAAAACAGATGGTGTTCATTTATCTCTTGACTTAGATGCATTAGACCCTAGTGATTGTCCTGGTGTGGGGACACCTGTTTTAGGGGGAATTAGTTATCGGGAAAGCCATTTAGCAATGGAGATGTTAGCAGAATCAGGTATGATCACATCTGCAGAATTTGTTGAAGTAAATCCGATACTGGATGAAAGGAATCGCACAGCGATGGTTGCAGTCGCCTTAATGGGTTCATTGTTTGGAGAAAAATTATTATAATCATGCAAATACAGTAGTTGTTTTAACTACTGTATTTTGTTTTAATCATTAAAAGGAGATAATATCTCGTTATCAATTATTATAACCAGAATAATTACAGATTTGTTTTTATTTATCCATTTTTGTTAAAAAACAAACATCCATAGGTAGATATTTGATAAAATAAAAATAAAAATATTTTTTTTTGAAACCTTTTAGCTATTCATTCGTAACAATGTATAGCCGCTGGGGCGGGGGTATTGGAATGGAATTATTAGTTAAAAAAAGAATAAAACAAGTGTTAAAAGGCGACCAAAATGCATACGAGGAAATCGTAGAGATATATAAGGACAAAGTATTTCAAATATGCTACCGGATGTTAGGCAACTTACATGAAGCAGAGGATATTGCACAAGAAGCCTTCATTCGCGCCTATATCAATATTCACAGCTTTAAAGAGGAGAGGAAATTTTCAACCTGGTTATATCGGATTGCAACAAATCTATGTATTGATCGGTTAAGAAAGAAAAAGCCTGATTATTATCTTGATGCTGAGGTTGCAGGTACAGATGGCTTAACCTTGTATTCCCAAGTAGCGGCAGCGGGAAAAACACCAGATATAGAAGTTGAGGATTTTGAGTTGCAAGAAACGATACAGCTAGCTATTCTTTCTCTTCCTGAGAAGTATCGAACGGTTATTGTATTAAAATATCTTGAAGAGCTTTCATTAATTGAAATTAGTGAAATGCTAGATCTACCTCTAGGAACGGTGAAAACACGAATTCATAGAGGACGTGAAGCTTTGAGAAAGCAACTTCGAAATTTATAGAGAGGATGAGAACGAAATTGAATACTTGTTCTGAAGAAATGATTCTCTATATGCATGAATATATGGATGGAGATATATCCACAGAGCATGAAGCAATTCTGAAGAAACATCTTCAATCATGCCAAGACTGTGCAAAACACTTCCATGAATTAAAAAAGACAAGTGCATTAATAAAGAGTACCTCAATAATCACTGCACCAAATGACTTTGCATCAAAGGTAATGGCAAGATTGCCAAAAGAAAAGCGGAAAGTCGAAGTCAAAAGATGGTTCTCCCGTCATCCATTCTTGGCTGCGGCATCGTTATTTATTATTTTAATGGGTGGTAGTATATTCTCCTTTTGGAATAATAATCAGGAATTCTCTTTTACAAAGCAACCTAATTTACAAGTTGAAAACCACACAGTCATCGTCCCAAAGGGGGAAACGATTAAAGGTGATCTCATTGTAAAAAATGGAGATTTAAGAATAGAGGGAAAGGTTGAAGGGGATGTAACGGTTATTAATGGGGATCAATATATGGCATCAGCCGGAAATGTAACTGGAGATATTAAAGAAATAAATGAAATGTTTGATTGGTTATGGTATCAAATAAAAAATGGTGGCAAGGAAGTTATCAGTTTATTTAACTGAAATTTTTCCAAAAAGAGAGGGTGACCTTGGATAAAGGGCCCTTTTTTACTATTAATAGGGAATAAGATGTTCCTCAAGTAATTTTTTTTGAATACAAATATGTGGTATAATGTAGAGGTTTAAATAGGAAATTTTTTAACGGCTCTTGATGGATATAAAACTAATGGAGGATGGAACATGCCGTTTGCAGACTTCAATTTTTTCGATTATATTGCAAATATTGTCGATATACTCCTAGTATGGTATGTCATATATAAACTTTTAATGGTGATCCGTGGTACAAAGGCAGTACAAGTATTAAAAGGGATCATTGTTATTCTGATTGTACGTAATTTAAGTAATTTTTTGGGTTTAACGACACTAGATTGGATTATGGCGCAGACCCTTGATTGGGGATTTCTTGCCCTGATCATTATCTTCCAGCCAGAAATAAGGCGTGCACTAGAGCAATTAGGTAGAGGAAAGTTATTTTCAAGGGGAACAATGCAGGAAGAAGAAGAGCAATCAAGAATTATTGATGCAATTGTGACTGCCACAAGTTATATGGCTAAACGCCGAATAGGTGCTTTAATATCCATAGAAAGAGAAACGGGATTAGGTGATTACATAGAAACGGGCATTCCATTGAATTCTGCGATTTCTTCAGAATTACTGATTAATATTTTTATCCCTAATACACCTTTACATGACGGGGCAGTGATTTTACAAAAGAATCAAGTGGCAGCTGCGGCTTGTTATCTTCCTCTATCGGAAAGTCCCTTTATTTCGAAAGAGTTGGGAACAAGGCATCGTGCTGCAATAGGAATAAGTGAAGTAACAGATAGTTTAACCATTGTGGTATCTGAAGAAACAGGTGCGATCTCATTAACAAAAAATAGTGAACTACACCGTGATTTAAAGATTGAACAGTTCAAGGAACTTCTTCAAAAAGAATTTATGGTTTCTATGAATAAGCAAGCTTCCTCATCAATATGGAATTGGAGGGTGAAGAAGCGTGGATAAATTTATGGATAATAAATGGTTTATTAGAATTGTTGCTTTATTCCTCGCCTTGCTTCTTTATGTATCGGTGAGTATTGAAAATAATGATAAGAATAAAGATGTGAAACAAAAGGTAGAAAATGACGTTGTTGAAAACATGCCGGTCGAACTTATCTATGATCAACAAAATTTTGTTGTCACTGGTGCACCAGAAACGGTTGATGTAACGATAGATGGACCAAAAAGTTTAGTAAAAACAACAAAAAATCTTAAGGATTTCACGGTTTATATTGATTTGAGTAATGCTGAGATTGGAAAGCAACGAGTGAAGCTTAAATATAAGGATTTATCGGATAAGTTAACCGCTAAAATTTCACCTGCCTATGCAACCGTTGATGTCCAGGAGAAAGTAACAAAAGAATTTAAAGTAGATGCAGAATTTAATACGAATCTTTTAGCTAGTGGTTTTGAGTCTGAAAGTCCTATTGTTGATCCAAAAGTAGTAAAGATTACTGGTGCCAAAAATGTGATTGATCAAATAACATATGTTAAAGCAACGATTGATGCGAAGAAGGAAATTAACCAAACAATCACACGAAATGCTAAGGTTCAAGTTTTAGACAAGTCTTTGAATAAGCTGGATGTAGAGGTTGATCAAGATACTGTAGAAGTGACGATTCCAGTAAAGAATCCGAGTAAAACCGTCCCAATTACAGTGAACCCCATTGGTGATGAAAAAGATGGTGTAGTGATTAACAGCATCACGACAGAGCCAAAAAGCATCAAGATTTATGGACGTAATGATGTATTAAAAGATATCAAGGCGTTAAGTGTTGATGTAGATATAAGTAAATATGATAAGGACACTGAATTTGATGTTCATTTAAAAGTGCCTAAAGGTGTAAACAAAATTGAACCAGAAGTCGTCAGGGTCAAGTTAAATATTAGTGATAAAGAAGAAGAAAAAACGATACGCGATATCCAGGTAAGTAGTACAGGAATGAATGAAAACTATACAATGCAATTTTTATCACCTGCCAATGGAATGGTGGATTTGACAGTAATGGGCACGAGCAATTCGTTAAAGGCTATCAGTGCAAACGACTTTAATATATTGATGGATTTGTCAGGTCTAGCCCCAGGCGATCATGATGTTAATTTAAAGGTTGAAGGACCAAATGATGTGTCATGGGAGCTGTCGAATAAAACAGTGAAAATTCGCTTAACAGAGAAGGAAGACGAAAATATTTAATTGCAAAGTATAGTATTAGTAGAAGGAGCGAGTATTCGAATGGGTAAATATTTTGGTACAGATGGAGTTAGAGGAATAGCTAATACGGAATTAACACCTGAATTAGCCTTTAAACTAGGTCGCTGTGGTGGATATGTCTTAACGAAAAATACAGATAGACCCAAGGTGATCATTGGTCGAGATACACGCATTTCAGGACATATGCTAGAAGGCGCTTTAGTTGCAGGGTTATTATCTACTGGAGCTGAAGTGATGCGATTAGGTGTAATTTCTACCCCTGGGGTAGCTTATTTAACAAAAGCTTTAGGAGCCCAAGCGGGAGTTATGATCTCTGCTTCTCATAACCCAGTTGCTGATAATGGCATTAAATTTTTTGGTTCAGACGGATATAAGCTTTCAGATGAGCAAGAAGCTGAGATTGAAGAATTATTGGATCAATCCGTTGATCATTTGCCAAGACCTGTTGGTGGCGATCTTGGGGTAGTGAATGATTATTTTGAAGGTGGTCAAAAATATCTTCAATTTCTAAAACAAACCGTTGATGAAGAATTTACAGATATCCACATTGCTCTTGACTGTGCAAATGGGGCGACTTCTTCTTTAGCGACTCATTTATTTGCTGATTTAGATGCAGATGTTTCGACAATGGGTGCATCACCGGATGGATTAAATATTAATGACGGTGTCGGTTCAACCCATCCAGAAAGCTTGGCTGCGTTTGTGAAAGAAAAAGAAGCAGATGTAGGGCTCGCATTTGATGGAGATGGAGATCGAATTATTGCAATCGATGAAAATGGTGAAATCGTTGATGGCGATCAAATCATGTTTATTTGTGCGAAGTATTTAAAAGGTGAAGCTCGTCTTAAACAAGGGACGGTTGTCTCAACAGTAATGAGTAATCTTGGTTTCCATAAAGGTTTAGAAGAATTAGGAATAAAGAGTGTTCAAACAGCTGTAGGTGACCGATATGTTGTTGAAGAGATGAAAAATGGCGGCTATAACCTTGGTGGGGAACAGTCTGGTCATATTATTTTCTTAGATTACAATACAACGGGTGATGGGTTACTTACGGGTCTACAGTTAGTAAATATCATGAAAGCAACAAATAAAAAATTGTCCGAGTTAGCAGGCGAAATGAAAAAATACCCTCAGAAGCTTGTAAATATCCGTGTCAGTGATAAACATCATGTAACTGAAAACGAAAAAGTAAAAGAAATTATTAAACAAGTGGAAGGTGAGATGGCTGGAGACGGACGGATTCTAGTACGTCCATCTGGAACAGAGCCACTTGTTCGAGTAATGGCTGAAGCGTCAACAGTGGAAGCATGTGAAAGTTATGTGAATAAAATTGCTGAAGTAGTCAAAGCGGAAATGGGCTTACCAGAGGAATAAGTGGAATTATATGCATAAGGGGAACGAAATAGAGCCCTTATGCATATTTTTATGTTATGAGATTCTAAAGAATCTTTTGGTTGACCAAATAAATAAAGTAGTATATGATTATCTTGTTTTTAATTGCCAATTTGAAAAAAGGAGGATTGTAGTAGAATTTTAATGAAGTAAGCAACACAAAGCGCCAGAACTAAACAACGAGCGGATAAAATTGTTTAGTTGACGAGGTGGAGGTTTATCGAAGTTTCGGCGGATACCTCCCGACTCCCACATAGTCGAGATCTTTTTCTCAAATCACTTGAGGTGACTCGGTGGACAAAGGAAAAAGAAATGTGAATCTAGGCTTGGTCTGTAAAAACGCACAAAAATGACATTAAATAAAAAACAGAGATAAGGGGGCAAGTGTGCCTCCTGGTATCTTGCCCCCTTTATTAGGGAGGAAGAATACAAATGTGCGGTATTGTAGGATATATTGGAAATCAAGATGCGAAAGAGCTTTTATTAAAAGGGTTAGAGAAGCTTGAATATAGAGGATATGATTCAGCAGGTATTGCTGTGAAAAATGATCAAGGTGTTCATGTTTATAAAGAAAAAGGACGTATTGCTGATCTTCGAGAAGTTGTTAATAACGAAATGTTAGCTACTATTGGAATTGGTCATACTCGTTGGGCAACTCATGGGGTGCCAAGCAAGGAAAATGCCCATCCACATCAAAGTGCATCCGGTCGATTTACACTTGTTCATAATGGGGTTATCGAAAACTATTCCTTATTACAACAAGAATACTTACAGGGTGTCACTTTAAAAAGTGAAACAGATACTGAAATTATTGTTCAGCTTGTAGAGAAATTTGTTTCAGAGGGATCAAATACTAAAGAAGCGTTTCGTAAAACATTAACACTTCTACATGGATCTTATGCTCTTGCATTACTAGATGCTGAAAATGATGATACGATTTTCGTTGCAAAAAATAAAAGCCCACTACTTGTTGGAGTAGGTGAAGAATTTAATGTCATTGCAAGTGATGCAATGGCAATGATTCAAGTAACTGATCAATTCATTGAGCTAATGGATAAAGAAATGGTAATTGTAACAAAGAATGAAATCATCATCGAAAATCTCCAAGGGGAAAAGATTTCAAGAGAACCTTATAAAGCATTAATAGATGCGAGTGATATCGAAAAAGGAACATATCCTCACTATATGTTGAAGGAAATTGATGAACAACCACTTGTGATGAGAAAAATCATTCAAGCTTACCAAGATATTAATGGTGATTTAACAATTGATTCTGATATCATTCAAGCGATGAATGAAGCTGATCGAATCTATATCGTTGCTTGTGGCACAAGCTATCATGCTGGTCTTGTTGGAAAGCAAATGATTGAAAAGCTTGCTGAGGTTCCAGTAGAGGTCCATGTTGCTAGTGAAATGGGCTATAATATGCCATTATTATCGAATAAGCCATTATTTATCTTCATCTCTCAAAGTGGAGAAACAGCAGATAGTCGTGCAGTACTCGTGAAGGTGAAAGAGCTAGGCTATAAAGCAATAACTATTACAAATGTTCCTGGATCAACATTATCCCGTGAAGCAGATTATACATTATTATTACATGCAGGTCCTGAAATTGCTGTTGCTTCAACGAAGGCGTACACTGCTCAAATTGCTGTACTAGCTATTCTAGCAAGCGTAACAGGCAATAAAGGTGATCTTGATCTTGTTCATGAACTTGGTATCGTGGCAAATGCGATGGAAGTTCTTTGTGATTCGAAGGAAGAATTTGAAAAGATGGCCTATGAATACTTCACACTTACACGCAATGCTTTCTTCATCGGGCGTGCCCTTGACTATTACGTATGTCTTGAAGGAGCTCTGAAGTTGAAGGAAATTTCCTATATTCAAGCTGAAGGATTTGCTGGCGGTGAATTAAAACACGGCACGATTGCCTTAATCGAAGATGGAACACCAATCATCGCATTAGCAACACAAGAAAATGTCAACTGGAGCATTCGTGGAAATGTAAAAGAAGTTGTCGCTCGTGGAGCCAACCCTTGCATTATCTCCATGAAAGGTTTTGAAACTGACGAAGACCGCTTCGTTGTTCCAGAAGTACATGAATTATTAACACCTCTTGTCTCTGTGGTACCGTTACAGCTACTTGCATATTATGCGGCATTACATCGTGATTGTGATGTGGATAAACCACGTAACTTAGCGAAGAGTGTGACGGTGGAATAAGGAAAAGAATTGTTTATTAGGTTTATGTGGAAAAATAATACAGTCGTTTTAAAAACACACCTTTGGGATATCATGATGACACCTCTTTGGTGTGTTTTTTTGTGAGGGAAAACAATGGCCAACGTAAAAAACAAAATTAAGAAAAGAAAAGATGCTAAGCATGAATTATTTGAGCTTGTATAAAGGGATTCAAATTTACTGATTATCCACTATTCTTGTGAAAGTTTTTACAATATAAAAGATGGAAGGACACTGAAAATAACTTCAATTGATGTTAGATATTATATATCTGGACAAACTGTTTCTTTTTCCATTCATAAAATAGCTAAAAAAAAGAACATGTTAAATAAAATTGAGGATTATTATGATGATTTGGAGAAAGAGATGCTAGATGAATTCTTTTTATTTGTGAGTAAACACAACAATTATAATAGGATTCATTGGAATATGAGAGATATTAATTATGGATTTGAAGCAATACCTATAGGTATAGTGTTCTTGGGGGTACACCGGCTGATATCCATGATAGTAATAAATTTGATTTAGCAAGAAAAATGGTTGATATATATGGAAATTACATAAAGGGTTATCCACGCTTTGAAAAGCTTATTTATAAAAATAATATAACTAAAAGAGATTTTTTATCAGGTGAAGAAGAAGCACGTTCTTTTGAAGATAAAGAGTTTGTAAAGCTACATCAATCAACTTTGCGAAAAGTAGACATTCTTCACAGTATTGTTGAAGATGATTTATTAACAGATTCCGAATTAAAAGAAATATATGGGCTAACACCCCAAGGAATATACGAGTTGGTTAAGGAAAATTGGGGTTCCTTATAAAGATGGTTTACCCCTATATACACAAAAGGAAGGAACATATACAAATTTTTCGATTAAGGATTTATCTCAGGGATCAACCAAAAAAGCGATTGATATATGTAGAAAATTTAATGTCTTTTTATATAAAAGCCCAGAGTTAATGAATCAAAAAATATTGTCGTATACGGCAAATCAAAAGACTTTTCATATTCAACATACAGAGATTATGAGAGGAGTATTTGCTCCAAACAAAACTTTAGCTAATGCTCTTTTACGACCAAATGGTCTCGAGTTTCTAGTTAATCAATCCGATTTTTTTAATAATGGTCATACGTTATATATTGATTTTGCTGACGAAATTCCAGGGAGTATTATGAATGAAGATTTTGCGAGATATTGTAGTTGGCCTTACTTCAATGACAAAATTAAGAAATCATTTAAATCTATTCAAAGTAATGCGTATTCATATGGATTGAAAAGAGGGGCCCCTTTTGGGATACCTCTAGAGATAAATCCTCCGTTAACAGATCAGACCCAAATTTCAGCAATAGGAATATATAAAGACGAGGAGTTTTTAGTGCTAGAAATATTAGGGATAGATAATATTACTCCCCCATTTTACGAACTTCAATATATGCACAATTCAATCAAAAAGTATATTTATACTGAAAAAACCAAAAAGAAAAGGTTATCTAATCAAGAGAAACAAGAAGATTACATATTAAATGAAAAAGACGGAGAGCGCTCTAGAGAAGATACAAATCAACCAGCCATGGATTTAGATCCAATACAGATTGCATTCCGTCACTCAACAGTCGTAACTAGAATACCAAAACAAGTGTAAAAAATGAATCGGGGTGACGAATATATTTCTAATTTGGGTCGTGGTGGAGGAATAGAACAACAAGTTGTTGGGGTAGACGAGTCATTATTTGGTTGAAACATAACTCCTTTAGAATTCAAATCAATAGAAATAGTAAAGACGATTGCAGGTTACAAGTTTGAAAGTTTTATTCAAATGATTAAGGTTCTTTCCAATCACTTTTTGAATCTAAGTATTTCAATGAATATAGTATTTCTACCATTTAATAGGAGTTTCTCATTTCTCCC
This sequence comes from Heyndrickxia oleronia, assembly GCF_017809215.1. Taxonomy (GTDB): domain Bacteria; phylum Bacillota; class Bacilli; order Bacillales; family Bacillaceae_C; genus Heyndrickxia; species Heyndrickxia oleronia. The sequence continues at coordinate 185,039 of NZ_CP065424.1, forward strand.
AAACGGAATGAGAAGAGCAGCACTTATTGTTAAAATTAACAATAATGGTAAAATAAATTATATCGAAGCAGCAGCACCAGATAATTATTCACTTTCAACATTGATTGTTCCTTCTTTAGGTAGTCAAGAAAAAGATGAGAAAATGATCAGAACACTCTTGAATAATATAGTAAATGCTAGTGGTAGGTGGAAGAAAGATTTCATGGGAGAATTTTCTCACATTAAGTTAAAACACTTAAAACAGACTCATGAAATATGCGCGAAACGGATGTATAAATGTTTGTAAATTTTAGATATAGAATTGGTTTAGATGAATAACTAATAGAGGAGGGGATATTGTGCAAACTTCTTTAAATGAAGATATAAATTTATCAGCAGCAGCAAGAGTTATTTATCAATTAGGTGAAGAATTGATTTCAGATGAGTTTGTGGCATTAGCAGAGTTAATAAAGAATGCTTATGATGCGGATAGTACATATGTGAAAATTGAAATCGATACTAAAGTTGTCACGCCCAATGGAATTGGAAGAATAACTATAGAGGATAATGGGAATGGAATGACTCAAAAAATACTTACTAACGCTTTTTTGAGGATATCTACAAATTTTAAAAAAATAGAGAAATTTTCGCCATACTTTAATAGAAGAGCATTAGGTGAAAAAGGATTAGGTAGGTTATCAATACAAAGATTAGGTGAACATATCACGGTAGAAACTTCTCCAAGAATGGAACGTTTAGAAAAAATTGCTTCAAAGGAAGATAAAGAGTTTTACCACAGATATAATAGATATACTCTTAAACTAGATTGGACAAACCAGTTTAAGGATGATGATAAAGATATATCAGATGTGCAGGCTACATGTTTTTATGAATTCGATAATAACTGTAAAAAGGGTACTAAATTAATTGTCGAAGGTATTAGAAATTTAGATTTCTGGAACTTTGATAAGAAGACAGAGAGTAGGATAAAGACTGAAATATTCGGGATGGTTAGTCCGTTTTCTCAAAAAAACAAGCAAAGATTTCTTATAAAAATTAATATTGATGGAAGAACTATATCAAATCATTTGATAGATGAAGATGTTTTAAATATTTCTAGTGATATTAATGTACGATTTAAATTTAGTGATTGGAATTTGAAAATTGAAATATTATATAAAAAGAAATACTTTGATCGTATACTAGATAAATTAATTTTGAGTATGGAAAAGAATGGATTTGATCCTCCTGTTGTCAAAAGTGAGTACAAAGACTATTTCGAAGAGATAATTATAGACCTTGAAAATGAGCAATATAAAAAAGATTTCCCTTATTTAAAGGAAATTGTTTTTCAGAATATACGTATTGATAAAAATTTCAATCAAGCAAATCCAGGAGATTTTAATGGTCAATTTTATGTACTGGATCAATCTGCGGGCGCAATAAAAGAGTCATTGAAGATTTTAAGTGATGCAGGTAAAGTTTTTTCTTCTCATAATGAGGTAAAGTCAATATGGAATGCTGCTGTTGGTGTCTATATTTTTAGGAATGAATTTAGAATTCTTCCATATGGACCTAGAATTGACTGGTTGGCATTTACTAAAAGATCCCAGAGGGAAAAAGCAAATGCTTATAAAGAACATACAGTTTCAGGATATGTAGAATTAGATAGTCTAACCACAGAGAACATAAAGGAACAAACTAATAGGCAAGGAATTATTGAAGATGAATATGGTTCAAATTTCTTAATGTTAATGAGAGAAACAATTGCTGAAATATTATTCCAAAAGGATACGGAGTTAAAGAAAAGAATTAGTATTCAATCCTTTGATGAAAATAGTAATGAAATTTCAACTTATGATGGGAATGTCACATTTACAAGAAAAAGAAATAACTCAGTTGAAAGAGAGAAAATTTTAAGACTAGTCGATAAACAAATTAATGTAATTTCTAATAAATCAGAGGTTAAGAATGAAGTAAAGACAATTATTGATAATTTAACTAAACTTAAGAATATTGATCTAGATGAGGAAAAAGCGAAACAGCAAAAGTATTTCGAGTATGAGCAAAAAATAGCTAATCTAAAAACTTTAGCAGGTTTAGCAGGGCAAGGTATTATAGTTGAATCATTAACTCACGAACTTCATAGAATTGAAAAAAATATTAAAATGCATGCTAAAGAGAGTAAACAGATTCTGTCTAGGATTGTTAAGGATTATCCTCAAATAAAGGGTGTAGTAGATAGACAGGATAGTATTTTGCATGAAATCCTCTTTTTAAATCAACAGTTGTCACATCTTGAGCCGACATATCGAAAAAATAGAGTAGTACTTCAAGAGATTGATTTATACAACTTATTTTCTGATTTATATGTTGAAAAAGGTATAATGGCCAGAAAAGCACAAGAATTGAATATAGAGGTGAAAGTGATTGGCAATAATTTTAGAATAATGGGTAATAAGGGTGTCTTAATTACAATATTTGATAATTTATTCCTTAATTCTTTATATTGGCTTAGTAATTACAATGCAAATACAAAAATTATTACATTTGATCTGGATTCTATAGAGAATAAAATAATATTTTATGATTCGGGCATTGGAATAAATAAGGAAATAGAAAATAGACTTTTTGAACCTTATGAAAGCTTAAAGCCTGAAGGAAGGGGATTAGGTTTATATATTTGTAAAGAATTGGTGAAATCGTTAAAAGGTGAGATAACATTGGATAGGGTCAATAAGAATAAAGAAGGTAACTACTATAAATTTATAATAACATTTTAAATTTTTGAGGAGATAGAATATATGAATAGTGTAGTAAGTGCTGATACTGAATTAGATAACCTCATACGAACAATAAAAACAATAGGTATTAAGAATGTGTTTTCTTTCGATGAAGAGTGGGAACAGAAGGAAAGGAAAGCATCTTTTAATGAAAAAGAGATTACAGAGTTTCTGAATGATATAGGAGAAGAGATAGATACAGAATTAGAAGAGTTATTACTTGAGCATAATATTATGACTGTAAATGAATTGTTAACTTCAAGTATCACTGAACTTGAGAGTATTAAGACCATAATAGATGAGTTTATATCCAAAGAAAGAGATCTAACTGAATTAAAAGTATTAGATAACCTGTTTAAGAAATTGGAGCAAGAGGGAATAGCTTTTAAAAAGTTTGCCAATAAACTAAGTGTAGAGGATATTAAAGGTACGAATGGTCGGATTTTATTTTTACTAGATATGAACATGGAACATATTGGGGAAAGTAACGATGTTATTTTAGAGACTCTAGTTGAAATAAATAAATTTAGAGATGAAGAGTTGGATATAGCGATAGTGTATTCTAATGAGAAATTGATGCACTATGAAAATCACCAGTCAAAAACTAAGTATATAGAAGATACTATACAGACTGATAAAATTAAAGTGAATGAGCTGGAGAAGTATCTCATGGCACATCAATTGTGGGCGATTTCTAAAGAAAAAGAAGAAGATAAGTTGATTAAGGGTTTGAATGAGGTTCTGAGTAAAGCTGCAATTGGTAATTCTCTTTATTACTACTTACGTATTAAAGCAAAAATTATGAATGATGCTATTATGGAGTTAATTAGTCTTTCTGAGCAAGATTTTAGATATCTTTTAAAGGACGCATTAATTGAAGGAGAATCAATAATAAATGTTCTCCAAAGGCTTCAGCAGAGTTTATTAAACAAAAATGAATTTATTAGAAAAAAAACAGATGTTGAATACAGTAGGTCAATTAGTGATCTTTTAGAGATAGTAAATATTGCCAACGATGATATAGTTAATTTGTTAAAAGAAGTGGAGAAAGTAAAGAAATTTAAGGAGCAATCAAAAAAGGAAAAGTTTGAAACAGGAGTTTTTAGAAATATCTCTGAATACGGTCTGGTTGATTATTCAGTAAATCACACATATGAGGACATAAGTACGGGTGATATTTTTAAATTGGAAGTACTGGGAGATGAAAGCCCAAGCTATGGAATACTGATTACTGCTAATTGTGATATTCCGATTAGATTTGGAAACAAGTTTTCAGAAGGTGTTAGAAGAAATGAAGAAAATATGAGTCTTTTGTTATTTAAATCATGTAACATTGAAGATATGGAGAAGAAGATTATTACTGATAATGAGAATAAATTAATTTGGCCAATAAATGAAATTAATAATGATACAAATTATCTTACAGCGCTCTATCCATTAAATAAAGTTTTGCAAATTGATTCCAGAATACTGGACATATGTACTGTTAATGATCAAGGGAAAGGATATTTAAATAATGAAGGGCAATATTATGCTAATTTTAAAACATATCATTTTAAGGAATACTTCAAAACTAACATCAAAAAATGGATAGAAGAGATTTCCTTACCCGAAAATTATATGAAGGATGAAGAGCTAATTCGAAATCTAGGTGAAATGAAAAACCAATACTTGGAGCTCATGATTGGGCTTAAGTATAATATTAATTTTGATATTGATGAAAATGAATTTAAAATACAACGAATAGGCAGGTTAGAAACAGGGATTACATTGAAACTCTTACAAAACTATTCTAACAAAATTGGGAGAGTTGGTGTAGAATCAATTCCATTCTTGTAATTTTTAAAAACTCCTGGAATTATTAATTTAAAAGATTTATACTAATATTAAGTAAAGGAAAGCCACATTTTTTATGTGGCTTTATTCTATAGAAAGAATTAATAGGTGATTAAATTGTTAACTTTACCTAGACAAGATTGGGAAGAAATTGATATAAACTATTCCGGAGAGAATAGTTTCGCTTCATTTTTACCAAATAACAGTAACATTCATGCTTATCCTGCAAAGTTAGTGCCTAATTTAGTTCATGATATTATTAATACTTTAAGGAAGTATAATAATATTGAAAAAACACTAGACCCATTTGTTGGAAGTGGAACTGTGGGGCTTGAATCAAAATACTTGGGGTTAGATTTTTATGGATCTGATATGAATCCATTATCGATATTAATATCAAGAACCAAAACTTTAACCATGGAGAATACACCACATGTAATCAATTCATTGAATAGTTTTACGGAATTATTAGAAAAGGAATATAAAGAAACACATGCAATATCCTGTGTGTCTTTTAAAAATATAGATTATTGGTTTAAAAAGGAAAATATTAAACAATTATCATATATTAAGACTCGACTTGACTATTTTTTGAAAACAAAATCAAGAAAATATCAGGAAATATATTCATTAATATTATTGACATCCTTTAGTTCCACCATTAGAAAGTGCTCATTGACTAGAAATGGTGAATTTAAGTTGTATCGTATGGTAGAATCTGATATTGCAAAATTTAATCCTAATGCATTTGAAATATTTTCTAATACGGTTAATCAGTTACTGGATATGTTAAATCACACCAATGAAATCTATGAAAAGAAGACTATAACAGAAATAACACTTCAAAATGCTAAGGAACTTTTAAACATTGATGATGAAAGTATAGATTTAATATTTACTTCTCCACCTTATGGAGATTCTAAAACAACTGTAGCATATGGACAGTTCTCTAGATTGCCCCTGCAATGGATTGGAGATTTAATAAGAAAATATTTAAAAATAGATGTGTATAGTGATAATTGTGATGAGTATTTGTTAGGAGGAAAAAAATCTGGTATCTTCCTGGACAAAGAAATAGTAGTAAATAGTTCTGAAACTCTAAAAAAATTGGAACTACAAATGACCAAAACAATTAATGATGAACTTAGCCGTCTAAAACAAGCGAAACTACAATTATCATTTATAAAAGAAAAAATAAATAACAATGCTTTGACTTTAGAAGATTTAAGTAATAATAATGTAATTTATGAGTTAGTATGGGAACGTTTAAGGTTGAATACATTAAGAAAAATAAATAGTAGGGCAGAACATTCTAAGCAACAAGCAAAAATAATTTCTTCAGAGGAAGTATCGAGATTTTTCAGTTCTTATAATTCTTGTCCCCGAAAAAAATATAGAAACAATAAAGTCGTAGAGAAAACTATTCCTTCAATAACTGAGACAATTCAACGTAAAATAAATGCAATGCCAAAACGAGTAACAGAAATAATTAATTTCTTTTTGGATCTTTATAAGGTAGTGATAGAAACTGATAAGAAATTAAAATTGGGTGGTCATCAAGTATGGGTAGTTGGTCATAGGACGGTTCTTGGCGAAATAAATGTTAACATGAGAGATATTCTCAAGGAATGGTTTAATAGTATGGGATATAATGAAGTTACTTCGTTACAAAGAAAATATTCTTTTAAAAGAATGCCCCATCATATTACATCCACTATTACTCGTAGCGAACAAATTGATACTATGATGGAAGAATATATCTTAATAGTAAAGAAGGAAAGAAAATAATTTTAACAAAGGTATGAGTCCAAGGAAATACAGAAGCATTATTATGATTAATTTTTAAACAACTATATTATTCTTAGAGTGAAATTAGAATACCCAGTAACAATAATTTTTAAACAACCTTTTTTATCAAGGTCTTCATTTGAAGACCTTATTTTGTTTATTTATTTCGTTAAAATTAAACGACTTTATTATTTTTGTACAGTTTATTGTCTGCGAATATTAAATTTGATTAAAAAAAATTAAGACCTATAAAAAATAAAATAGTTGTTTAAAAAGATGGAGTGAAATTGAGTTTTCACTCCATCTTTTATTATTTATTAGTACAATAAAGGTATGAATATTTATATCTCAGTTAAGTGTAAAAAATGGTCAGGAGGAAAATTCTTTGAGAAAAATATTGTTCTTGTTATTATTTACAACATCTCTTCTAGCAGCGTGTAATTCATCAAGCTTAAGTATTAGTGAAATTGATGTTATTCCAGATGATGTACAAGATAAAATCGATTATCACCATACACTCCAACTAATGAATGATGGAGAAGATATTGCTTACATTTTTTACCAATCAAAGGGAACAGTTGTTACTGACCTTGAGGTACAAGGTGACACATTAAAAGTAAAGTTAGATGAAACAAATAGACAAGATGGTTTAATCGAACAACATGTTTATAAATTGACGTTAGACCCCGAACATGAAGTTATTGATATCTTGATTAATGGGAAGTCCACTCAATTTGATAATGTTACAAGTTTATAATTTACAGACTATGGGTGCCTTAAAAAAGTAGTCATGCTGATATTTTATGATTTACAGTTTGATATGATCTAGCTGGAGTAGGATTTATTTTTGCATAGAGGAGTAGAAACATTCATGGAAAATAAGAACTTAACGTGGTTAGAGGCACTTTTTGATTTAATCTTTGTGGCTGCAATAGCAAAAGCTACGCACCTGTTAATGCATGAGGAACATGGGGTTATCCCGGTTGAATATCTGTTAAAGTTTGTTTTAATTTTCGTCCCTATTTGGTGGGCTTGGGTAGGTCAGTCTTTATTTATCAATCGATTTGGTAAAGATTGTGTTACCCAACGTTTGTTTATGATCACTCAAATGATATTTATCATATTGATGACAGCTAGCCTGTCTGTTAACTTTGATCCATATTATATTCCTTTCCTCATAGGTTACATAGGAATCCGCCTATTAACATCTATGCAATATCTATGGATTAGTAGGTGGGAGAGTGGACCTCGCAGACGAGCAGCGGTTTATTTAGGGTATGTCTTTTTAATTGGTATTACTGTCTCCTTAATTTCCGTTTTCTTTGTCTCCTGGCCACGATATCTTATCCTATACTTAGGTATTTTTATTGATATTGTTGTCCCTATTTTAGGTCGTAAATATCTCGTCAAGGCTCCAACAGATACCTCTCACCTGCTAGAAAGGTTTGGACTTTTTTCTATTATTTTGTTTGGAGAATCAATCGTAAGCTTAATTGCTGTCTTACATCCAGAAAAAGGAGAGTGGGAAGCGATTATTTTTACCATGATATCATTTATCATTGTTATTGCTATGTGGTGGCAATATTTTGATAATATAGAGAAAAAGATTGACAAAAAAATAAAATCCACCGGGCAAGCGATTATTTATGGGCATTTATTTATTTATATGTCCTTAAGTATCATTGCATCGGCGATTCAGTTAGCCTTTTTAAAGGACATCCATTATCAGTTTTTGTTAATCTTGACCTTTGCGGCCACTCTTATCTACTTTTTATCAACCACACTGGTGTTCCATAAATATCGAATTATTAAGCATCGTTTGAACATTTTCCATTTAGGTTTATTTTTATTAATATTAGCAGCATTTCTTATTATAGATCTTGCCCTAATCGTTCCAAACATCTTTATATTTGTTCAGTTAGCTGTATTCTTTCTTATATATGCCAAAGTAACAACGTAACTACCAGATTACGATAATGTCTTAGTAGCGGTACAATAATCAGAAGTGTGTTTAGTATATTAATAAAGAAATTGCTTATATAGACTAAAGAGCTGAATAACAAGAGTTAGCCAGCTTTTCTTTTTGTTCTAAAGGGAAAGATTAGTTCAATATTATTAGCAGGCTCATTATGAGTTTGTTAAAGTTTAAAAAGATTTTATCAAATGCAGATCAGGCTTGATTTATGTTCATTACAGCAGGAAGAATGAGTTCATTAAATAAACGAAATGGTCGAGAAGAGTCCTCGAAGATAGTTCCTGTGAATACTGTTATTAATTGATAATCGGGGACGATAATGATATTGTTTCCACCGTAGCCTTGTGCATAGTAAACCTTAGGGATATCAACTTTTCCTGATAATACCCACCAATGATAACCATAGGAATTTAGTCTAGCTGTTGTAGAATCTTTAACCCAGCTTTCTGGTAGGATCTGTTTGGAAAACCAATTCCCATTGTTTAAATACAAATATCCAATTTTCAGCATATCAATAGTTTGCATGGCTAAACCAAATCCGCCGTTTGAAATTCCTTGTGCATCCGAAGGCCACCTGTAATCTTTTATATCTAAAGGTCCAAATAAAAACTTTTGTGCAAATGTACTAACGTCCATTCCACTTGTTTTACTTAAAATGGCACTTAGTAAGTGGGAGTAGCCGCAGCAATAATTCATGGCAATGCCTGGTTGTTGTTCCATAGGGCGCTCAAGTATGTAGCGCACCCAATTCTTACTGCTTTCCATTTCTTTATTACTTGTCCATCGTAATCCTGCCGTCATAGTTAACAAGTGAAAGACCGTAATTTCTAATTTTCTTTTATCCACACCAGGTCTTCTAAGTTCTGGGAAGTAGTGTACAATTGGAACATGAACACTTTTAATTAACCCTTAATTAAAGCAATTCCAATGAGCGCTGATAACACACTTTTGGTTACAGAATTTATTTTATGTTGTTTAACTCTCATTTTGTTATTTCTAAAGTATTTATAGACTAACGCACTATCTTGAAGAATAAGACAACTATCAACATTATCCTTTTTAATCTTTTTATCAAATTCGTTTAATAATAGTTCATTCATATAATTAATTTTAGGACTGGCTACATCCAAATCAGTAAATAGATTCAATAAAGATCCCCCTTTTTTATTGTTAAACTAAACTACCCCGTAGTGGAACAAAAAAAGTCATCATAGCGAACTCAACTATTTTAATTCTTGCATCCATTAGCATAATAAGAAATTACTTTGCTTTGATTTTTTTGTCAAAAAAATAATACCTAATGAAACTCCTAATGCTGCTGGGAATTCTATAAAGATATTTAAATTATGTTTAAAAAATTGAATTTAATATTAAATATTAAACCTGCAATTAAGAGAACCAAAAAATACTAGAGAAACTTATATAATCGTTTCATTATTTATCTTCTTAAGCAAAACTTCTCATATATATGTTCTATAAATAATGTAAGTAATCCTTCTTAAAGTAAACAGCCCTGGTAGCCATCCATGAATCAAATACTCAAAGCTTTTCACCACAAAGAATGAATGTAGAATTTTTGTGGCCATACCTAAGCTTAATATCTAGTTATTATTGTTTATTTTTTATTCAACTAAAGGGGGAGTGAATCGAGAAGGATAACGCATTTTTGTTTCAGATATTAAGCTAACGGGACAAGTTAGTATAAAAAGGAACTTCGTAAAATGATAAAGAATTAAAATATTTAGTTGTTCAGAAAAAAGGCTTTAACTATAGGTGTACTACTATCAATTACTTGAATAAGTAAAATTCATAGTAAATTCTTTTGGATTGGAGTGGAGAACAATTAGTCAAACAAATTTATTAGTAAAGACTATATCTAGACTTGACGATATGCAGAAATTTATATCGATTGTGAGATTAAATCCAGATGGAAATAGAAAAGAGATTTTTTTAGATGTTTTTAAATTTGATGAAGAAGAATTAGAAATGATGCTATTTTTCGGGATGTTTAATTTAAATAATAATATTTGTTTACTTGAAAAACAATTAAATAAAATGCGAATGCTAGGTTTTGAAAATTTTATAAAAGAGGAACTTGTGCTTTTGCAAAAACAATACCCATCTAATAGAATAATACAGTTTGAGTTATTTATTTTAGACGAGGAGGATGACTTCGTTAAATCAAAACTTGGTGGAGTATCTGCATTTACCAATTGGGATGGAAAGATGTGTTTTACAGTTTTTCCAGAAGAAAATGTACGTAAAATGTTAAAGTCTGTTATTACACACGAATATCATCACCACTGGAGAATAAGTGCTTTAGAAATTAATGAAGCAAACCAGACTTTACTTGACCGAATGATATTAGAAGGTTTAGCGGAGCACTTTATTCGTTTAAAATTGGGTGAAAAATATTTGGGTCCTTTTAAAGATGCATTATCCGAAATTCAAGCTAAGAATCTATGGGAGAGCCATTATATACAACATATAAACGATAAAGGTACATCAACTGATGTATTTATGTTTGGTAATGAAGAAGAAGGAATACCTTTTTGGGGCGGTTATGCATTAGGATACTATTTGGTGAAGTGGTACCTTGATAATAACAAAGATATTTCTATTGAAGAATTAACCGTGTCACCTTCATATTTGTTTATAGAATAGTTTACTTTTTGCTAAAAGGGAGTGTTAATTGAAGATGAATTGACCTTCAATTGTTAAATTCGGTTCTAAATATTGGGAAGAAGTTCAAGATTAACGCTTTTTTTTGTTGAAGTTACTAACCTGAAGGGGCAGTTTAGTGAAAGACGATTGGAATATTTAAACAGGAGTTTTAACTTTTTTGGAGAATATTTTCTATTAAATATTTACAATGGAGGGATTAAAATTAAGACTAAAAATAACTGGTTAGGTTTTGGTTCTTTATTTCTTCTGGTTTTAGGGATAATTAGCTTATTCATTGCAAATTCAGTCCATAAAAATTATGGAATATCCCGTAATAATCTGCTCAATATGATAGAAGTTAACAATCTTTCTACACAACAAATTGATAAGATTGGTAATGCTGTAAAAGAAATAAATAATAGATTTCATACCGATGAATATATAGCTATATACACAAGTAAGGACAATAAATTTAGTAAGGTACCTAATTATTCATTTCCTAGCAAAGCTCAATTAAAGGATAATTTATTAACTAGAGTTGCATATCCAATTGAAAGGTATAATGGAAAGAACTTTTTTGTTGTACATCAGTATTTTCCTGATTGGTATTATTTGTTTCCAATTTCCCTATTTAGTCTATCAGCTATTTTCTTAATCATTTGGACTGTATTCCAAGTGAAACTAATCTTTAACCATATTAAAAATATTAAACTGATCTTTAAATAATATATAATCTAATGGAGCTGCTAAATTGCAGTTATTTTTTTTGAAGTAAAGTTTTATAAAAAAATGTAATTATAAAAAGGCCAGCTGTTTATTGTTTAATGTTTAATGTTTAATAATCAGAAAGATAGAATTGCAATCATTGAAACAGGTGATGGTAAGTATTTTCTTCCTGGCGGAGGAATAGAAAATACTGAGACTCACGAAGAGTGTATAAAAAGGGAAGCATTAGAAGAAATGGGGATGGAAATAGAAGTAGGTCATTTTATAGGATGTGCTCAAAGATATTTCTTTTCCACAAATGAATATAAGTATTACCTTAGCGAAGGATATTTTTATCTATGCGAAATGGGAAAACAGGTAAGTGAACCAACAGAAGAGGATCACTTACTTATATGGGTTGAACCAATTCGAGCAGTAGGAAATTTATTTCATGAACATCAAATTTGGGCAGTTCATGAAGCGTTAAAATTGATTTAAATTATAGAGCTAACGTGGGCAAAAGTATAGATCAACGGCTTTTTTTCTTTTCGACTAAAGGTGCAAGTTTGTTGAACAACAGTTTGACATTTGTATGCTATTATTAAGCACCATAGTAATAAAACGTATGATACAATACGGCAGCAAGACCAGCGAATTTCTGCGTTGTTGATTTTATTAAAATAGTATCCAATTCCGAGTTTTTGAACAAAGAAGTATTCAATTTAAGGGACATCGAAACAGTGGCTACTAGGTCATTATCACATTTGAGGTAACCAGCACCTGTATAATCTTTTTCAAAAAAATAATCGTGGCTATCCAATCTAAATTGATACGCTTTTTCAATTAGTTGAACTCTTTGAGAAACTATAGAAACGGTTTGCGAGGATAAATTGTCAGTTAATTTGTACTTAATGCCAGGAAACGCACAGTCTATAGTATATAGTGGTTTTCCATACCCATTAGCTAATTTATAACTATAAGGAATACCACTTCGTAATGTGTTGTGGACGATACGTGCAAGGAATTTATGTTGCTGTTTTCTTATTTCGAATGCAACTTCTTTTTTTTCGTTTAGTATTGGTATTATTGTTGTAATATGCACCTTTTCAGGAACTTGATAAGTAAACTGTTCCATTGTTTCCTCCCAGCCCAATCGATTCACCATTTATTATTATATATTAAAGTTCCTTTTAGGTAGACATTAATTAATAATCCGGTGTTTTAGTATAAAAACAATTGAACGGCCTGTTTTGGCAATTCTTTTTTTAGTAAAGGGCCAGGATATTTGAATCACTTGTTGGAGAAATTATATGTTTGGGGAGTGACTATTGATGTTAAAAGAAGTTTGTAAATGCAATTTTACAAGTTCATTTAAACTTGAGGCGGATTTTTCGGCTGACCCTATTTGGTGTAATATATGCGGTTGGAATCTTGATATAGAAGAATTTCCTTTATCCGATAATTTAATGAAAGAACTAATGGAATGGGTATTGGTATATGGTAATTGGATTGATTTAGAAACGGATTCATTAAAGGAAAATGGATTAAAGCTACAGGAAAATTACAATGAAAAAGGATTACAATTATGGAAAAAGGTAAAGAAAGAGTTAGGAGATAAAGGTCAAATTATATTTGTTCCATCCGAACTATATTGAATTTGTTCTTATTGAACGAAAGGGGGGGAGATTTGATCAACAAGGTTAATCTGCTTTTTCTTATTGTACTAAAGGGCCATTTAATTTAATAATACAGGTTATTAAAGTATATAAATAGAATTATATTATGAGGCGAATCCTATCTTCTGAAATTCATCATCTCTATCTTGAAGAAATAAATCCCCATCAATCACCAAAATATCTTTATTCTTATTGAGTATGCTGTTTCATTTATAGATTAGGATTTTACAAATCCAAGTATTGAAGTACTCATCATTTTTTAGTGTATGTAATTTTTCATAAGCCGAAATGAAAGCATCCTGCATAGCATCAGCTAGATCCTCATCATTATTCAACAATCTACTTGCAGTCCGATATAATACATCTTCATATTGCTTTACAAGCGAAACAAACACTTGTCTTTTTGACTAATGTTTTTAATTATACCATTCAGCCCCCCTTTTACTGACTGGTTTGTTTTTCAATATATTAGATATATAAGAGTATCAATTAGTTGCATACATCGAATGAAATGACTTTATCTCAAGTTAGCATTTGTCTATTACTCTATGTCAAGCAGCCATATTAAAAATCACGGGTTCATTTTCTCTTTCGTTAAATTTCTATCAAGTGAAGCTCTGTTATATATGCAATTTCCAAATTTGATTTACAGTCTTATTTTCTACTTTAAAAAGAAAAGAGTATCCCTTATTAAAGAGATGCCCCTTGGATCATGTGAACGGAAGGTTATTATAAACCATTTGTAATTTATGTTAAAATATTAGTGATTGATAATTTTGAAATTTCATTTTTATAATAGGGGGTTTTAAATATTTATAGGCACTTAGTTTTAGTTTCCTTTATAATTATATGTTTATTAACAGGTTGTATCGAAGAACGGACTTCAGCACCTAAAGATTCAACTATAACGGTTAAATCCTCTAACCATGTTGAAAACTCCCAAAGTTATACGATAAAAAATGCTACTCCAATTCATTTTAAGGTAGGAGAACAAGAGTTTCAAATTGTACCAGTTTTTAACCCTATCCTCGAATACATACAAAAAGTAAAAGAGAATTTAGATCCAAACCATAAAGAATTATACATATCGACAGTTGTCGAACCTTTCCGAAAAGAAGCATTTGGCGAAAATGGTGCACATTGGTTAAAAGATAAATATAATTTTGCAGCGCCTATAAATGTCGATCGACTGAATGAATCAATTCAATTATTGGATAAAAACTATGAACATTTTAGTCATTTAATAAAAGAAACGTTAGAAAAGTCCTCTAACCTTCTTCATGGTGGAAAGACAACCATATATTTATTCCCGTTTAATCCAGACCAGTATACTATCATAAGTCAAATGAGTGGAGTTACAGCATTTGCGACCTCTAACCAAATTATAGTTTTACAAATAGCTCCTCAAAAATATAAAGAGGAGATGCTCCAATACACCGTGGCACATGAATATCACCATATTGTTTACTTTGAGGGCAAGAAAGATAAACAAAGAGATTTATTTGATTATATTTTATCTGAAGGTAAGGCTGACTCCTTTGCTACCTTGATCAACCCTGAGATAAACGTTCCATGGACAGATGAATTATCTTCAGATGTGGAACTAACAATTTGGGATTGGGCAAAAGATAAGAGGTATTCTTTTAATAATAACGACTTAGCAGAGATGAATGCCGGAAACGGTGTTATTCCTAAATGGTCCGATTACAAAATTGGTTATCAAATTATGCAAGATTTTTTGCGGAAAAATCCTGATATTCCTATTAAAGAATGGACTTTTATGGACTCTGATGAAATTCTGAAGAGGAGTAGGTTTTCTCCTAATAGTTAATTATTGTTTTAATGAAGGATTATGATTTGATCCAAAATCAATTGACAAAATAACTATTATAACCAAGTTAAAGTTGTAGACACTGAAGAACCTATATAAAGTAGAGAGTAAACTTCCTTTATTAGTAAAAAAGCTAAAATGGTCCAGTAATTAATTTATAATTAGGTGGACCATTTTTTTATTTATTTCATTTGTTACTTCTGCTTTTGGGATATCATCAATGAACTCTCTTTACTTTTAAATGGGTGAACAGACATTTTTTGCTGATCAAAGCGTCCACTACTAGATCTTCATTGTTTAGAACTGTTAGTATTTGAATTTATACTGCATTCTCACTGTAATATTTTTTCTTAAACCAGAGTGCAACATTGACTAATGCAATCATTACTGGTACTTCCACTAAAGGACCAATTACTGCGGCAAAGGCAACTCCTGAATGTATTCCAAACACCCCAACAGCGACAGCGATAGCCAATTCAAAGTTATTACTTCCTGCTGTAAAAGCTAATGTAGTTGTTACTGGATAATTGGTACCTAATTTTTTTCCTAAAAAGAAAGATACAAAGAACATGATAACGAAGTAAACAAGTAAAGGAATAGCAATTCTCACTACATCTAATGGCAATGCAACAATCATATCTCCCTTTAAGGAGAACATCACAATAATAGTAAATAGTAGGGCGATTAAAGTAATTGGACTGATTTTAGGGATAAATACCTTCTCATACCAATATCTCCCCTTTGCTTTCACTAATGTAAATCTTGTAATCATTCCTGCCACAAAAGGAATGCCTAGGTAAATAAATACTGATTTCGCTACCTCTCCAATGGTAATATCGATAATTGCACCTTGTAATCCGAACCACTCTGGAATTACTGTTACAAAGACATAAGCATAGATGGAAAAAAAGATGACTTGGAAAATTGAGTTAAATGCAACTAACCCTGCAGCATAATCTGTATCCCCTTTGGCTAGATCATTCCAAACAATGACCATAGCAATACAGCGTGCCAATCCAATCATAATAAGTCCTATCATGTATTCTGGCTTATCAGGTAAGAAAATGATGGCAAGAAAAAACATCAGAATCGGACCAATAATCCAGTTTTGAACAAGGGATAAAGCCAGAACCTTAATATTTTTAAACACTCGACCAATTTCCTCATAACGTACTTTGGCTAGCGGAGGATACATCATAAGTATTAACCCAATAGCTAACGGAATAGATGTAGTTCCAATTTGAAACTTATTTAATCCATTGATCATTCCGGGAAATATGTAACCAAGTCCAATTCCTATAGCCATTGCAAGAAATATCCATAGTGTTAAATATCTATCAAGAAATGATAATCGTTTTTTTTCAGTATGACTCATGTTTTTTGTCACCTCCATGTTTGATTAACAACCGCAGCGGATGGTTGGATTACTCTTATCAATTTGTTTAATGGTTTCTTCTTGGTCAGGTATTTGCGTCGTTACATAATTAATGAGGCGATAGAACTCACTACTTTTATTCAATGAATAATAGATCCATTGCCCTTTTCGTGATTCTTTTACTAGATCAGAATCCTTTAATTTACGTAAATGTTGACTAATAGATGGTTGGGTCATATCGAAAACTTCCTGAAATTCACATACGCATAATTCGCGTTTCATTAATAAAGCAACCATTGTTAATCTTGTTTTATCACCAAGTAATTTAAGAACTTTTGATGTACGTTCAATATCGGGTAATGTTTCTTGCATTTGAGCACCTCTTATATAGATATATAATTATTTGCTTATATATGATTCAATTAATAAATATATAACTATTTACTTATATAAGCAAGGGGAGTCATTCAATCATTTTTTTTTCTAATTAGTGTATGCACTGATAAAGTTATAAATCACCATACTTTTTATCCTCCTGTTTTCAATAAAGTAGAGTCTAATCTCTTGATGCATAAATTATTATGTTTGAGCAGCATTTTGTTTACCTATATAGGATTAGGGGAAAATTAATAATATTGTTATTTCCATTACATAAGAGGCGAGATTCATTCAATCAAATGTTTTAGGAGGAATAATTATGTACCAAAAATTCATAATAGGAATTGTTGCGTTAATGCTAATCTTTGCGTTAACAGCATGTGGAAAAAGCAATGACTCAACAGATAATAAAAAATTGGACATGGGATCTAAGCCTGCTAGCAGTGTGACTAAGGAGCACATGGAACACTCAAGTTCTGGTGAAGTTCCAAACGGCTTAAAGGTAGCTGAACATCCAACGTATAAAATAGGAGATAAAGTGATACTTAAAACAGATCATATGAATGGAATGAAGGATGCTGAAGCAACTATTTCAGGAGCTTTTGATACCACTGCATATGTAGTTACATATACTCCGACCACTGGTGGACCGAAAGTAGAAAATCATAAATGGGTTATCCAAGAGGAAATCAAAGATGCAGGAAAGAAGACATTGAAACCTGGAACAGAAGTTACCTTAGAAGCAGATCATATGAAGGGAATGAAAGGTGCGAGTGCTGAAATCGTCTCTTCGGAAAAAACGACCGTCTATATGGTCGATTACACACCGACAACTGGTGGTCCTGTGGTAAAGAATCATAAATGGGTAACTGAAGATGAAGTAACTGCTAAATAAGATAGTTAAAAAAGCTAGTGCATTTGCATTAGCTTTTTCTTTCCAACCAATAAAAGTGGCTCCAAATCGTTCTTTGTTTTTTACTTACAAATACATGCTTTGTGTATCATCATTGAAAAATTTGATGAAATTATTATACTCGGTAATATTTATGTTGTTCTGTCTCATTATCTTTTGAATAAAGATGGCATCCGTAAACATTTTATTGATAAGTAATTCACACGATAGTGGAGTGCCTTTAAAGTAATCGACCAATTCATGAATTTCATCAAAGTTAAAGTATAGGATATAGCACACATAATTCTGAAGCAACATGGTGAAACAATGGTCACGATAGGGAGTGGAGCAATTGTTGGCGAGAAAGCCTTCCATGATACTGAATAATGTTGTTTTATTTTCGGAATATATATGTAATAAATAATCAACATTATTGATTAGTCGTATTACATCCTCTAACCCCTCTTCAGGAGGCAGCGACAGCTTGGGCGATTTCCCTTCGATGGACCTTAACAATTCTAGTGTGAGATTCTTACATGCATCTATTTCATGTGGATTAATCATTATTTGATCTCTATACTTGTTGAGGTTCTCCTTGTAGTAATCGTGAAATTTAGAAAAGTAATCTTCCAGGTGGATATTGGTTTTCGTATGGACCAAATCCTTTCCTTCGAATGAAAAAGAGTAGAGAGTTTCTTCGTTAACCGGGTGAGTATAAAGATAGAAAAAGAAGAAAAAGTCTCTTAATTGGTGTTTTTGTTCCTTATTTAATTTAGTAGCATCAGTCAATTGTGCTAACTGAAAAAAACAATAGTTTTTCATAAAATCATTCATTGCATTGAACGGGTTGTTGCTAACAATGGATGTCGTCCTGTTAATAGTAAATAGTAAATAATATAATATTAATTCATCATATATATCTAGTTGCTTGAAAAATGCTGAGAGAACAGGCTTCCAGTTAGGATTCATCATATAATTTGGATCTTTCGGCTCTAATTCATATGCCCACTCAACAAATGACTCGTTCCCACTATCGACAAAAAATAATTCTGCGCTATCGTTTTCAAGCAGGCAGTATTCAAAGCAGTCCAGTTGAACGGACTGTATTTTTCTGCTGAATTTAATATTTAAGTATTCATGATAGAGTAGTTGCAGTTTCATCGGTTAAATCCTCGGTTCATCATAGTGTTTTACTTATATTAACGTAATATCAGGGAGATCACTTTATCCCTTCTTTTAAACTATTCCACGTCTAGCGGAGCATTCCTTCAATTAGAGGGGGGAGAATTAGAATTTATCCTCAAAACAATATGTAAAAACTTAATTTCTTGGGTTTTTTATTTAAAAAAAACAAGAGATCAATGGGATTGCATTAATTTATATTAATAAAAATAAGCATTCTAAGTAGTTAAATAGAAATGTAGATAGAAGGTTAAAAATGGGTGAATCGCTTTGCTCAAATGTGAAACCTTGTTAGACTTGTTCAGTTTTAAAGGGTTAATCTTTATGTTCATCAAAAGTCATGGGTAAGATTTCTTTTAATAATAAAAGACTATATAATAAAAGCAAAACTATGCTCTCCTACTTAAAGCATATTTAAGGTGATTTATTAATGACATCATATAATCGTATACTTATCATGATCCCTCCGTTTCCCTAGCTAGGTCTATAGTGTTTTAAAAAAGTAGACCATGCTTGTAGGAGGGCAAAATAAAATGAAAAAATATGCAACACCATCTTTATTTTTAATGATTGTACTTGTGGCTTTTCCACAAATAAGTGAAACAATTTATACACCATCATTACCGGATATTTCTGTGGCATTCGGAGTTTCAAATAATTCTGTACAGTTAACTTTAAGTATCTATTTTATAGGGTTTGCTTTGGGCGTTTTCTGTTGGGGATGGCTCTCTGACTTTATTGGACGAAGACCTGCGATGTTAGGCGGTTTAGTTTTTTATGGAATTGGGAGTTTAATGTGTTATTACTCTGAATCTATTACTTTGCTTCTTGTTAGTCGATTCATTCAAGCCTTTGGGGCAGCTACGGGCTCTGTCATTACACAAACAATTTTACGTGAAAGTGTAACTGGCAGTAAAAGGCATGAGATGTTTGCGAAAATATCTGCAGTAATTGCCTTTACACCTGCAATTGGACCAATTATTGGCGGTTGGGTTGATCAGGCGTTTGGGTTTAAGGCTGTATTTTTTGTCCTAGTTGCAATGAGTGTTTTGTTGTTTATTTATGCTTATTTTAGGCTATCCGAAACAACGAATGCTTTAACTAGAAAAAGGGTCCCTATTTTTTCAGTTATCAAGCGAATTGTCTCATCACCACGAGTATTAGTCTATGGATTGCTGATCGGTGGAATAAATGGGATATTATTTAGTTATTATGCTGAGGCTCCCTTTATCTTTATTGAACATTTTCACATGTCTCCGGGAATCTATGGTTTTTTAGGAGTTATCGTGGCTTTTGCATCTATTATAGGAGCTATGATTTCAAAAAGACTGTTAACCAAATTCCAACCAGAGAAAATTATTCACCTTGGCTGTTTCATTATGTCTATCGGATCTCTATTATTATTATTATTAATCAACACGTTCACAACTCTACCCAATATAGTATTGACGGGAGGTATTTTGACGACCATTTTTATCATGCTAATGGGTGCGGGTGTGGCTTTACCAAATTGTTTAAGTCTTGCCCTCGTAGACTTTCATGATGTTGTTGGGACTGCTGGAGCTATTTTTAGTCTTGGCTATTATTTGTTGGTTAGTTTAGTAACATCGGGGATGAGTTTTCTTCATAATGGATCATTGTTTATGATGCCATTTTATTTCTTGATATTAAGTGTGATGATGTGGGCACTTTGTAGAAAGTTTATTTTAAAACAATAATAATCTAAGGCGAAGAATTTTACCTTGGCTTATTTCTTCATTTAAAGGACATTTTATGAATGTTGGAGATGGCGTGAAATTAGAACTTCACGCCATTTTTATATAAATAAAGGCTGTTTTCGTATCGTTTGTTGCTTTTGTAAAAGCCCAACTGCCGGCTTTTACTCCCAATAAAGGATCTTAGCGGTCCTTATGGAAATTGGCTCTTTCTCAGTAAAATGATACGTGTAGCAATCCTCAGTCGATATTTAATAGTTATAGCTTTCCTTAAATAGCAACAATGTTTGAGAAAAGAGCCTAAAAAAAGAAAGGCGCATAGACAAAATTATGCTTCGAAAATAAGCACAAAACTATTTAAGGATTTTTTATCGATATTCTCATTCATCACATCATAATAGTTTGATACAAGTGCTTGGATCATAGAGGGAACCTGGTTAAACTCGTTTTGAATGGAAGTGGCATAATCCATCTCCCATAAACCATCCTGTAAAAAGCTAGCATCTATAGTTTCTTTGTCTTGCAATGTAAACCCAGCTTCAGCCATTAAATTTACAATCTGACTCTCACCAAACACATGCTGGATGTTGCCATCATTTTTAACGAATTGTGAATAAAGTGCTAAAATAGTCACGGCACAAAAATGTCCACGCTGTGAGAGATCACTGAAACGTAAATCCCATTCTGCAAAGCAAACTCGTTTGGTGATATGGCGTAGTCGTTTGAAATAATCCGCTAATTTTTGTTCGCTCTCAAAGTACCATGAACTATGTGATAACACAACTACATCGAACTGCTCAGTGATGGGGAAATTCAGAAACTCTGTTTCCAAATGAAAATCAATTCGGGCACCTAGTTCGGATTGCTTTATGCGTTCTATTGCTTGCCCAAGGGTAAATGGCATTCCATAATTAGGTGAAGCGATGTCAATGGCAACAACTTTTCCTTCCGCCCCTACCATATCAGCTAACACTACTGTCGTATCCCCTTGGCCACAGCCGATTTCTAAAACATGCATCCCTTTTCTAATCTTGAATGTCTCCACCAAATTAAAACGATGCTCCAATTGGATTTGTTGGATCTTATCCTCTTTATATAATTGATACTTTTCAACAAACGTTTCAACTCTATTTTTCATCTATATATTCTCCTTTGCTGGTAAATATTAGGATTTAGCTTGAGCATTCAATCACAGTAGATATTTACTCAATCCACTTAAAACATAATTAAAAAAATGGTTGTACATGTGATCAATAGCTTTAAGCTTGCCAGCACTTCATTGTTCATTTCATTTTGAATGTATTTCGAAAAGACACCTATAGAATAATATTATTAAATCACATGAATTTTGAATTGTCATGAAATTTCGCTGGCATTGATACTTCATAAAAGACTACGTTTAGTAAAACAATAGCAATCAATATCGTACTAGCACAGGCTTTAAATACTAAGGCGAATAAGGAGATTATTTTAAAACGGGGGGAAAATAGTTCAACACTTGTAACCATAGGGATAATAAAGGAAAATTGATCAAAGATAGATTGAATGAATGGATTACACCCCTCAAATCTAAAAGTTTGAATTTTTATTGGTCTAATTCATTTTATTAATCAGGGTATTCCCATAAAGTGAGGAATTTTTTAAAAAATAACAACATTTCGACTGAAAACTCTTGAAAATTGTTTGCAAAACCAATAAAATGTAATTGAATATATAGGATACGGAGGTGGGTAATGATGTTAAATCAAGCTGTTTTAGTGTGCGGTTATTGGACTGAATTTTTATATTTTAACCGTGCAAAATTTGCTGTGAAAGCTGTTAACGGGATACGTATGCCCTTTTTTAACAACTTAATAGCAAATCTAAAACGGTGAAAACATCTCAAAACCCACAATATATACGAATGGTTGAAGAGGAGCTTTTCATGCTCTTCTTTTTTTATGCCATTCGTTATAAAAGTCTCTTTTTTAATGCTTTGTTCCTTTAATCTAAATGAGAAAAGCAACAATTCATGCAATAAAGAGATTCGAATAAAAGCTATGGGATCACGGTGTATTTCCCATAGCTTTTTTGTGTTCATTAAACGAAGGAGGAAATTAGACATGATAGCATGCAGTGTAAATCAAGTGAAAAAGATGTATGGAGGCAGCTATATATTTGAAGATATTACCTTTGAAATTCAGGATAAAGACAGGGTCGGTTTAGTTGGACGGAATGGAAGTGGTAAAACTACGCTATTGAAATTATTATCTGGTAAGGAGACGCCTGATTCCGGTCAAATTCATTGGAAAAAGGGAGTGCAAATTGGTTATCTTGCACAAATTCCAGACTTTCAAAGCCAATCAACAACTAAGGATGTATTGAGGACTGCGTTTGTAGATCTTTTGCAAGTAGAGGAAAAGATGAAGAAACTTGAGATGGAAATGAGTAGTGAACCAAATGGTGAGAGATTGGAAAAATTAATAAAGGATTATGGGGATTTACAAGATAACTTTACGTTAAATGGGGGGTATGAAATTGATGCAAATATTGAAAAAATCGTTAATGGTTTGAATATCAATGATTTAATCAATGAACAAATTTCAACTCTAAGCGGTGGTGAAAAAACGAAGGTTTGCCTAGCTTTGACTCTTCTTAAAAATCCAGATTTATTATTGCTTGACGAACCGACCAATCATTTAGATTTGATGGCAGTAGAGTGGCTTGGCAGCTTTTTAAGAGATTATAGTGGAACTGTTGTTATCGTATCCCATGATCGTTATTTTCTTGATGAAGCCGTAAATAAGATTCTAGATTTAGAGGATGGGGAAATCTCTTGCTATCATACAAACTTTTCTGGTTTTGTAAAGGAAAAGGAAGAAAAACTGCTAAGGGAGTTCCGTGCTTATGAAGAACAGCAAAAGAAAATCAAGAAAATGAAGGAAGCCATTAAACGACTACGGGATTGGGCGAACAGAGCTAATCCACCAAATGAAGGACTCCATAAGCGGGCGAGAAATATGGAAAGGGCTCTCGAAAGAATGGAAAAATTGAGTCGACCAGTGTTAAATCACAAGAAAATGAATCTTGAAATGGAGTCTTCTGATCGTAGTGGGAATGATGTGATCATCCTTAAGGAGGTCTCGAAACAGTTTGCAGATCAATTGCTTTTCAAGAACGTCACTATGGATGTGAAATTTCAGGAACGTGTAGCAATTGTCGGAGAAAATGGTACAGGGAAATCGACTTTACTTAAACTAATTCTTCGACAAATTGATGCTGATGAAGGGGAAGTTAGGATCGGAAGTAATGTAAAAATTGGTTATCTGTCTCAACACTTATTTTCCAACAATGACGATGAAACCATTATTGAAGCATTTCGTAATGAAGTAAGAGTAACGGAGGGGGAAGCGAGGCATATCTTAGCGAGGTTTCTATTCTATGGACATATGGTGTTTCGGAAAGTATCCCAGCTTAGTGGGGGAGAAAGAATGAGGCTTCGTTTAGCACAGCTTATGTATCAAGATATTAATTTACTCATCTTAGATGAGCCAACCAACCATTTAGATATTGAATCGAGAGAAGTATTAGAAGATGCGCTTGAAGATTATAATGGAACAATTTTAGCTGTTTCTCATGATCGTTATTTCCTGAATAAGCTATTTAAGAAGATTTATTGGATTGAATCAAGAGAAGTTCATTGCTTTGAAGGGGATTATAATTGGGCTAGAGAAAAGATGATGTTGAGGAAAAGTAAGATACAACAACCAGTAATAGTAGAAAACAAGAAGGAAGCATCTCTTCTTCGGAAACCACCAAAACAAACTAACTTAAAAGATGAAAACTTGGAAATGGAATTAGAAGAGTTGGAAAGGAAAATTTCAGAGTTGGAAGCAAGGTTAGGAGAAACACAGGAATTGGAATATTTACAAACCTTATTTATAGAAAAGGAAAAACTTGAAAAGCAATGGGAAGAACTATATGAACAACTGATGAATAAAGGGGAAAATTAAAAAATGGCATAAAGCTCTATCCATGAATGGATGGAGCTTTATACATGGGTAAAGGAAGGAATCCATTGCCCTGGTTGAAGCATAATCATTCGAAATCTTGTGTGGTGGTGGGACAGTGGACCTGACCCCCTGTCCCTACAGCTGGAAGAATATGTTCCTTGATCAGGTTCCATCTATCACGGGCGTTGATGATGAATTCGGATGCGATGGCTATGACTAGGTCTTTTTCTGGTATACAGCATATGATATTGCCCCCATCGCCTTGTGCTGCGTATGCATACATTCCATTTTCGTCGTGTAGCCACCATAAATATCCGTATTTATGAGGATTCATTGCAGTCGATTCTTTGATCCATTTCTCAGAAATAATCTGTGTGTTGTCCCAAATACCTTGGCTCAAATAGAGGTAACCTACGCGTGCCATATCACGTGGATTTAGTGTAAGTCCCCATCCTCCTGTGGAGTTATTAGTTGGGTCTTTTACCCACCCTTTTACATTCTTTCCGAATAAGTCTTCGAACCCAAATGCTTGCATTTCATAATCAGGGATTTCCTTCATACCGAGGGGACTAAATAAGTGTTCATTAGCAAATTCGCGGGCATTTTTCCCTGTACTACGAGTAATGATGGCTGAAAGCAGGTGTGCCCCTGCAGTGGAATACTTAAACGGCCCAATCCTCCCCTTTTGACCAAGAATATCCAAAGTATACTTTACCCAGTCGGGTTGCATACACATTTTGTCAAGCGGCTCCTGCCAATCATCAAATGAATAAGGAGCAGTCATCGTAAGAAGATGGCGAATAGTAATTTCTCGTTTGGTCGTATCAAAAGGACCTGAATCATACTCGGGGAAGAAATCTAACACTTTTTGATCTACATTCTTAATAAACCCATTGTCTATGGCAATACCAATAAGGGCTGAAATGATGCTCTTTGTTACAGATGCCACATGATGTGCATCATGTTGATCATAGCCATTAAAATATTTTTCATAAGCAATAAATCCTTTTTTTACAATCACAATACCATTTATATTGCCGTACTCGGTTTTTATTATTGATGTAAGCTCAGAAAGCTTTTTTGTGTTTATTTTCAATTCTTCTGGGTCTACTGTTTGCCATTCTGTAGTTGGCCAATAGGTTCTTTGCATAATCGCTCCCCCTTTTTGGTTTAAGGAAATTAACACTATTTTTTCTTCACTGGAAAATACACTTCAGTTATCATCCCTTCAGGAACATCGGTCTGATTGGGATCAGTCATATACACTTCATAAGGTGACTTCACAAGTTCATACTTTTCATCCTCTATCCATTCTCTTAACCTCGCATATACAGCTGTTAATTCCGAATAGGGCCCCTTTAAAACAGATTTCGCACAAAGACCACCAGGCATTTCTCGGGTTCCCATTACAGGCTCTGCTATTGGAATAGCAAACTCTGTATCGTTACCGGCAGGATTATATTCGGGGCTATGGTAAAAGGTTATAGGCATTCCAAGTAATGTGAGGTTTTCTGTAGCAATCCTTTCGTATAGTCTGCTAAAATGTGCTCCATAACCTTGAGCATAGTCATCACTAGTCATCATTTGTCGTATATAAAGGATATTCATTGGCTGTGTTTCAACTAGTTGAACTTCAATATCGTCAACAATTGACATGATTGATCGGCCATTTTCTATATTCAAGACATCTTTATTTATTTGTTTTAGAGTATCCTCCAAAGTGCCTATCTTTACCTGTATTTCCTTTCTCTTATGATTCAGTGCAGAGCAAAGCTTTTCTTCCAATTGATCCTCTTCCAACTCGACGATGGTTTTGATTTCTTCTAGAGAAAATTGATATGATTTCATGCGGTTAATAAAGAGCATCTTTTTTAGTTGATTGATGGAATAAAATCTATAACCATTTTCAGGATTAATCTCGTCAGGTTTAATTAAGCCAATTTCATCATAATATCGAAGTGTTTTTGTAGATACTCCACAGATTTTTGAGAATTCTCCAATTGATAGCAAGAGGTCACCTCCATTTGTGAGTGTATAAAGCTTATTTCAAATAATCTTTGTTCAATTCCTTTATACACATTCCCCTAAGGGTAAAGTCAATGGCAAAAATAATATTGATTTTATAAAACAACTAAGATTGTTCATAGGAGAAATAAGGGGAGCTTGGAACGATTGATTCTAACTTAAATATATAACTAAATAATCGATTAAAGGAATAGGAAAAAGTATGGCTACTTTAATTGCAAGGAAACTACTATCTATTATGAAGTTCATTAGTAGTTGAATATTTGAGGTTTATTCTTGTTTGCTCATAATTAATAACCATTGCAAAGTACCAATTGTAAAATAAAGGAATTCCCTATTAGCATAAAGAGTTGAATACATTTGATTGGTTGTGAATGATTTTGAATTATTTTGATTGATTTTTAATGATTGAAGTTGTAGAATAAACTTACCAATTGTAATGAAAGCGTTTTAGGAGGGTATTGCTTTGTTAGAACCAGAACGCCATCAAATAATTTTAGAGGCATTAAAGATAAAAAATTCGGTGACACTTCAAGAACTAGTAAAATTAACAAACTCATCAGAATCAACTATTCGACGCGATCTAATTCAGCTAGAACAAGAAAAATTTCTTAAAAGAGTTCATGGAGGGGCACAAAGACTGCAAGGTAAGCTTCAAGAACCTAGCATGATTGAGAAATCTTCCAAAAACCTTCAGGAAAAACGTCAAATTTCTAAATATGCTGGAGGATTAGTCGAAGAAGGTGATTGTATTTATTTAGATGCCGGTTCGACCGTTTTTGAAATGATCCCGTATTTACCTACTAATATTGTAGTTGTGACGAATGGACTCATGCATGCGAATGAGCTTCTTGAAAAAAATATTAAAACATATTTAATAGGTGGATATGCAAAACCTACAACAAAAGCTTTTATAGGTAGAGGTGCTTTAGAAAGTCTCGGGCATTATCGTTTTGATAAATGTTTTATGGGCGTAAATGGAATTCACCATCAATTTGGATATACAACACCTGATCCAGAGGAAGCAATGGTCAAACAACTAGCTATTTCATTAACTAGAGAAGCATATGTCCTTGCTGATGAAACGAAATTTTCGGAAATTTCATTTGCAAAAATAGCAGATCTAAACGAGGCTTCTATAATTACAAATAAATTAGATCCAGATACAAAAGAGCAATTTATTAGTAAGACAAACATAAAGGTAGTGATATCGTGATCTATACATTAACTTTAAATCCATCTCTTGATTATATCTTAGAACTAGATCAGATAACCTTAGGTGATTTAAATCGTACAAAAAATGATTCGAAATTTCCTGGTGGAAAAGGCATTAATGTATCGCAAGTATTAAAGAAATTAGATGTTAATAGTAAAGCTCTTGGATTCATAGGTGGTTTTACCGGAGACTATATTGAAGAATTCTTAAGAACTTTAAAGATTGATACAGAGTTTGTAAGAGTTAAAGAGGATACAAGAATAAATGTAAAACTAAAGTCTATGACAGAAACAGAAATCAATGCAAAGGGCCCGAAAATCACTAGACAAAACTATGAAACTTTGAAAGAAAAGATTCGTGGACTTACAAGTGAAGATATCCTCGTATTAGCAGGTAGTATTCCATCGTCCATGCCAGCAAATACGTATGAAGAGCTTGTAGAAGTATGCAAGGAAAATAGGACTAAGTTTGTTGTGGATGCTGAGGGAGATTTATTACTGAATGTTCTTCCATTCCAACCATATCTTATAAAACCCAATCATCATGAGCTTGGAGAATTATTCAATACAGTCGTAACTACTGCTGAAGAGGTTATTCCCTATGGAAGAAAGCTTATAAAAAAAGGTGCTCGAAATGTTATCGTATCTCTTGCTGAAAATGGAGCAGTTCTTATTAATCAGGAATATGCATTAGTTGCAACTGCCCCAAAGGGAGAAGTGAAAAGCTCAGTTGGTGCAGGGGATTCAATGGTAGCTGGATTTATTGCAATGTTTGAAAAAACAAAAAGTGTTGAAGAAGCATTTCGTTTTAGTATTGCAGCTGGTAGTGCTACCGCGTTTTCATTTGGTTTATGCACGCGTGAACAGGTAGAAAATTTGCTACCTGAAATAAATATAGAGAGAATTTCATTCAAGGGGGATGGAATATGAAAATTATCGAGTTATTAACAAAAGATACAATTAATCTATCAATCAATAGCACGGAAAAAATGGATGCAATTGAAGAGTTAGTAAGTGTGCTGGACTCCGCTAACAAATTAAACGATAGGGCGGAATTTAAAAAGGCGATCTTAAAGAGAGAAGAACAAAGCACAACAGGGATTGGCGAGGGAATCGCCATTCCCCATGCAAAAACAAAAGCGGTAAAGCAAGCAGCTATTGCATTTGGAAGGTCAAGTAATGGAGTGGACTATGATTCCCTTGATGGTCAACCTTCACATCTTTTCTTTATGATTGCAGCACCAGAAGGGGCAAATAATACCCATTTAGAAGCACTTTCTAGGCTCTCTACTATATTGTTAAAACAAGAAGTACGCCAATTATTGCTAGAGGCAAATTCTGAAGATGATATATTAAATATTATTAATCGCTATGATCAAGAGGAAAAAGAAGAAAATCAATCCATGACGGATAAGAAACAATTTATTGTTGCAGTAACAGCTTGCCCTACGGGTATTGCTCACACGTATATGTCAGCAGATTCTTTAAAAGCAAAAGCTGAAGAAATGGGTGTCGCTATTAAGGTTGAGACAAACGGATCTGGTGGAGCAAAGAATGTTCTAACTGCTGATGAAATTGAAAACGCTATCGCCGTCATAGTAGCAGCAGATACGAATGTGGAGATGAATCGCTTTAATGGAAAACATGTAGTTGAAGCCGCAGTGGCAGACGGGATTCGTAAACCACAGCAATTAATTGAAAGAGCATTAAAGCAAGATGCACCGATTTATCATGGAAGCGGAAAGTCTAGTAATCAAAGTGAACAAAAAGGTAGAGGGGTCGGAGCAACAATCTATAAACATCTGATGAGTGGTGTTTCAAATATGCTTCCGTTTGTGATCGGCGGTGGTATTTTAATTGCTCTAGGTTTCTTATTCGGTGTAAATGCGCATAACCCAAAAGATCCTACTTATAATGTGCTTGCCGAAGCATTAAATATCATTGGCGGTGGAAATGCATTTGCCTTAATGATTCCTGTATTAGCAGGGTTTATTGCATTAAGTATTGCTGATCGACCAGGATTTGCAGCTGGTATGGTTGGTGGTATGATGGCAGCAAACAGTGGGGCTGGATTCTTAGGCGGTATGGTTGCCGGATTCTTAGCTGGATATGTCGTTGTTGGATTGAAAAAGGTATTGGCTGGACTTCCTAGTTCTTTAGAAGGAATCAAAACTATTTTGTTATTTCCGTTATTAGGTATTGCTATTACAGGTTTTATCATGCATTTTGTCGTTAATAATCCATTAAGTGCATTAAATACAGCAATTTCTAACTGGCTTACAGGTCTGGGTACAGGAAATGCAGTATTGTTAGGAATAGTATTAGGATTAATGATGGCTATTGATATGGGGGGCCCTGTAAATAAAGCCGCTTACTTATTCGGTACTGGATTAATTGCAAGCGGAGTCTATGAGCCAATGGCAGCAATTATGGCAGCAGGGATGGTTCCTCCATTAGGTATTGCTATTGCGACTACTTTATTTAAGCATAAATTTAGCAAGCAGGACAGAGATGCAGGTAAAGTAAACTATATTATGGGACTATCTTTTATAACCGAAGGTGCCATACCATTTGCAGCTGCTGATCCAATTCGAGTGATCCCTTCTTTAATGGTAGGTTCAGCTGTTGCGGGAGGCTTGTCAATGATGTTTCATATTGGACTTCGCGCACCACACGGTGGAGTTTTCGTATTTCCACTAGTTGAGGGTAGCTGGCTTCTATATTTGCTTGCGGTTGTCATCGGGGCAATTGTTTCGGCCGTATTAATAGGAGTCTTAAAAAAGCCTTTAACAGAATCACGCCAATAAAAAGCTAAAAGCATAAATTAAGTAAAGAAAATGAAGAGAGATACTTCTTTCAATATAGTGAGGAGTATACTCTCTTTTTTATGCGCTAAAAATCTTAATTTTATACAAATAGTTTAACAGTAGAAGCTAAATAAACAGACAACGGAAAAAAGTATGAAAACAAGCTGAGCTACTTCTGAAAAGGGTTGGGGTATTATATTTCCTCATCGATATATTGAAAGAATAAACTTTTTTTCTTAGTTTTCCATGTGGCTTTACAATGTTAAGATATATAAAATCGTATTATATTATTATCATTGATAGATGGTCTATGCACTTATAGTATGTTTATTTTGTCTTATCAATATTTAGTTCCTAAGAATGTGTTACAACGATAGAACCAAACATAAATATCTAATACTCGTAAATTATATTTTTTCGAAGAAAAGGTGATAATGATGATCGAAACAGAAAGATTATTACTTCGAAGATTTACAGAAGATGATGCTGAGTTTATTTTCAATCTCCTTAATGAGCCTGATTGGATCAAATATATCGGTGACAAAGGGATTAAAACCATTGAGGATGCAAAAAAGTATATCGAGCATAGCCTTATAAAAATGTATAATGATTTGGGATTTGGTTTGTATATAGTGATTTTAAAAGAATATGGAATACCTATTGGGATGTGTGGCTTAGTTAAGAGAAATGGATTAGAGGATGTTGATTTGGGTTTCGCTTTTTTGAAAGACTTTACAAGTAAAGGGTATGGATATGAATCAGCTCGGGCAGTCATGATCTATGCAAAAGCCGAATTAAATATACGTAGGCTCGCAGCCATTACAACTACCGATAATCATGCATCAGAAAATCTTTTATTAAAATTAGGATTTCAATTTGATTCATTAACAAAATTATCTCAAGATGCTGATCCATTAAAACTATTTATAAAAGAGCTATAAATTAAAAAGGCTTTTTAGGATTCGTTTTACTTTTAGGCTGTTTTCGTATCGTTTGTCACTTGTGTAAAAGATTTCTTAAAAAATAATTCTCCCTTCTAAATCGAAATTTGTTCAGCAAGGAGGTAAAGCCGAGAAATATATTAGATAGATTCGGTTTTGCTCACTACTATTCTCTAAGTAGAAATATTCGATCAGGAATAATGAAAGTACTATATTAAAAATAATAGCTAAAGATAAAAGCTGGAGTGATCCACACTCCAGCTTTAGTCTCATTTAAAATATTCTGGGTACGCCATTTTAGCAACTAATTCAACCGCTTCAGCAATTCTTGGGCCTGGGCGCGACATGATATCCGAGTCCAATTGATATACTCTATCCTTTTTAATCGCCTCTATTGTTTCCCATCCTTTACGAGCTTTGATTTCTGCTACAGGGCCTTCGATATAATCGACAGTTGTTGCAATGATTTCAGGATTCAGCTTGATGACTGTCTCTTCTGAAACCTTGATCCAACCTTCTTGATTCCCAAAGATATTCTCTACACCAGCTGTTTGGAGGATTTCTTGTTGGAATGTGTTTTTGCCTGTTGAATAAATATCAGGAGATGGGCTTATTTCAAAATATACGCGTTTTGGTTTTTCGATATTTTTTAATTTATTTTCGATATCATTTATATGAGTGCGAATATTGGTAATAAGTTCTTCCCCTTTTTCTTTCACACCCATTACTTCTGAAATTTGTTGGATATCACCATAAACATCCTCAAAGGAAGAAGCAGATTGTATGACAAATACAGGAATGCCTGCATCTTCAATTGGTTTTAAGGCATTTTCATCTCCGATTGTATAAGCAATGACAATGTCTGGTTTTAGTGCAATAATTTTTTCTGTATTAATGGTAACAGAGTCCGATACACGTTCAATTTTACTTGCTTGCTCTGGATAATTATCATATTCCGTTGCGCCAATTACTTTATCTCCAGCTCCAAGGGCAAAAAGAATTTCAGTATTACTAGGCTGCAATGAAATGACCGTTTCAGGAGCTTTTTTGAAGGAAACTTCTTTGCCAGTATCATCCTTCACGGTATACGCTTTTACTTGTTCAGGTGTATCCTCTTTTTTAGGTTCATTGCTGCTCTGACCCGATTGGCAGCCTGCTAAGAAAATGATTAACATTATAGCTGTTAGCCAATGAAACAAATGATATTTCTTCAAGTTATTTCCCTACTTTCTTTTTTATCGGTCTTATTGGATAAGATTTACTGACAAATTGGATTTCTTCAACACCTTTATCCTTGTTTACATAGACCGCCATGTAAAATAGGACATTAGCTAGTAGATTCGTATAATTGAATAAGATATCCGGAACCTCTCTTTCAAGACTTACCTTATGTAAAGCACGAACGGACTTTTTTGCCTCACTTCTACATACATGTAGAGCACATGCAGCAGCCGTCCCTTGTGGAAGTACAAATCGATCAATGCGACCATCTGTTTCCGTAACATAAAAATCATACATGCTGCTTAGATGATTTAAATCTTCCTCGCTAATGGCAAGCTTTCCGCGTACAGATCCATTTAGATGATAGGCCATTGGAAGCAAGTACATTAAATCTTCATAAACAATAGGAATATCCTTTGTTAAGGAAGCAGCTTGTCCAATACGCGTTGTTAATGAATCTGTTCTAATTTCGAAATCAACGGTTGAAGCGGATTCGCGCATAAAGGGATAGCATAAATAACGTAAGTCTTTTTTTACCATGTCTTTTTCTCCTAATCTTAAATATTTTAAATGCTTACCTCATAACACTTCAGAAAAAATTCGTCTGGTTTCGATCTATATAGTTTCATAACGAGGAGATCAATATACTATGTAAAATAGAACACAAAAAAAACCGCCCAGATAGAATTTGGCCGGCGGGAAAATGATCCTTTATTAAACGATATGAAGAACCAATCGAGCTGCCATAAAATCTCTTATCTTCCGAAGAGCATGTTACGTTCAAGAATAGGCAGGTCTCCTGGCTTGTGCGTCATTTTACTTTAAGAACCTTCCCGTTTTCGATGTTGCAAACAGTGGTTTGCTTCTTATTTCATCGGCACTTACAGTTGCGGAAACAGCTTCGGTATCACACCGAATTCCCTATTAATGCTAATATCTTAGCAACCTATTCCCTGCAGGTATTCACTTACTACAAGTGTACAATGAAGAGAGTGAATAATGAAGCATTTTTTTATACTCTGAATAGGTTGACATTTTCCTTTCGTAAATATATAATCTTCTACAATCAAAATATGGAAATCAATGATCGGAAGGAAATGATAAGTCCTTGATTATAGAGAGCGTTTGGTTGGTGGAAAAACGCATCAAGGTTATCATGGTGACATCCGTAAGTGCTGAAAGAAATGCTTAAAGGCAAAGTAGAATCAGACGGTACCACTCGTTATGTGGCATGAGAGGCTGGTAAAAAGGCAATCTGGGTGGTACCACGGAATACATTCGTCCCTATGTTTATATAGGGGCGAATTTTTTTTTGATTATTTATTAATGAAAAGGAGGAAGTCAAAATGATTCGAATAGTAACGACGGAAACGCCTTATAAGGTTGGGGAAACGGTAAAATTATCGGGTTGGGTTCATAAACAACGTTATTTATCAAAAGTTACCTTCCTGCTACTTCGTGATAGAGGTGGAATTATTCAATGTATTTTGGAGAAAGAATGGTTAAATTTCCGAGTAGAAAACGAATCGATTGTTGAGATAATCGGGGACGTTGTTGAATCAAAGAAACAAAAATTAGGCGTAGAAATACATGTGAGAAACATTAGAGTGATCAATAAATGTCAAAAGGCGATCCCTTTTGAAATCAATCAATCGGAATTGAAAGCAGGAATGGATCATCTTCTTAACCACCGTACCATATCTTTAAGACATGAAAAAAATCAAGCCATTTTTAAAATTCAAAGTGTATTATCACAGTCATTTGGCGATTTTTTTACATCACATGGATTTACACGTATTTTTACACCAAAAATTGTCTCTCAGGGTGCAGAAGGAGGGGCAAATGTATTTAGCCTAAATTATTTTGGGAAAAACGCCCATTTAGCACAATCACCTCAATTTTATAAACAAATGATGGTAGCAAGTGGTTTCGAACGTGTTTTTGAAATCGGGCAGGTATTTCGAGCGGAGGCACATCATTCATCAAGACATTTAAATGAATATGTTTCTCTTGATGTTGAAATAGGATTTATTGACGATGTAAAAGAAATTATGGAATGGGAAACAGATGTACTTAAATATATGATCTCACGTGTAAATGACCAATGTAAACGGGAGTTAGAAATTCTTGATGTTAAACTTCCGTTTATAACTGAGATTCCGTGCTTAACTCTTTATGAAGCACAGGAAATATTAAGTAGTCAATATCAAAAAGCATCTCCTGAAGGGGACTTAGATTCTGAAGGCGAACGGTTAATAGGTGAATACGTAAGAGAAAAATATAATAGTGAATTTGTCTTTATTACCAATTATCCATGTGAAACACGTCCAATGTACACGATGCCGAGTAATGATTCAGCATTAACAGAATCCTTTGATTTATTGTACAAAGGCTTAGAAATTACTTCCGGTGGGCTTCGTATCCATGATTATGAAATGCTGTTACAGTCATTCTCAAGTAAAGGATTAAATCCAAATGATTTTGCCTCATATATTGAAATGTTTCAATATGGTGTACCTCCACATGGTGGGTTCGCCATTGGACTAGAGAGATTGACAGCAAATATGACAGGAGTAGGAAATATTAGGGGGGCGACAGCATTTCCTAGGGATCTTGAGAGACTTATACCTTAGAGCAAAATCAATGGTCTTAATAACAGTGTAAGGGAGGGAATAATATATAAGGACGAGGATTTTCCCAAGGTTGGTTGCCAAAAATGGCAGCCTTTTTTATTTGAATAGTGGGGGTAAACTTGAAAGTTTGTTGAGTTAATCTCACCGTTAGAGTGCTTACACATTATTAAATGTTTCATTGACTTTTTGTATACGATAGGAATATAAAATGTATACAAATGTATACAGAGAGGAGATTTTTTATGAGAAATGAAGGATATAGGGGTCGTGGCAGAGATAGACATCACCATGGTGAGGGGCATAACCGAAAAGAAAAACATGTTCATCAAGGAGCAAAAACGTTCCGCAAAGGCAGAGCCATCGCATTTTTAGAAATGATGAGTCTTAAGTGTGATACTTTAAAGCAACAATTAGTAACACCGGAACTTCAAACAATTAATCCAATTTTAGTTGGTGACTAAAGGCAGTGGAAATGGTCATTAATGAGTTTGTTCAGATGTTTGAACTATATGAATATGAGGTAATGGAAAATAAAGGAGATGTTCAAGAAACAGAAGAAGTAATTGAAACGTCTTCTTTGCTAGCTACTCAAGAGAAGCAAAACAATGAAGAGGAAAAGAATGACTAAACCAATTTTTTTTAGTAGTCATCGAGGACGGAAATTGGAGTTATCCTCCAATTTCCCATATTTATAAATGCGAAAAAGTACAAAATTGATTATTTAGCTGGAATATTAAGCAATTTAGGGATCGTTACTAAGTGATATTTTTCTTTATTCAGCTCATCAATAATTTTTGGTAAAGATTTTACGGTCCCAGATAAATCTCCACCAGTCCCGGTTCCAGAATGCTGTAGAATAATTGCACCTGGTTTTACATGCAATAGAACATTACTTGCCACTTGATCTTCATCTAAGCCTTTCCAATCTAGAGAATCGATATTCCAATTCACAATTTTTTTGTTGTGTAATTTCAACCATTGGAGTTGCTCTTCATTGATATTTCCATATGGCGGTCTAATCATTCTTGGAATATATCCAGTATACTGTTTAATAATATTGTCCGTTTTTATAATTTGATTTCTAAATTCAGAATCACTCAATTTAGAAAAATTTGCATGGTTATACGAATGGTTTCCAAGAGCATGTCCTTCTCGAATAATCCTTTTAAATATATCAGGATGTTCCTCGATTCGATATCCAACTACAAAAAATGTTGCTTTAACCCCTTTTTGTTTTAAAATATCTAAAATCTGTGGGGTGAAAATATTATCAGGTGCATCATCAAATGTTAATGCAATTTCTCGTTTTGTCTTCGATCCATACAAAAAAAATGTATTTTGGTATTTATTATTTAATTCCGATAAGGATAATGGATCTTTTTTAGATTCAGCGGATAGCTCATGAACGATAGATGTGGTCTTTGCTTTAACGTATGTAGAATCGGAAAAGGGAACAATAAATAATTGGGATAAGACGAATAAAATAAGCAGAGAATGTTTCATTAGTTACTACCTCTAGTTTTTAGATTATATTCTTTCTATGTTATATATTTGCAATTCCTAATAAAATATACTTAAAGAGATACGAATGAAGGAGGTTAAGATCAATCATCGTAATTTCCTTCTTGTGAAAATGACTATTAACGTGAATCAATTAGTTAATTAAGGAAAGCGTTAAGGAGGATTTATATGGATTATCAAAATCAGGCAATAAACATCAATAATAAATTATCGAAATTTAATGAATACTGGTCTCCTAAAGTAATTAGTGAAATGAATGATTATCAGTTTAAGTTAGCAAAATTATTAGGTGACTTTGTTTGGCATAGCCACAATGATACCGATGAAGTATTTTTTGTGATAGAGGGGGAAATGAAAATTGAATTTCGCGATGGAGAGGTTACACTTTCAAAAGGAGAGATGTACGTCGTACCTAAAGGGGTAGAGCATAAGCCATTTGCGGAAAAAGAATGTCAGGTCATGCTAGTGGAGCCGAAAGGTGTGGTTAACACAGGTGATCACCAAGGAGAGTTAACAGCGGAAAATGATGTATGGATTTAAGTGGATTGTTCATGAATTTATTAGTTAAAATGATGGAATGATTACAACTTGCTTTTTTTTGGGAAATAGTTGGATTGCAAAGTGATTTGCATGTATTTACCAGAATATACAATGAGTGAGTATTTTTATAGGCGGGTGAAAACATGGCAATAAATTTAGAAACTTTATTTTTAATTGATCAAAAGGATGGTATGAGTTTAGAGTTTAGTAAATTAGTTTCAATGATGAATTATGCAAGAGAGACGACCATTGCAGAGGTAAAGGAATTAACCGTTGAAGAACTTGATTTCCTTTATGATGCGGAAGCTAATTCAATTGGAATGTTATTAGCACATATGGTTTCGGTTGAAAAAGCTTATCAAATTGAAACATTTTATAATCGTGACGTGACAGATGAGGAAATTATTGAGTTAAATCCAGCCTTAGAATTGGGAAGTAGGGCAAGGGAACAAATCCATGGGAATACGATTGATTTTTATATGAAGGAATTAACCGATGTTCGTAATAAAACCATCGAAACATTTCAAACACTCCCGGATGAATGGTTATTTCAGCAAACTCCTTTTTGGTTTGATCAACAAGCTAATAATTACTTTAAATGGTTCCATGTATTTGAAGATGAATTAAATCATAGAGGGCAAATAAGGATTATTAAAAAAATGATGGCGAAGAGGTTGAAGGTTTAAAGAAGAAAAGGGATGTAGCGAGGGCTATATCCCCTTTTTAGTTATAAGTACAATGTAATAAAACAAGAACAACTGTATATATGAATCATGAGATACATATTTTTAAGAAGATGGTTGCAAGTGAATCATAGAGAGGAGAAGTGAGATGAATTTTAAACTAATGGAAGCTATTGAAGTGTTGCAACGTACTCCACAAACATTAAATGAATTTGTATCTGGTTTATCGAAAGGCTGGTTGGTTTGTAATGAGGGTGAGGGTACTTGGAATGTAGCTGAGGTGATTGAGCATCTTATTGAAGCCGATAAACATAATTGGATACCAAGATTAGAAACAATGCTTCATGAAGGTGAGAGACGACCCTTTCCTCCTTTTGATCGTTTTGCACATTTAAATAATATGTCGGAAAGAACCATTCAACAACAGTTGCGAGAATTTAAGAAGGTGAGAACGGAAAATATAACTAAACTTAAGACAATTATTCAAACTGAATTACAACTTGAGCTTACAGGGGTGCATCCTGAATTTGGAATAGTGAAGGTCAGAGAATTATTATCGACATGGGTTGTTCATGATTTAACACATATTTCCCAAATTGTACGGGTGATGGCAAAGAGATATGATATGGATGTTGGTCCTTGGAGGGAGTACTTAGGCATATTGGAAGATTGATTTCAGTGTTAGATTGTCCAAAGTAATTGACATTTCACTTACGATTGTTAGAATAATAATGTCCAATACTTTTGACATAGGTGATACTTATGAAAAATAAAATAAAAGAGGTAAGGAAAAAGCTAGGACTCACTCAAGAGGATCTTGCTAAGGAGTGTGGGGTCGTGAGGCAAACGATTAATTGTGTCGAGAACGATAAATATGATCCTACACTGGAATTGGCATTCAAGTTATCAAAAATACTAAGAGTAAAGGTGGATGCATTGTTTATTTATGAGTAAATTTCATTCAAATTATATAATTACAATGAAGGATATCGTTAGGGAAGGTGACCCTATTCTCCATCAGGCAACAAAAGAGGTATCCCTCCCACCTTCTGAAGAAGATAAGGAAACATTAATATCCATGATGAATTTTTTGAAAAATAGTCAGGATTCTAATCTAGCAAAAAAATATAATTTACGTCCAGGAGTAGGTCTATCAGCCAATCAAATCGGGTTGAATAAGAGAATGTTTACGGCTTTTTTAACTGATGAGAAGGGGAAAGAGCATGAATATGCAATGATAAATCCGAAAATCATCAGTCATTCCGTCTCCATGATTTATTTACCACAGGGCGAGGGTTGCCTTTCTGTTGATCGAGATATAAAAGGCTTTGTACCTCGATATGAACGGATTAAAGTGAAGGGATTTAATCTTACAGGAGAAGAAGTGTTATTAAAGCTAAGTGGATATTCCTCAATTGTTGTACAGCATGAAATTGATCATTTAGATGGTATTATGTTTTACGATCGTATGAATAAAGAAAATCCATTTCAATTACCGGATAATATCAAAAGCTTATATTGATATCTGTATGAAGAAAAAGCTATATAAAGATAGAAGAAGGAACTTTCCCTTTTGGGTCAGTTCCTTCATATTGTAGGCAAGGAATTAGTTTTCTAAGAAACCAGGTTTCATAAAGTTTGGATTTGGATAGGTGTAGAAACCTTCTCCAGTAGCTCTACCAAGTTTGCCTTTATCAATATACTCAGATTTCAATA
The DNA here is from genome assembly GCF_017809215.1 of Heyndrickxia oleronia. Classification (GTDB taxonomy): domain Bacteria; phylum Bacillota; class Bacilli; order Bacillales; family Bacillaceae_C; genus Heyndrickxia; species Heyndrickxia oleronia. The sequence goes on from NZ_CP065424.1 coordinate 225,112, forward strand.
ACTCAGCTAATTTTTCGTATTCTTGGCTACCCGTTGCTTTCGCTTTAGCGAGTGTAATATTATATGCAGTATTGATTCCAACAACATCTAAAATGGCAAAAGGACCTTGAGGTGCACCCGTTGCAATCATCCAAGTTTTGTCGATTGTTTCCGCATCTGCAACTTCATTCAATAAGAGAAGCTGTGCAGCATCTAATAAAGGAACTAATAATGAATTTAAAATATAGCCTGGTTGTTCTTTATATAAAGGCAAAGCAACCATACCAATCGCTTTGGCAAATTCAATCACTTCATTAAAGACCTTCATATCTGTTCCAGGGTGTTTCATAACCTCTGCTGTGTTATTTTTCCAAATTTCGTTTGCGAAGTGTAGGGCTAAAAACTTAGCAGGTCTACCTGTTGCATCGGCAAACTGGCTTGGTAATAATGTAGAAGAGTTTGTTGCAAAAATTGTTTTTTCAGGAGCTACCTTTCCAAGCTCATTGTAAAAGTCAGTTTTAATTTGAACAACCTCAGGAATCGCTTCGATTACTAGGTCTGCATTAGCAACTGCTTTTGATAAATTAGAATTGAAAGATATGCGTTCATAAGCTAAGTTAACTTCTTCATCAGTAGCATTCAAATCTTTTTTATAGTGCTCCTTTAAACCGTTAATTCTTTCTTTCGCACGCTCTAAAACTTCATCATTAATGTCATATACAGATACATTGAATCCTTTGAATGCTGTTTGGTATGCAATCTGACTCCCTAGCACACCGCTACCGGCAACGGTAATATTTTGATAATTCATAGCCAGTTCTCCTTCTTTCCAATTAAATACCTTCATATTATGGCACATCCCATCAAAAAAGATAAAAGAATATGCTTCTATATAGGTAAGGGAATCTTCTCCAATATTTCTTTTATCATGAATCTTAAATGAAAAAATAATGTATAGATAATGAAAAAATATTTATGAGAACGTAAATCTTAATTGCACCATTCCTTTTATATTGAAATGCTTTAAATATGCTTCTATTTGATTCCATATTTCGATAAAAGTTGAAATTTAAAGCGGATATAATAGCAATAGCTTAGTATTACAAAAATAGGGAGAGACAAAATGAATAATTACAAATTTATACCATTAGTACTTTTAACGACATTTTTAATGGGATCGTCGTTCGCTATCGTTAAAATAGGCTTGTCCTATTCATCACCGATATTATTAGCAGCTTTGCGTTTTACACTTGCAGGAATCATTATGAGCATAATTGTGAGTGTTTTAAAAAGGCCACATCCCATAACTAAAAAGAGCTGGATAAGGATGGTTATTATTGGTGCTTGTCAAACAGCTGGCGTGATGGGGTGTATATTTTTGAGCTTGCGAACGATTACTGCCAGTGAATCCTCCATCCTTACATTCACAAATCCGTTACTTGTTATTGTCTTTGGGACCATTTTTACCAAAATTCGTTATAGATTATATCAGTGGATCGGTGTTTTTTTAGGACTATTAGGGGTAGTTATTACAATGGGGACCCAATTACAATTTGAAATTGGGATAGTATTTGGTATTCTTTCAGCAGTTTTTTGGGCAATTGCTACATTATTAGCAAATAAGTGGGGGGCAACTTTTGATACCTGGGTATTATCAGCCTATCAAATGCTTTTTGGCGGATTATTACTGTTACTTGCTAGTTTTCTTTTTGAAAAGCCATTTTTCACTTTCAATGGCCAGTCCTTATTCATTTTATTTTGGTTAAGTATGATGTCCTCAATTGTTCAATTTGCGATTTGGTACTATCTTCTGCAAAAAGGTGATCCTGGAAAGACGAGCGCTTATTTATTTTTAGCCCCATTCTTCGGTGTAATAACCGGTTGGTTACTGCTTGGGGATCATCTATATCCTTCACTTATTATTGGTGGTTTGTTTATTATCATTGGTATTTATCTTGTAAATAGAAAATTTCAGAATTTAAAACAAGAGAATGCTAGTATAGAAATCCAAAATAGATAGATTAAATGAATATATATAAGACTGCCTCCAAAGTGATTAAACCATTCTTTATGTACTTTGGAGGGTAACTTTACTTGATTTCGATTTGAAATGTTTTTTTGAATCCTATTTTTCCTTTATCTGTAATAGTCACAGCGCGAATGGATGGATCCTGAGTTATCCAGCCCAATGTTAAAAACTTTTTTAATAATCCGTTACCTAGGGCTCCTGCAAGATGATGATGACGTTCGCTCCAATCTAAACATGCATGAGAAAATGAACGACGTTTTCCTCTTAATTCAACTAAATCAATGCCAAAATCAGTGAAAAACTGCTCGCCTGTTGTTGTAACGGTAAACTCCTGTGCTTCTTTTTCTAAATAGCCTGCAGCCAACATGGCTTCAGTTAACTCAACTCCTAATTTTCCTGCTAAATGATCATAACACGTTCTAGCATTTTGGAGTAATTTCATTTGCCTTGATTGCTTTAATGAACGAACCTCAGGAGGAGGAGAAATAGCAAGGAATGATTCTAAAATGCGTGCAATTTCCTCATTAGCCAGCTGGTAATAACGGTGGCGACCATGTTTTTCAACAATAACGAGATTCCCATCAACTAATTTGGAAAGGTGAAAACTTGCTGTTTGTGGTTTGATCGCGGCCATATAAGCTAGTTCACTTGCAGTATGAAAACGTCCGTCCATTAAACTTGTTAAAATAGTAGCACGTGAAGTTTCACCAAGAAGTGCAGCGACTTCAGCTACATTAGGACTAATACTCATCTTTTTCACCCCTTTGTAATTCATACTTCCATTGTAATCGAAGTATTGAATGTGCACAATGAAGTTTTTTAATTATCTGTACTTTCTTTGAATTCTCTCTATATAATTGGTAACCTTTTTATCGTACTCAGGATAAGGATAACCAAGTGTTTTAGAAACATAAAGGGAGGATTCTCGGAATAATTCAAAGCTAAAATTAAGTGCGTCCCACACTGCTTGATAGGTGGACATATTATACGTGGATAGTAGTGTGTCCCATGTTTCGTTAGATACGTATTTTTTTAAGAACTTATCACTTTTTCCAATACTTAAAGAAAAATTAGTTTCAATTCCGATTTTCCATCGTAACATCGTAAGTAAATTAGGGCGAAAAGCGCTATTCATTATATCGTTAGCAAAGAGGATTTCCTTTCTAGCAAGTCCTTTTGCTACGTATGTAGAAGTCATCCAAAACTCATTGCAGCAATCGTCAAAGGATTGCATACTTGGCCTTTGAATATGATATTTTGCATCGCTTGGGATAATTGTTTTTTTGATGAGTTGATCTTTGTCCAATAGTACTTCGACTAAACCATCACTCTCTTTAAAATAATCTTCAAATTCATTAAGCGGAATGAGAGTTAGGTCGATTTTTGACCCATCTTCAAAAATCATTAAATACGAGAACCAGTTTCCCAATTCGGGTGGGAATAATTCCATTGCTTCTGGCTTTTGGAGAATGATTCTTTGTCCAAAATAATCTAACCAATCATCACTTTTCTTAAAAAAGTCCATATCTGTAACAAAATAACTAAAATCATAATCTTGAAATTCATCTTCTGGAATGTTTGAGTTGGTTAAAGAGCCTTCAAGGGTGAATATTCTAATTTTTTCACAATTGATTGCAAAGTTCATACCTAATTCCATTATCTCTTTTTTACTACGCAATATCATCACCTACAAGTCGATATTAGATAGGGAAGTTGCCCATCTTTTTTATTGATTATACTTTCTAGGTGATTTTCCTTCTATAAAGAATTGAAAAAGATAGTTCAAAAGGGAATAAGAAAAAGCGGTTAAGAACAGGTGCTTAGGCTTGAACCTTTTTAATTTATATAAGTTGAATTTTTCAAAAAATCGATTTAATGGAAATGCTAACATAAGATCATTAAATACATTCAAAAGAGAATAAAGCCAAAATTTTCCGTATGTTAGATGAAAAACCCATAAGTTTCCTACGAAGAAAGGTCCAAAAATAAATGTTAAAGCATTATTTGTTGAGGCTTTAGCTCCACCCTTTACTTTCCACCATTTATGGGAGTTCGCTAGCAATGTTTCTACTAGAAGAATGATTGATGAAAAAAGTGTAACAGGTAAGAACCTTTTAATTGACTTGATTGGTAAAAAGAAGATTGTAGACCATGATAAACAAATTAGCATTATTCGAATAAGTAATACGACCAAATTATCTCCCCCTTGTCCTTTTTTATATTTTGACTTTAAAAAAATGATTTATGCAAAAACATATTTATGGAAGGAAACACGTGGATAATAAAATATATGTAAACCATGCACTTTAGAGATGTGAAGAAACAAGTAGAACTATGTCGAAATTATTAAAAAAATATCGAGGGATATATTGCATTTTTTATATAATGATAGTATGATTAATTCCATTGATATATTGCATATGCGGGTAATGAATTTTTAGATAAATTTGAATATTTACTTCTTAGGGGGAACTGGTCATATGGACAATAAACTTTCATTTTCAAATTATTTTATAGTAGGAGTTATGCTATTTGCTTTGTTTTTTGGAGCAGGAAATTTAATCTTTCCTGCACAACTTGGACAAAATGCAGGAACGAATCTATGGCCATCAGTAATAGGCTTTCTAATAACAGGTGTGGGTCTACCTTTTCTTGGAATTCTAGTGATGGGGATATCAGGTAGCCGTGACCTACGTGAGTTATCAAGTAGAATTCACCCTATTTATGGAACAGTATTTACTTCACTATTGTATTTAACAATTGGACCCTTTTTTGCAGCACCCCGTACAGGAGCTGTTGCTTATGATATTGGTATTGCACCGTTTTTTGAACATGGTAATGGACATATCGGGTTATTTATTTTTACATTGTTGTTTTTTGCTATTACTCTATGGTTTTCATTGAATCCAGCTAAATTGGTTGATCGAGTGGGGAAAATCTTATCTCCTGGAATCATTATTTTATTATTTATTTTACTAGTAATGGCTATTGTGAAACCGATGGGTTCTATTGAAGCTCCACAGGAAGCGTATCAAAATGGTGCGTTTATGAAAGGTTTTACAGAGGGATATAACACGATGGATGCATTAGCTTCACTTGTATTTGGTATTATCGTTATCAATTCCATCCGTGCACTTGGAGTAAAAACGACACGAGGAGTACTGGGAGCTACTGTTAAATCCGGAACGGTTGCAATTGTTTTTCTTGGAGTTATCTATGTAGGGATTGCCTATCTAGGTGCAACTAGTACAGAAAGATTTGGTCTTTTTGATACAGGGGGTCCTGTTTTAGGTAGTGCAGCTTCGCATTATTTTGGAATGACTGGAACCGTGATGTTATCTGTTGTAATCTTACTTGCCTGTCTAACGACAAGTATTGGATTAATGACAGCCTGTGGAGAGTATTTCCATACATTATTTCCGAAAGTAAGCTATAAACTATTTGTCACTTTGTTTACTACAGCGACATTTATCATCGCAAATTTTGGACTAGCTAATATTATTAACTATTCAATTCCTGTATTAATGTTTCTCTATCCACTTGCGATTGTTTTAATGCTTCTAACTTTCTTGTCACCATTGTTTAATCATTCAAGATTGGTTTATATTGCAGCAACAGTTGTTACTTTTTTAATTAGTATCATTGACGGTTTAAAAACTTTTTTTAAATTATTCAAAATGGACTATTTTGGATGGGTATCAGGCATAATTAAAGTGTATGAACATTATTTACCTTTTTATCATGAAGGCCTAGGATGGTTACTGCCAGTACTGATTGTTATCTTAATTACGGGGGTTATTGCTCGCTTCATGCAATACTCTGAAGTTCATGCGTAAAAGGATAACAGGCACCGAATGTAAATCATAAATTCTTTAAAAGATCGCGATTAAAAAAGTCAGTTCCGACTGTAATAATGGAACTGGCTTTTTATTTGTAATATTTTAGAAAAATAATGTTGGCAATTTAGACATGATCTTTGAATAAGTCTGCTTTCATAAGTATCCTACTTGAATAAAATCTCTACTTCTGGCATTTGCACCTAATAAAGGCCCCAATGGTTTTGATGGAGTTTACAGCTCTTTTCTTTGTGAAAGGCCCTTTTCTCAAACATTGTTGCTATTTAAGTAAAGTTATAACTATTAAATATCGACTGAGGATCGCTACAAGCATCAATTTACTGAGAAAGAGCTGCAATCTCCATTAGAACCGCTAGAATCCTTTATTGGGAGTAAAAGCCGGCAGTTGGGCTTTTACAAAAGCAACAAACTATAAGAAAACAGCCTAGTGAAATGTGCCTTGAACTAAAAGAAATGTTAATGGTTGAGATACATAAAGTAGTAATGAAAACGTGAGTTTATTTCATATGATTAATAATGATAGAATTGGATAAAAGGCATATAAGTTTCAATTGGCAGAATAATAGTTTTCCAATGGAGAGGTGAGGCTATCTATCGTTTGTTTATTTTGATTACTTAATTATCAGCAAAATAAATAAGTGAAAGGGAGTATAACATGCTTGAAATTAGAAAGGGAACAGTTGAGGATCTATCGATTATCCGACAATTAGGGATTGACACTTATTATGCACACTTCAAGGATAATTGGGAAAATAAAAAGGAAATAAATAAATTTTTAGAAAAAGACTTTTCTAAAGAATCGTTAGAAAAAAGCCTAAAGATGCATAATATAGTCTGGTTGATTGCTTATATTGAAAATGAGGCAATTGGCTTTGCAAAAGTGAATTTTGATAGGAAACTACCTAATAACGAAACTAGAGGAGCCGAGTTGCAAAAAATATATTTTCTCCCGAGTTCTACAGGCAAGGGTTATGGAGATATACTCTTAAATGAAGCGATTAAATTGTCAATACATAATAATCAGGGACTACTTTGGTTAGAAGTATTAAAAACTAATCATCAAGCTAAGGCATTCTACGAAAAGAAAGGATTTAACGTGAAAACTGAGACGATCTTAAAAGGCGTAAATGGAGATATGAGTTTGTGGGTAATGATAAAGGATCTTTCAAATGACTGACTAGTGGTCAGGCAATCTATTTATGGATACAGATAAAGCCGGTTTCTAACAATAGGACCGGCTTTTACATATTTAGTTCTTTTTCACTGACTTGAATTCTTCAATAGCACGCAACCAATTTTGTCGCATAATATTAGAAACTGCCACTTCGTTCCCATCTTTCATTAATTGTATAATGGTGTCGTGCTCTTTAATTGATTGTTCAGTTAGAATAATGGATTGATGGAAGAATAATCTTCTTACATGTGCTTGAAGATAAGCAACCATATTATCAATATATGAATTATTTGCTGCATCTACAATAATTTGATGGAATTCTTCATCAATTTTCAATGCTTGGAAGTCATTATCCGAATGAATGGCATCCGCGAATCTTTTATTTGTTTGTTCCAATTTATTCGTAATTTCGTCCGTTAGATTGGAAATGGCAAGTTCAGCAGATAATGCTTGTAAAGCAGCTAATGGAGGAAGTAGCTCCTTAATCGATTCTTTTTCTACTTCCGTTACCTGTGTCCCTTTACTCGGATACATAACTACAAATCCTTGTGCTTCAAGCAATTGAAGGGATTCACGGATGGGTGTTCTGCTGACTCCTAATGCTTCTGCAAGCTCGGAGTCATTGAGCTTTTCCCCTGGCTTTAGTGTTCCATCGATAATCCATTGTTGTATTTGATTGAATGCGCTTTCTTTTGCGGATGTGCGAACTGGTTTTGAATGATCAGTAGGTATTGGCATATAACTTACCTCCCTAGAAATTTGTCTGTTTTCTATACTATTAGTATACCTTAAAACGAAAAGGATTGATATATGATATATTGCTACAATTAGATTAATGTATTTCAGATAATGAACCCGATAATAGAAACGAATTGAAAGATGCTAAGCATCTGACAGGTATAGGACAATTAATTTTGAGAGATGATATGGTTATTTATAGGGAATAGAGAGGATTGCTACATATGGACAAACTATTGATATGGGCATTATTTATTCTACCATGGCTATCTTTAATTTTTATGAACAATTCATCAATTCGGAGATATATGCCTGTTGCTTTTTTAGCTACTATCATAAATACAATTATAGCTCAAATTGCTTGGTTTCATCATTGGTGGAAGTTTAATGAAAGTCTGTTTTATTGGGATAAGATTGCTCCACTTTTTACAGTATATGGTGTTTTTCTCATTGGGACCATGTGGATATTTTATTTTACCTTTAATAAATTTTGGATCTATATGCTTGTAAACGCTGTAATAGATTTTTTTTATGGCTTTATTTTTTCAAGAATATTAAATATGCGAGAAATTAGAGAAGATGGGGAAATTTCCTCTTTATTAAATTTTTTATTAATGATGTTTATCGCTGTTATTCTGTATCTTTATCAGTTATGGCAGGACAAGAAACAATAATATAGTAGAATTGCTCGAATTTGTTATGAGTTGCTCGATTTAGTATAAAAAAGGGAAGGGAATTCTACCATTCATCAAGATTGTTACCTTAATCTCTCCTCTTTTTAAGCTCTAGTCTTTTCTAAAGAAAGCTTACAAGTGTCGATGAAATTAGATACAAGGAGGCTTTTCTTTTCATTTTTCCTAGTACAAATCGCAATTTTATTTTTTACACAGATGTCTTGAACAAATACACGAGCAAGTTGATGATTCTCCACATACTCACGGACAACAAGAGAAGAGATAAAGTTTGCCCCATAACCTGCCATAACCGAATGAATGGTTTCATTTAAACCATTAAACTGAAGTGCAATCTTTGGTGGCTCTACTTGAAAGGTTTGACAAAGGGAAAAAAGCCTTTCTCGAGTAGAGCTTCCTTCCTCACGCATAATGAATGGCTCCTTCACCATTTCCTGTAAGCTGATGCACTGATTGGCAAGTGGGTGTGTAGGAGAGACTACAAACCAAAGTTCATCTTCTAATAATTCTTCCCACTCAATTTCATCTGGTCTTTCTGAAACTCCCCCACCGTAGATTGCGATATCCGCTTTAAATTGTTTGAGTTGATCAAATGCACCTTGTGAATTAGTAGTATGGATGAATAAATTGATTTCCTCGTTGTGAGCCTTAAATGTAGCGGCCCATTTTGGAATTAAAAAATTTGCAGGCAAGTAAGTTGCAGCAATATGGATGCTTCCTGCCTTCCCATGACGATGATTGTCAATGAAGCCTTCAATCCTTTTCTCAAAGGCAAAAAAGTTCTGTGCCTTTTCTGCTAACTCTTTACCGAATTCTGTTAATAATACTCCCCTCCCATGAGGCTTGAATAAGATTATTCCAATCTCTTGCTCGAATTTCTTTATTTGACTAGAAACGGCGGGCTGACTAATTCGCATCAATTCAGCTGCTTTAGTAAAGCTTCCTGTTGTGGCAACATGGTGAAATAAGCGAAGGCCATGTATATTCATTTTTTTCTCCATTCATAACTTGAATTTATATAACGGTTAAAAAGATATATTATTTTTATCGTTTATACTATCATACACTATTAGTGAAGACACAAGTTGAAGAAATGAGGGATTTAAGAATGGGAGCAAATGAAAGCTGGAACAAAGTCGATGAATATTTTATAGGAAAATTAAAATTATCTGATCCTATACTTGATCATGTTTTGCGAACAAATAGAGAGTCCGGAATCCCAGAAATTGATGTATCTCCGTCACAAGGGAAGTTTCTTTATTTAATAGCTAAAATGAAGGGGGTAAGAAACATTTTAGAAATTGGAACACTTGGTGGATATAGTAGTATTTGGTTTGCAAGGGCATTACCTGAGTCTGGAAAAGTCTATACATTGGAGGTGAATCCAGAATTTGCAAAAATAGCTAATCAAAATATTCAATATGCTGGTTACGAGCATAAGGTAGAAGTGATTGTGGGAGATGCCCTAGATAGCTTACCTAAATTAAAAGAAAGAGGAGTTGCCCCTTTTGATCTTATCTTTATTGATGCTGATAAAACCAATAACCCCTATTACCTAAAATGGGCGATGAGTATGTCAAAGTCTGGAACACTAATTATTGCGGACAATGTCGTGAGAGATGGTGAAGTGACTAATGAAATAAGTAGTGATGAGAGAATCCATGGTATCAGACAATTTATGGATTTGCTTGCTAATGAAAATAGAATTGAATGTACTTCTATTCAAACGGTCGGATCAAAGGGGTATGATGGATTTTTAATGGGATTGGTCAAATAGTTCATAAATAAATTGGGGAGCCATAGGGAGGTAGCAGAACATATATAAATTTTTTTACTGTTACCTCCCTTGCATCTAATATAGGAATAATATTCAATGTAATGATTGGATATTGTCGTTTAACTTAATCAATTTTTGTTAAATCCAGATGATGATTTAGAAAGTTCTTTTCTATCAGTTGCAGTAAATGGTTCTTCAAACCAACCATGTTCAATCATGATATTCAATCCATCATTATTATACTTTCCAATGACAGGAATGAGCTTCATAATTTCTGCGGCTAAATCATGTCGCATCATTTGAGAAAGAGCTGTTCCCATATTAGTGAGTGCTATGTTTCCAGCCAACGAAGCGTGATACATCATTAGTTTGTCAGAAAAAGGTGAAGTAGTTGAATCTGTTACATGATCATCCATTAGCTTAGGAGAGGGCAGGTTTTGCTTGAGTAAATGATCAGCAAAACTCTTAATTTGATTATTTGCAAGGTCTGCTCCATCTCGGAAGTATTTACGGATCTTCTCTGAGGAAGCAACCTGGCTGAATCCTAACATTAATGATTTTCCTAATATATTGGTATTAATGTTGTAGTGCAAGTGCTTAATTTCATTAGATGAAAGCGGACGGTCTCTACCTGTTAGGAGAGAAATAAATGATTTTTTCTCTACGAAATCTACTTTGTTTGGATAAGGGATCGTTGGAGAACTTATATCCATTCCTTTTGACAGTAATAAATGTATCCCTCGCTCATAGGTTTCTATAGAATCATTTAATGAGCTTCTAAAATAATTGATAATGTCTTGACGAGTAGCATTTGAAAAAGCACTTCCATAAAGTAATAGTGAGGCACTGGCCATTTGAGTAATATAAAAGACCATGAAGAGATCACCGATGAGACGAGGAGCATCCTTACGAATATCCTGTTCCCCAAAACCAACAGGTACAGGTATGTTTTCCGTTTTAAAAATATTGCCTATCTCCTGCACATGTCTTCTTGATAGTGCTTAGGCAAACTCGACATAATCTTTAACCTCTTCATCATGCACTACTTGAAGATAATGCTCAAAGACACAACTGAACATAGAGTCTCCCATAAAATTACTAAACAGATCAGCTAGTTCAGCAGATGTTAGCTGTTTATTTGGCTGATGTTCTTCAATTTCTTCTTTTAAAATAGAGTCTTTCTTCATTTTGTACCTCCGTCTTTACTTTAGTACATATATTGTGTGTATAAAAATGCAAAAATATTAGGGATAATTTCTTGAGTGCTGATTAGATAATGATGTTATATTGAACGATTAGTACATTTAATTTAAAGGAAAATCTTTTTCTTTGCCGAATTTCTAAAGGTACTTGGAGATATGTATTTAAAGTATAGATATATTTAAGGGATATCTCTCTTCTTTTATTTCTATAAAAAAGCCAAAGAAATATATTTAAAAAGGAATGATTCTATTGGTAGATTTAACTCATTCTCAACTGAAAGCTATCCAGCATATTACTAATTATGCTAAAAATCATAAAGAGGAAGCTAGAGCTATTATTAATCACGTACTTAAAATGTCAAATATCTCAGATCAAGTATTTGAAATGGCTGTTGATCAGTTAAAGGCACAAGCTAAAATTGCGGTGCATTTTCATCCTGATCGACCAGATTCAACGATGAAACTGATTGCTGAATCACTTCTTGAGCAGGGGAAATACAAAAGTCAATTTGAAACAGGTTTATCAAATGGTAGTGTCACGGCATATCCTGGTGGTGAACGAGATTGTTGGGAAGAGGAAGTCTTCGGAGGAGCCTATCATTTGGAAAACTCGCCCAATAATCAAAGACCCAAATATGGAGCGCTAAATGTGATGTTACATCCGGACGGACCAGCCCCACGTTTTGGATCATGCTATTTTTTACTCTCACCGGGAGTCTCCCAACGATCCACATATACATACTTGGATTCACATCAGAACCCTAAGGAAAAGGGAACATATGAAGAATTTGATATGATTTTGGCAGGACTGATGGAAGAAACATTTACGAGAGAATTTGCTATCGGTGAAAGAAACTTAACGCCTCCTAGATTAATCAATCATTTGCTTTCTAATTTTGAAAATGGTGTTATCAATCTATCACAAAAAGAGGCAAGCCGTAATCTTAATCATTATATTGAGGCACAGATACATGGGGATATATCCTTAAAGGAAGACGTTGAAATGCTCGTAGTTGATCCTTCCTATCAAGATACTCCAATAGGTGAAATTTTAAAAACATTATGCTCTAAGTATTCCATCGTTTTAAAATGGCACATGGGTTTTGAACTATTGGTTGATGAAGTTCCGATAGATTTTAGAGGTTCGTCGATGCCATCATTAGCAAAACGGATTGCAAAAGATCGTTATATTAATGCCAGTACAATAGGAGCTGCTGTAATGGACTTAAAGTGTAATCCGGAATCTTGGAGTGAACGTGGTACGATGGCTGATGTTCTTCAAGAATTAAAACTGCTTTGGCATGTGTTGGTTCGTTATGGACATCCAAGAAAGGAACGCAGTAAAGGTAAGATTAATGGAGTAGCCTCGGGAGAAATTTACTAAGAAAAATTGGATTTTTCTAGAATGAGTAAATGATATTCTTTCTGTTTTCAACCAAGCATGAGTATTTTACTAAATACTATAATCCATTATAGTAATATAAAGTTTATGATGAATAGTTTATAAACAAAGAAGGCGTTTCTTGTAATAAGAAAAGACGCCTTCTTTTTCGATCAGAATGATTTGAAGTATTTTATGGTAAACTTAAATAAGATAGAATGTTGGAAATGAGGAATAATATGAACACAAACAAAAAGCACAAATCAAAAAAACTAAGACTATTTTTACGGGGATTGATCATCATTATTGGGGGATTTATTGCGGCATATGGGCTAGAAACAGTATTAATCCCCAATAGTGTATCTGATGGAGGAGTAACGGGTCTTAGTATCGTTGCATCCAAGCTATTTGGATTACCATTAGGAATTTTAATTGCGATTATTAATATCCCATTTATTTGGTTAGGATATCAACAAATCGGTAAAAGCTTTGCCGTTTATTCGATAATCGGAATTGCTTCATTAGCAGTTGGTACAAGCCTTATGCACCATATCCCAGCAATTATTGAAGGGGATACCTTGTTAGTTACTGTAGTAGGAGGTATCATCCTCGGATTGGGGATGGGGTTAGCATTGCGTAATGGTGGCGCATTAGATGGTATTGATATGTTAGCCGTGTTACTTTCACGAAAATTACCATTCGGGACAAGTGACTTCATTCTTTTCTTAAACATGTTTGTATTTATTTTTGTTTCAACTGTATTTGGACTTCAAGGGGCAATTCTTTCAGCTATTGCTTACTTTATTGCTTCTAAAGTGATTCACATTGTTGAGGTTGGTTTAAGCGGATCGAAAACATTTAAAATTATTACGACTCAACCTGAATTAATGGTGGAAACAATACGTGATCGCTTAGGTAGAAGTGCAACATATAATGAAGTGTATGGTGGTTATTCTAAAGAAAAGTTTAAAGAAATCACTTGTGTCATTAACCGCCTAGAAGAAAGTAAAATTAAGGAAATCATTCAGGATATTGACGAATCTGCCTTTGTTACCGTATATGATGTAGCGGAAGTTAAGGGTGGTAATTTTAGAAAGAATAATATTCACTAGAATTCAAACCTGTAAGATGATAAAATCCCACAAAAAACTAGGTGATTTTTTGTGGGATTTTTCGTTATATACTCTATGTAATATTGATATTACATAATACTTTTAAATGGAGATTATTCAAGCGCACGGATCAATAGTATATCTTTAACCCGCTAAATAATTATATATGATGTTTTTGGTTCATATCTTGATTAATAATAACTGCATTTTTATATATGTTACCCATTTCAGTAAAATTACCTTCTCTAGTTATATACCCATAATCTATCATAAGCTGTTTTACATCACTAGGTAGTTCTATGAAGGCAAGCTTTCCTGCACAAAAGCTTCTAATTATTTTTACTCTTTCATCCATAGTTAGTATCTCCTCCATTTATTTCTATCTTAATTTTACAGTAAAAGGAAACAACTTTCTATATTAATGGGTTATTTACCTTTATTTACCATCGCAACAATTGGATGGACCGTTATTTTTTATTTTTTATATTCAATACAAAAATAATTTTATTCATGTAATAATAATCTATTATCATTTCAAATTGCACAGGGCGATCACCTATGAAGGTTTTCGTCTTTTTTTGTCGAAGTTAAAGATAGGTAGTTGTAGGTATGAATGGAACAAGTGACTCGTACGTTTTTTTTATTAGCATGACTTAGAAGGAGTGGGGATGCCTTATGACTTATGACCATCAAAATAAAAGAATTTCTACTGAAAGGCTAGTACTAAGATTATTTCAAAAATCTGATGCAGAAGCTGTCACTAAACTCTGCAATAATTATAATATTTATAAAAATACATTATACCTACCTTATCCATACACTTTAGAGGATGCTTTAACATGGATTAACCATCATCTTGATCATTTTAATGCTGATAAGTCATATGAATTTGCTATAACAGATAAAGAAACTGGTCGTGTATATGGAGCTATCGCTTTATCTAACAACAAAAAATTTAATAATGGGGAGCTAGCGTATTGGATAGGTGAAGAGTTTTGGGGAAATGGATATGCTACTGAGGCGGCACAGGCTATATTACGATTTGCATTTGATGAAAAGAAATACCATAAAGTATTTGCTCGATACTTTCATTCAAATCAAGCATCAGGAAGGGTTATGCAAAAATTAGGCATGAAAAAGGAAGGGATATTCATTGACCATGTGAAGAAAGAAAATCAATATGTCGACCTAGTATATTACGGAATAATTAACCCTCAAGAATGAACATATATACAAAAAGCTACCTTCCTAAAATTAATCAGGTTTAAGAGTATTCTTTGATTTTTATATGGTTCACGGAAGGGAAAAACACTAATTAGTAGAATGATAAACTAAATTATACATATTAATCTTACCGTAAATGAAAGGGGAGAGTGTAGGATGTTTCCGTTACTAGAAACTGAGAGGCTTAACTTAAGGAGAATTGAAAAAGAAGATGCAGAAGATATCTTTCGTTGTTTTTCAAATTCCGATGTAACTCGTTACTATGGTCAGGAATCCTTTACAAGTTTCGAACAAGCTGAGCAGATCATTGAGATGTTTAATCATAACTTTAAAGAAAGACGCGGAATTAGATGGGGAATGGAATTAAAAGATCAGAAGGGAATCATTGGGTCGATTGGATTCAATGCGTGGGTTCCTAAATATAAAAGAGCTGAAATCGGCTATGAACTGCACCCAGATTTTTGGAGGAAGGGCTATGCATCAGAAGCAGTGAAAGCAGTCGTCGATTATGGATTCAATCATCTGGATTTAAATCGAATTGGTGCAGTAGTATTTTTGGATAATACGGCTTCTAATGATTTATTGATTAAGTTGGGCTTCGAAAAAGAAGGAGTCTTACGAAATTATATTTATCAAAATGGCATTTCATATGACACAAATGTATATTCATTGGTGAAAAATCATTAATTTTATAGAGTATAAGGTAGAAAACAAAGACTGAATCAATTTTTATAAATGGATCGTCTTTGTTTTCCTTTATTTCTAGTGAAGCCAATTCAAGAATGGATGTTTGTCTAATTGAGGTGGGATGCCTAACTCTTTTGATGCAGCAAAGATCAATTCCTTTCTAAAAAAATAACTTCGGTGGTACACAATTTGATCATTCTCTATTTCTTGATATTGAATATCGTGAATGAGAGGACCACCTTCAGAATCTGCCAATACAATAATGACTTGCTTCCCCCACAAAGTAAATTCTTGGGCTTTATAGAGTGGTAGACCATATTGTAGGGAGCCATTTCGAATTTCTTCTTTTGTTACTTCTAAGAATCCTAGAGAAGCCTCATATTGTGCATGATCACTTATTAGCCTTAGTATTCCTTCTACATCTCCTTGATTAAATGCTTTTAAGTAGGCCTGAATAATTTTATGATTTTTCTTTGAGTTTTCGTGAGCTTTTAGGGGTGCCAATTCAGTTCTTTTTAATTTATCTCGGACTCTTCGTGTTGTTGCATAAATCGCTCCAGGTGTTGTTTTCACAATACCTGCAACTTCATCAGCTGTAAATTGGAAAACTTCCATCAGTAAAAATACCGCTGTCTGTCTAGGTGTAAAAAGATAGAAGAGATGTTCCAATGCTTCTTCGATGTCAAAGTGATCTGAAATCTCTTCTACTATCCCACCATCTAGTTCAGTTAAGCGCCCAATCTCTTTTTTCCTTTTACGGCATTGATCGATCCAAGTGTTCGTCGCGATTCGATAAAGATAGGATTTGAGATTGGTTGGGTGCCACCGTTGATATAAACCACCTAATGCCTTTAACATGGTCTCTTGATAGAGATCTTCGCCATCCCAAGGCGATCCAGTTAAGTAGCGGCAGTACTTCCATAATCCTTCTCCTATATCTTCAATAAGAGTATTAAATTTTTGATGAAGCTCTCGAGATGGCTCATAGAGCTCATTCTTTTTATCTATCATCACAATAAAACCTCCATTTCCTGTATCTATATGTATAACGAATGAAGAGAACGGAATTATACTCATGGTAATCATTTTTTTGGAAGTAAATCGATGCTGCTTTATTAAAAGTATATCAATTTTTGGTAATTATCCAAATAATGCGAGAACGATTCTTTAAAAGTAGGTGCTGTCAGACAATCACTGAGCCCTATGATACAATGATCATATAATTTTTTATAATGCTCTTTTCTAAGCTATTGTTATTTACCAAAGTTTTTAACATATACAAACAGGTTAAAACGAGATGCCTCTGCACAGAGAAAAGAGCTGCAGGCTATAAAAGAACGCTGCATTTTATTAGGTGTAAAAGCCGGTAGTAGGGCTTTTACAAAAGCAACAAATAATTTTATATATGATGCTCTTTTCTCAACCATTGTTATTAACAAAATTTTTAACATATACAAATAGGTTGAAAATCGATAAGACCTTCATTCCACTGAGAAAAGAGCTGCAAGCTATAAAAGAACGCTGCCCTTTTATTAGGTGTAAAAGCCGGTAGTAGGGCTTTTACAAAAGCAACAAACAATTTTATATATATTAATGCTCTTTTCTCAACCATTGTTATTAACAAAATTTTTAACATATACAAATAGGTTGAAAATCGACAAGACCTTCATTCCACTGAGAAAAGAGCTGCAAGCTATAAAAGAACGCTGCCCTTTTATTAGGTGTAAAAGCCGGTAGTAGGGCTTTTACAAAAGCAATAAACAATACGAAAATGGCCTATATTAAAACGAATCCTCAGGAAGGAGAGGGCTGAATGAATTTAAAATTAAATCCAAAAATCATTAAAGATATGTGCGGGACAGTCTCCTTCAAAAGAGGAGAAGGTTTTTTTCGGACGAATAAAATAACATTTGAAAGATTCAATTCAAATGAATTTATAGCTAAAGTAGCTGGTGTGGATGATTTCCTTGTGACAATCGTAAAAGATGCAGATGGAGAAATTCGGACACAATGCAGTTGTCCCAAATTAGCTTCTTTTCAAAAGGAGTGTCAGCATATTGCCGCAGTCTTGCTATCTATATACGAATATCAGCGCCAAGGAAAAACCCCATTTCAAAGTATCCAACCAATGGATTCAGAAAATCAGGGGCTAACTGAAGGTATATTGACACTATTTGATGATGTTCCAAAGCGTTCAAGTGGACATCAATTATATTTTGAAAATAGACAGGTAATTGATGCCGATTTTATATGTAAACCTGTACTTATAGGGGATGGGAAATATATTTTTGGGATACAGTTAAAGATTGGATTAATAAAGATACAAGATATTCGCAACTTTTTAATGCGTGTGAAAGAAGGAATGTCAATTTTTCTTTCAGATACCTTTACTTATGATCCAAGTATTCACTGTTTTCGAAAGGAAACGGATCTTGTCATTCAGCAGCTGATCCAAGTGATTCAAGATGAAAAGACGTTTCAGAAGAGCATAATGGACTCTATTAATGAGAGCTTAGACAATGATCTATTATTGATTCCTCCTTCTTCATGGGGAACACTTATTCCTTTATTGAAAAATCTCCCGTACGTACATTTGCATCATCAGGGAAAGATTTTTAAAGGATTACAAGTATCACTGGAACCCCTTCCAATCCGATATGATTTTGCCGAAAACGATAGAAGTGGATATAGTTTGAAAATTCAAGGCTTGAAGCGGATTATGGTGTTCGAGTTGTATGGGTATGCTTTATATGATGGAATATTGGTTCGGTTAGAAAGTGAAGATTGTCATCGTCTATTGTATTTAAAGCAATTATTAGATTCATCAAGAACAAATCAAATTACGATTCCTCTAGAGCAAAAAGAGATATTCCTTAATAAAGTGGTTCCTGGATTGAAACGGATAGGTAATGTAAACATTTCTCCCTCCATTTCAAGACAGCTGGTTCAGATTCCCTTGGTGGCCAAGCTATATTTGGATCGCGTAAAAAACCGCTTGCTTGCAGGGCTGGAATTTCACTATGAAAATATGGTGATCAATCCATTAGAAAATCGTGAACTTCCTTCAGGAGCAATGATCATGAGGGATATTGAGAAAGAAAATGAAATTCTCCAATTGATGGAGGAGAGTTCATTCGCTAAAACAGATGGTGGATATTTTTTGCATAATGAAGAGTTGGAATACGATTTCCTATATTATATGATTCCGAAGCTTGAAAAGATTGTTCAAATCTACGCAACGACAGCAGTGAGAAATCGGATATTTAAAGGAAATACTCCTCCGAAAATCAGGATAAAGATGAAAAAGGAACGGAAGAATTGGCTGGAATTTAAATTCGAAATGGATGGGATTCCTGAAAAACATATTCGTGACATTTTATTAGCGCTGGAGGAGAAAAGGAAATACTATCGTTTGCGAAATGGATCATTATTATCTTTGGAGACAAGGGAATTTGAAGAAATTCAACGGTTTTTACGGGCGCTTCCAATTCAGAATGAGGATATGGAAGGTAGCTTCGATGTACCCATTGTGCAGGGCCTTCGTGCTCTTGATTCTGTAGAGGAGGGTCCTTCTTTTGAATTAGAAGACACATTCCGTCAATTCCTAGAAACAATCCAGAGCCCTGGTAGTATGGAATTTGAGGTACCAAAGGAACTACAATCAGTACTAAGGGATTACCAGGTACAGGGCTATCAATGGATGAAAACCCTTGCTAGTTACGGCTTCGGAGGAATTCTAGCAGATGATATGGGATTAGGAAAGACATTGCAAAGCATTAGTTTTATTCAATCGGAACTATCGGATATTAGACAGAAGCAGCATCCGGCTCTCATTATATGTCCATCATCTTTGACCTATAACTGGCTGAGTGAAATAATGACATTTACTCCGCAGATACAGGCGATTGTTATTGATGGTAATAAAAAAGAACGGCTTCATTTACAAAAGGAACTAACTGGAATAGATGTGTTGATAACCTCCTATCCATTGCTACGAAGGGATATTAAATGGTTTGAGAAACAACAGTTTCATACGGTGTTTTTTGATGAAGCTCAAGCATTTAAAAATCCTTTTACCCAAACTGCTCGTGCGGTAAAAAAGATAATGGCAGATTATCGCTTTGCTCTTACAGGAACGCCTGTAGAGAATTCACTAGAGGAGCTGTGGTCCATTTTTCATGTGGTATTTCCTGACTTATTTCAAGGATTAAAGGAATACAACAACTTATCAAGAAAAGTCATAGCTAAAAGGATTCGTCCATTTTTACTTCGCCGATTAAAAGAGGATGTTTTATCAGAGCTTCCAGGGAAGGTTGAGTCAATGGAATCCATCGAGTTACTTCCGGAGCAGAAGAAGCTGTATGCTGCCTATTTAGCAAAGCTAAGGCATGACACGTTAAAACATTTAGATAGAGATACAATAAGGAAAAATCGAATTAAAATCCTTGCCGGCCTCACACGATTACGACAAATCTGCTGCCATCCAGCTCTGTTTGTTGATGGCTATAAAGGAACCTCATCAAAATTTGAGCAACTAAAGCAAATTATTAAAGAATCTATGCTTTCTAGAAGAAGAGTGTTGATCTTTTCTCAGTTTACAAAGATGCTTCATCTGATTGGAAGTGAGCTCGTTGCACAGGGATTACCATATTTTTATCTTGATGGAAAAACTCCTTCAGAGGAGCGGGTAGAATTGTGCCGTCGATTTAACTCAGGTGAGCGAGATATATTTCTTATTTCCTTAAAGGCAGGAGGTACGGGTCTTAATTTAGCTGGAGCTGATACGGTCATTTTATATGATCTATGGTGGAATCCTGCCGTTGAAGAGCAAGCCGCTGATCGGGCACATCGTATGGGACAGACAAATGAAGTACAGGTTATTAAAATGATTTCGCGTGGAACAATTGAAGAAAAAATGAACGAGCTTCAAACAGAAAAGCGCCATTTAATTGAGGAAATTATTAATCCTAATAAAAATTCCTCTTTTACACTTACAGAAAATGATATAAGAGAAATATTGATGATATAAGTGAGAGACAAGCTAAGCTTGTCTCTCTTTTTGTGTGTAAAAGTTCAGAACAAGAGTAATGATAATCATTAGGTGTGGGAAGATCTAAAGTTGACATGAAACCAAAAGGTTTTATATAATCAGAAAGTGAAACCAAAAGGTTCTATAAAATGAAAGAAGGTTATTGATAATGGAAACAATTCATCAAAATAATGTACCAGATATTAAGCAAACAGTTATTATACAATCTCCAATCCAAAAAGTTTGGGAGACTGTCACAACATCTGAAGGAATCGCATCATGGTTTATGCCAAATGATTTTGAACTCCAATTAGGACATGAATTTCATGTGCAATCGCCTTTCGGTCCATCCCCTTGCAAAGTGCTAGAAATTGATGCTCCCAATCGCTTAACCTTTTCATGGGATACAGATGGTTGGTTCGTTACCTTCATTTTAAAAGATTTAGGTGATAAAACAGAATTTACTCTCATACATGGTGGTTGGAAAGAGGCAGATGCGATTGTGCCAAAAGCGGGTGAAAAAGCATCCATTATTCGTGAAAACATGAATCAAGGTTGGGCAGGTATTGTTAATAAACTGCGAAAGCTGATTGAAGGCTAGTGTCTAGGGCAGCCCAAAAGTATGATGTATTTCAAGCAATCGCTGATCCCACTCGTAGAGAAGTACTTCGGTTGTTATCGGAAAAGGAGCTGCCGATCTCTGAAATTACTTCCCACTTTCCTATGAGCCGTACAGCTGTTGCAAAGCATCTACATATACTTTCCGAAGCGGAATTAGTCAGTGGAAGAAAAGTCGGAAGAGAGAAAAGGTACCGACTTGTACCGGAAACATTAACAGAATTGAAGGATTGGCTTGCTTATTATGAACAATTCTGGAGTAATAAATTGACCAGACTTAAATATATTGTTGAGTCAACTGTGGAATCGGAAATAGACAATACTCCAGATTGAAGAAAATAGGCTAGTTAGGAGAAAGGACCAACGTTTATGAACTGCACCCCAATTGTTAGACCCAACTAACAATTGGAGGTGCAGTTCACTAAGTCGGTCCTTTTCATTTTTGAAAATTATACCAAATTAAAGATTTAAGCCTTCACTTTCGCTCTTTTAGGCCAAACAAAATTTGAAATAGCAATAAGTAGGTCAACACCTAGCACAATGGTCCATAGCTTTAATATTCCATACAGTGCCTCCGTACGTGAAGAGTCATTGATGAAGAAAATTAAGCCAATTAAAAGGCCTGCTCCTATAACATAAGCTAAGACATGCATTCCCCAACTTTTTAAATAGTGTAAAGCATATTCCATTCCAAAACGCTGAACCGGTTTTGGTCCTTGTTTTGTCACATAATAACGAAATCTTTCATCAGCCCATTTGATCATGCTTTTTCCAAATGCAATAGAAACCCCTATATAAACAGCCGCGATCGCATGTGCCTTTGTCGCGGTAGCCCCATTATATAAATCAAGACTTGTAGTGATTAATAATATCAAATCGATTAAAGGAGTTAGAGCAAGGAAAAATAATCCTAGTTTCTCCCGCTTTAGGAAATAGCGTGTAACTAGCCCTAAAATGATAAAAACCCAAAACCCAACTTCACTAGCAACAATCATCCATGCAACAAAATTCAAGAAGGCACCTCATTCCAATACAAGTGTATTAAGTAAGAATATTTTAACAGGTGTTTTTAAATAATACAACTGTATTATTTAATTGCTGTCGTGTTTTTTTCTTGTTAAAATAATGGTATGCCAAAAATAGTCGATCATGAACAAAGAAGAACACAAATAGCAGAAGCAACATGGAGGGTGATCCTCGATAACGGTATGGAGGGAGCGACAGTAAGAAACATTGCAAAGGAAGCAGGATTATCATTAGGTGCATTACGTCATTACTTTTCAACCCAAAATGAACTGCTTATTTATGCGATGAATCTTGTTAAGGAACGAGTAACAGAAAGAGTTAATAAAATAGTTATGAGTGATTTACCTCCTAAAGAAAAAGTAGTGAGTATACTAATGGAAATTGTCCCGGTTAATACGGAGACAAAGGCAGAAATGGAGGTTTGGCTGACATTTACTTTTTATTCAAAAAGTAAAGTGGACATATTTGACCATGTGAATGACGGAATCTTTCAAGGTATTCAAAAATTAATGACCCTTTTAGAAATGAATCAATTACTTAAAAAGAATGTCAATAAAGATATAGAAGTAGAGCGTTTATATGCAATTGTTGATGGATTGGCATTCCATGCTATGCAAGAACCACAGCGGGTGACGAAGGAATGGATTCATAGTGTATTTACTTATCATTTGGATTCAATTTGTATAGATGATGAATGATAGGATTATCAAACTTTTTAATAGAATTTAAAGGAGAAGTGTTTGTTGCTGTAGAAAGGTTAAGAGGTCAAACAAGGGGGGAAGCTGTTGGAAATCATCGAGCTAAATCATGAAATTCTTCAAGGGACAGGAAGTTACTGTTTACGAAGTAAACCGAAATCCCAAGGATATATAAACAAAAATAAATGGTTGAATGATCAATTCGAAGAAGGATTGAAATATGTAAAGCTATTGGAGAATGGAAAGCAGGTAGGCTTTATTGAATATACAGCCTCTGAGTCATCTTCTCGAGTGGTTTATGCCGAAAACTATTTAGTCATTCATTGCTTATGGGTAAGTGTAACAGGTAAGGGGTATGGAACGAAACTTATAGATAAATGTCTAGAGGATGCGAGAAATATGGGGAAACATGGGGTGGTGGTCTTAACCAATTCCGAGACTTCATGGACACCAAGTAAGGAGATTTTTCTTAAAAATAACTTTTTAATGATTGACCAAGCTCCATATAATTTTGAATTGCTTGTACATAAATTTCACGAAGCTCCAGATCCCTATTTTCCTACTGATTGGGACGAGCGAGTAGAAAGGTTTGAACAATTAACCATCATACGGTCTTTTCAATGTCCATATGTAGATATTGCTACGAGTAATTTCTTAGAGGCGGCAAGTCAATTAGGGATTCAAGCCAATATCATTGAAATTAATAATCGAGATGAGCTCATGCGGTTATCACCTACCCCATATGGGATATTTTCAGCCGTATTTAAAGGAGAATTAATCACCTTTCATCGGCTAACTGTTCATTCGGTAAGAAAAAAACTGAAATTGCTTATAGACAAGCATTTAGTGAGTAATCAGCGGGGATAAATAGGACCCCGCTGATTTTTTTTGATAAAATGAACAATACGGTTTATTTCCCCTTTTTAGATAATAGATAGCTATCAATTCCATCTAATATTAGTTCTAATCCAAAATCAAAGTCATCCCCTACATCATTTGCTTCCGGGTTCTCCTCTGTATAGACACCTGACATGATGATCGGGTGCAAATGAGGAAATCGTTCAGATGTAACAAGCTGCTTAAGTGCAGCACTGTAATCTCGACCACTAAATGTTCCTTCAGTTGCCCCAGATTGTAAGGCACGGTTCAAATCCCTTTGAATTAACCCACAACCGCGTGCATAGTTACTGATTAATAGAATCACTCCCATTTTTTCAAAATCACTCAGAGGTAATTCCTTAATGCAACCTAATGCCCAATCAACAACTTGAAGATTATTTGGGGTGATAGGGGCCCCAGAGATAGGGATGTCTCCAAACCAAGGGTGATCCGTAAATACTTTTAAGCATGCATTGAAATATTCTTTAATATTTTCACGCCAACCTGCCTCTTCCTTTATAGGAGGTAGGGGGATAGCGCAGACAGCATCCTGCATGAGTAATAAAAGGTCATCCTTACTAGGAATATATCTGTAAAGCGACATCGGAGTGAATCCAAGTGATGTTGCCACCCGATTCATAGAAACTGCTGTAAGTCCATCTTCATCTGCGATGGCAATCGCTGCCTCTACAATTTGGTTTACATTCAGTTCCCGTTTTGGACCCCGTTGTGGTTGCTTAACTAACCCCCAACTAAGTGCAACCCCTTGAGGTAATAGTTCATAAATTTTCTCATCCACGATCCTTTTCCTCCTAAACATTTGGTTCGATCAAATCATTTCTATTTTTTGTTCTATTATTGAATCTATCAATATTGGTCCTTTGCAGTAACCGTTTAACAATAAGAGAATTTTTTAACCTTAATTATAGGCTAAAAGTGAAAAAAATCATGTTGCAATTTAATTGTATACGTTATATACTGTGTATGCAATAAACAGTATATAACGTATACAAAAGGGGAGTGGGATAGTTGACTACTGTTGCGATTGAAATCGCTGGTTTACGAAAAAGTTTCGGTAATCATGAAGTGTTAAGTGGGATTGATTTAAAGGTTTCATCGGGGAGCATTTTCGCCTTGCTCGGTCCTAATGGTGCTGGAAAAACAACATTGATTAATATTTTATCAACTTTAGTTTTTCCGGGTGAAGGTTCAGTACGTGTAGGAGGATATGATGTTGTGACTGAAAAGGCTGGGGTGAAGCGATCCATTAGTCTTACAGGTCAATTTTCAGCAGTTGATGAAATATTAACTGCGGAAGAAAACCTTCGAATGATGGGGAGACTATCTGGGCTCTCTCCTGCCCAATCACGTACCCGTGCGACAGAACTTTTGGAGTATTTTGATCTAGTTGAGGCTGCACATAAGAAAGTAAAGACCTTCTCAGGTGGTATGCGTCGTCGATTAGATCTAGCCATTAGTTTAGTCGTGAGGCGATCCATCCTATTCTTAGATGAACCTACAACCGGGCTTGATACTCATAGTAGAAGAGCATTATGGGATATTATTTTAAAACTTGCGGCTAGTGGAATGACCATTTTCCTAACAACACAATATTTGGAAGAAGCAGATCAGTTAGCTGATGAAATTGCCATCATTGCTAAAGGGCGTATCGTAGCTCAAGGATCTGCAGATGAGTTAAAATCAAGGATTGGTGGAGAAGTGGTTGAGTTTCGGAATGGGAATGATGAAGTTATTCAAGAGTTCCCAACGGATGGAAGTATCCAAGAATTGAAATCTGTACTTGATGAATATATGGGACATTTTCCTGAAAATACCCGAATTAATATACGAAAGCCAAGTATGGATGATGTTTTTATTGATTTAACTATGACAAAACAGGAGGGATCATTATCATGAAAATACCGAATAATTTCGAAGTAAAATCCCCATCTTTTGGAGTGGTAAATTCTGTTTTTATCGGTCGTAGCCTGCGACATAGTTTGCGAAATACGGAAAGCTTAATCATGGCTATTGCACTACCAATCATACTAATGTTGTTATTTACTTATGTATTTGGTGGAGCAATCGATCCGAGTGGTGAATATGTAACCTATGTTGTGCCAGGAATTATTCTCCTATGTGCAGGCTTTGGATCATCAAGCACAGCGGTGGATGTCGCTACAGACATGACAAACGGTATCATTGATCGGTTTCGAACCATGCCTATCAGCAGTATCCATGTGATAACAGGTCATGTCATTGCTAGTTTAGTACGCAATCTTGTGGCGACGGGAATTGTTATTTGTGTCGCATTATTAGTTGGATTTCAACCTTCTGCGAATCTTCTTGAGTGGCTTGGTGCAATTGGGATCATCACATTGTTCATTCTCACCTTTACTTGGCTTTTTGCGGCTATTGGTTTGGTGGCTACCAGTCCGACTGCTGCTAGTAGTTATGGATTTGCCCTGCTTTTTCTACCCTATCTATCTAGTGCATTTGTCCCAACTGATACGATGCCAAGTTGGCTGCAAGGAGTTGCCGCTCACCAACCAATCACTCCAGTAATTGAAACGATTCGTGGGTTGCTCACCCAAACTCCAATACACCATTATGCATGGTGGGCAATAGGCTGGTGTCTATTGATCCTTATAGGCTCGTATATTTGGTGTAATTGGATGTTTCAAAGGAAGACAGGACGCCGCTAATAAACTAGTTATTGTGCGAAACACTTTCCATTTGATGAAATGACCGTCTGGGTCTAAGCCTCAAAGGGGGAGTGTTTTTTAAAATGTAATTTCTGTATATTTTGATATAATTGTAAAGAATAGTCAGAAGAAATTTGGAGATGAGTAAATGCTTGATGTTAGACGAGTGGATATAGATAAAACCAAACGTTCTATTGTTATATCAGATATACATGCAAATCTTGAGCTTTTTAAAAAATTGCTAGACAAGTTAAATTATACAAATGATGATTATCTTTTTATTAATGGTGATCTTTGTGAAAAAGGAGATAATAGTCTTGATGTGATTGAATTTGTAAGGAATTTATCTAGGGAGACTAAACATGTATATGTAACAAAAGGGAATTGTGATGTACTCCATCGTTCCGTTTATAATGGAAGTGAATGGATTATCCCTTATATGAACACACGGAAAAAATCCGTGTTAAATGAAATGTTATCTATTAAAGGGAGATCACTAGATGATTTTCCTTCTTTAGAGGAATTGTCGCAATTTTATCGCCAGCATTTTCATAATGAAATTGAATGGATTGAATCCCTTCCGATTGCTTATGAAACAGATGATTATATTATTGTTCATGCAGGAATTGATAGAATAGAAGATTGGAAGAAAACCGAAGAGTCAATGGCTTTATCTATACCAGCTTTTTATGAAAAAGAGCATAATGCTGAAAAAATGGTCATTGTCGGACATTGGCCCGTTGTAAATTACCGGTCAGATGAAATTTGCTCACATAACCCCATCATTGATTTTCATAAAAGGATTATTTCAATAGATGGTGGAAACCAAATTAAAGACGATGGCCAATTAAACGCTTTAGTTATAGAAAAGGATACATACACATTTATATATGTGGATGAACTAAAGGAAGAAAAGGTGATTCAAAGAGATTATACAGACTCTTTGAATCGAAAAGGTACGGTGACCTATCCAAATTATGAAATGAAAATAATAAAAAAGGAACCATATTTTACTCTATGTGAGAATAGTAATTTAGGTCTTCAACAATGGATAAAAAATGAATATTTATCTTATAAAGAAGATCAAGTTTATTGCAAAGATGATTTAAGTACAACCTTTTTATCTGTTAAGCTGGGAGAGAAGGTATGGATTGTTGATAAGGAATGTGATGGCTTTGTTCTTGTAAAGAATAGAGACGGGGAGGTAGGTTGGATCCCTTTCGAATGTTTGGGAAGCTAGGTTAATAGATATGATGGGGTCACAGCATTGAACGGCCCCCATATTTTAAGAATGGTTTAAGAAGACAAAAGAGACCTCTCAAGAGCTGGAAAGGATAATAGTAATTGACACATAAGGAGTAACACTTTATATTAGGAATATAAAAAAAGACCGACCAGACGGTTTAAAAGGTGATGGGTCATGTCATTAAAAGCTATAAAAAAACGACAATTAATCCTAAATACAGCGATTCAATATATACTGGAAAATGATTTGAACTCACTGACACTAGATGGGATTGCTCAAAAAGCTTCAATTAGTAAAGGTGGGCTATTATATCATTTTAAAAACAAAAACGAATTACAACTCGCAGTGGCGGAGGAAATTATAAATGAGTTCCTAGAAGCATATGAAACCATAGTAGAACACGAAAAAGGGGCTGGGAAACATATTAGAGCGTTTATCCTCGCCTCACAGCGTGACTTACATGCTGGAGCACGTTTCAATGTTGCGATCCAAATTATGCAAAATAGCAATACGAACATTACGCAAATGTATGAATGTTTAATGAATGATTTGCTTCGGGAGAACGATATCGATGCATCGACCGTTCAACTGATCCGTTTAACTATTGATGGATTGTATTATTCACGGCTGTTAAATATTTTACCAGTTTCAGATCGTGTGACAGATGAGGTAATAGAAAAATTATTACAAATGACTAGAAAGGAAGAACACTAATGTATGTATATATTCTTTTGCTAATTGCTATCGTGTCAGAGGTTTTTGCTAGTTCCATGTTGAAACTCTCAAATGGCTTTAAGAATGTATGGGCGAGTTTGGGCGTTGTGATTGGATATGCCTTAGCTTTTTATACTCTATCCTTAACATTAAAGCATCTCCAACTTGGTACAGCATATGCTGTATGGGCTGGCTTAGGTACAGCTTTAACGGCTATAGCAGGAGCAGCCATTTTTGGTGAACGTTTTAATTTCAAAAAGCTTTCAGGTATAGCCATGATTATTGTAGGGGTTGTTGTGTTAAATCTTTTCGGCGGCGGACATTAGGGGGAGTATTTATGAAAGGTTATCTATTTTTATCGATTTCTATTATTTCGGAAGTTTTTGCAACAATGATGCTAAAAATATCAGATGGGTTTACTGTTATCTTCCCTAGTATAGGGGTTGCTCTAGGCTATGGTATTGCATTTTACTGTTTGTCTTTATGTTTAAAGATGATACCGCTAAGTTTAGCTTATGCCATTTGGTCAGGTGTAGGTACAGCCTTAACCGTCATTGTCGGTATAGTTGCTTGGGGTGAATCTTTTAATCTTTATTCTGGAATTGGTATTATACTAATAATCGGTGGCGTCGTCATGTTAAATCAAAAAGATCGTTCTGAAAAACTAGTACAATCAAAATAATTGGGACAGGGGGTCAGACCCCCTGTCCCATTTTCATTCAGAAAGAACGGGACAGTGGACCTGACCCCTTGTCCCATTATCCCGGATAACAATGACAGCTGACTATATGATCGTTAACCATTCCTGTAGCTTGCATAAAAGCATAGCAAATTGTAGAGCCGACAAATTTGAATCCGCGTTTTTTTAAATCCTTACTTAGTTTGTCACTAATCTCTGTAGTGGCAGGGACGTCACTTAATGAGTGAAAATGATTCTGTATCGGTTTTCCTCCGACAAATGACCATAAATAAGTATGAAAGGAACCGAATTCTTCAACAATGTTATAATAGGCTTTTGCATTCGTTATTACTGCGTTGATCTTTAGTTTGTTACGGACTATGCCCTCATTGTTTAATAGCTCCTGTATTTTTTTATCGTCATATTGAATAATCTTTGCAGGATCAAATTGATCAAATGCTTTTCTGTAATTCTCCCTTTTTTTGAGAATAGTGTACCAGCTTAAGCCTGCTTGTGCTCCCTCTAAATTTAAATACTCAAATAATAATTGATCATCATAAACAGGTACACCCCATTCGTGATCATGATAATGAATGTATAGTGGATCATCATTGACCCAACCGCATCTGTTCATATACAATTTCCTTTCTAAAAAAGGTTAGTGTTTTCGATAATCTCCCTTATTTTAACATTTTTTCATAGCATACACATTCATGGACACGTTTAAATTGTTTCTTTAATGCTTCCTTTTCCTCGCCAACGTAGTGGGCAAAAGCCTGAACTGGGTATAATTTGGGGAATGAAGATTGGACATATCCCTTTAGTTCTTGTTCTCCATCCATAAATACATGCAAATAAGAATCCACCTTGTTAAAGCCATTTTTTTCGTACCAATTTTGCACCCACTGATCGTCTCTTGTCCAAGCTTCTAAACGATTTAGCCCTTTTTGCTTGGCTATTTTTTCAGCTTCATATAATAATTTATTACCAATCCCCATTCTTTGGTAATCAGGATGAACAGCAACATGCCATATCATCCCGCCAAGACCAGATCCTCTAGAACAGACTGTGAGTTCTTCTTTTTCATACTCAATATCTAGTAAACCAACAACTATCCCATCTTCAATAGCAATTAATTCAATAGATGGATTTTTATAGTGCTCCTTTTCCCTTAAGACATTGTCATAGTATGCTGTATGAAGAAATGATAGAGCTCTACAACGGAGCCATCCGACCTCATCATTTGAATGATATTCTCTTATTTCCATTTGCTCTCTCCTTTAAAAAATAATGAAAGGTCTTGTCTATATATGAATGACTTAACATTAATAAACGGCGCTTATATTATTGTAATTATACTAAAATTGAAAAATCTCTCAATAGAAATAGACTAGTTTTCCTTACATAATCATTCATTTACTATATTACTAATCGTTTGTATATCTAGAAATGGGGCAAGGTTAGCAAATAGTTGAGGGCTTAATTATTCTGTATCCACTTCCTTAAATAGCATAAAGAGATTTATTCGCCTATCAACGTTTGGTTGAATGATCATAATTTCTATTCAACTGGAAGTAGAAAATGAGAATTACTTGTTATGAGTATAAGTATGAAGGAAAAAGTCCTTAGAGGGGAGAATGATGTATAGCAACAGACAAACATGAAGTGGGGGATAGAAATGGAAATATTAGTCATAAGACACGGGCAATCAGAAGCAGATTTATTAGATGTACATGAAGGGAGAGCTGATTTTCCGTTAACACCATTTGGGGAACTTCAGGCAAAGAAAATGGCTCAATATGTAGGTACCCATTTCCCACCGGATATCATATTAACAAGTCCACTAAAAAGGGCAAAAAGAACGGCTGAATTATTAAATGAACGAATAGATTGTTCCTTAATTGAGGATAAGGACTTAATGGAGTTTAATAATGGTGTCTTAGCTGGAGTCCCTAAAAAAGTGGCAGCAAAGAAATATCCTTTACCTGTGAATGGGAGACCTGCACATATTCCGATTCAAAATGGAGAATCTGAACTCGAGTTTCGCTATCGAGCGGAACGAGTGTACTCCAGAGTGACTACAGATTATTATCAGTATCGGCGCATCGCTATTGTGTCACATGGTGGATTTATCTCAAATTTTTTAAAAGCATGCCTTTCACTTCCATACAATAGTGATACTGTTTTTTCAACTGGTGACACAGGGATGCATTTGTTCGAGGTAAAAGCAGGTTCGAAAGTGATGAGATTTCTTAATAGACAAGAGCATTTATTATTGCTTTAAAACATGTTCCTTTCCAAAATTGATAGTTCATATACTCTTCCTTTCCCTTTTCCTTCGAATGGTAATTTCAATGATTTGATAATATTTGTAGTAATTGTTCGTGAGGAAATCTGAAGGAAATCACTTAATTGCTTATGGGTAATGGAGGTTCCAAATAGCAAAATATAATCTTGCAATGAAAATAAATGTGCATGTTTTGAGGACTGCAGACATTGATTACAATACCACTTTCCGTGTCCTCTTTTCATTGGGAGTTGAAAACAATTGGGGCAATAAACACCTTTGATAATCTCATCTTTGTGAATCTGGAATTGCTTTAATAAATCCTCCTTTTTTGATTCGTTTTCCCTTAATAATAATTTTGTTAGTTTTTGGATTTCTTTTTTTGTTAAAACATCCCTATGATTTATTCTTTCAATGTCTTCGATTTTTGAGATTAGATGCATAGAGTTACTTACCATATGTAGACGATTAGATGAGTTTTTAAAATGAATAAGTGTATAGGGGTTACTGATGACAACAAATGTGAAGATGGGGAGGGAAGAAATCTTATGTATCTGCAACCATTTCGCAAATTGACGCTTTTGAAGTAGAACTTGAGAGAGTGGGTCTTGATAAACTTTAATTTCCCCGTCCTTTTCCTGGATTAATTGTTTTAATTCTTCGTCAAATGTAATCGCGCCTCCAAAGTTCTTTACCTCTAAAATGACAAAAAAACTTTGAGATAGTATAAGAATATCCATTTGAAAATAATATTGATTAGTATTATGAAGCCTAATTCCGTGGAAAATGAGGTATTTTCGATCTGATAAAAAGCTTAAATAATAATCTAGTGATTTTTCACCTTGGTATCCAGCTTTTTCTCTTCTTAAGTTCTCTTCAATCACTGATCTTCTCTGATGTGAAGGGGATATTCTCCGGTGAATGGTTTCCAATCCTAATAATCGAAATGATTTTTTGCACTCCTTCTTAATCATCTTTTCAACTCCTTTTCTTTCTAAATTTATTCAACAACTGTGTCTGGATTCCTGCATGGGGAGTGAACTTTCAGAAATCTAACTCTAAGAGTCTTTATTTTTTAATAAAGCTAGCTTAATTTGATTATTTTCGCATGATTTCGGAGGTGATTCGCACGAAATCAATCGATATTCGCGCGTTTTGGGCAGCGATTCGCACGATCTGTAAAATACACGGTCCATTCGCACGAATAAGGGTAAGATTCGCACGAATAAGGGTAAGATTCGCACGAAATTAGTCTTTTTCGCACAATCAAGCACATCTTTTGCACGAAAAAAGAGCTTCCTACTTTTACAGAAGCTCTACTACTGAAATTAATCCTTAAATAACTCCTCGAGGAAATCTTCAGAAACATAGGTTTTTCCATTTTTTATTTCAGGAGCCACCTCAAAAAATTTAATACTGCGATTGTATCCGTATTCTTTTTGTCCAATCGAAATTTGATAGGATCGATTTTGCTTACTAATGGTGATGATGGTGTTAGAAGTTTTAGCATCCCATTTCACATGATAGCCTAAATGGTCTGCCACTTTGCGTAGGGGAATCATCTTCACTTCTTTTTTCATATAGTAATCTTTACCGATTATTTGCTGTATCTCCCTTTTTTTCTGATCAAGGTTGTCTAAAGCAATAATCTTTTTGGGTGTCGTTTGTGCTGGGATACTTTTTGTTGCTATTGAATAAAAGACAACAAGATCCTTGCCATAAAGGTCCTTTTTATTAATTTTTTCTCCTGTTTTATTTAAGAGAATGGTGTCATTGCTAAGATTTAATTTTAGCTGACCATCTAAGCTAACCAGTTGTTGATTAAACTTAGCTACCTTGACCATCCCCATGTCCTTGTCGCTGTGAACGACCAATAGCTCTGGGGTAATCGTTGGGGGATAAATCATCAGCATTGGTTTATGTTTATCATAATATGCTGTTACTTTCGTCCCTTTTTTTAGCTGATTCTTATTGATCTCGTTAGTGGTCCCGCTATCAACTAACAGCACATCTTTAGTGATCGGGAAAATTGTAATTAATGAATTTTCGGGATTTTCAACA
Source organism: Heyndrickxia oleronia (assembly GCF_017809215.1). Lineage (GTDB taxonomy): Bacteria > Bacillota > Bacilli > Bacillales > Bacillaceae_C > Heyndrickxia > Heyndrickxia oleronia. Next base: position 258,906 of record NZ_CP065424.1, read on the forward strand.
ACTATTGATAGGGAGTTTCCATCTTGGTTTATTTCCGTTATCACCCCAGTTCCTCTGATATAGTCCGATGCATCTATTTGTTGGGTACTCTCATCTGCTGTTTCAGATTTGGCGGCCATGACAGGAGAGCTATTTAATGCGATTCCAGCTGCTATTACACTTGCAGTAATGATACTCACTTTTTTCATTATCTTTCCTCCCAGCGATTATTCTAACTATATTGACGAAAAAGAAAGGGAAAAGTTACAGATGGATGGTAGAAAGTTTAGCTAAAGAAAGAGGGGCATCCATGATACCCCTACCCCTGTTTTTTTAGCTGCAATTTTCCCGGAAGTCGAAGTGCCAATATGAGCACTAATACACAGAAAAATAGGCAGACGATAGCAACCTTGTGAAGATGCTGCACATCTAAATGTGTGCTAAATAAAATACCTAATAGACTGGATGAAAGAATGGAGCCAATATAACGGCTTGTTTGGAAAAGGCCAGAAGCTGAGCCGGTTTCTTCAGGTTTCACATGTTCATAAAGAGCAGTTTGCATGGAAATATTATTGAAGCCGTTACTAATTCCAAGGACTCCCATAATGATAAGTAGCCACACTAGTGGTGATTGTTCCCGCAGACTTAACAATAAGGCTGTTCCTATTAATAAAAATATTGCTCCGATAACAAGTGGAAGTTTTGAATGATATTGATCAATTAATCGCCCTGCAATCGGTGCAATAATAACACCAAACCCTGCGAGGGCTAGCATAATTAAACCTGTATGCTTTTCACTATAATGATGAACCTGCTGTAAAAATAGTGGAAACCCAAAGAAATAACAATAAAACACAAGATTAATACTGATGAACTGCAAATAGATAAAGGACACATTCGAATTCTTTTTCAAAGAATCGAAGTCTATAAACGGTTCGTTTCTCTTGTTTTCATACTTATAGAATATGATTCCTGCGATGATAAATACAATTAATGCCCACCAGCGAATAGTTGATTCCAAAGATAAAAGGAATAGGATCAATCCAATCATTGTTATGATAAAAAGTAAAATGCCTCCGAAATCTATACGTCCCAATTCAATCTTTACTTGATCAGTCTTAGGCAAAATAAAAATTGCCATAATAAAGGAAAGGACGATAAAAGGGAAATTAACGAAAAAGATCGATGGCCAATCCCACGATTCAATTAAAAACCCTCCAATGGAAGGACCAAAAGCTGCTGAGGTGGAGGAGAAAATAGATAATGTCGCAAGTGCTTTTGCCTGCCCTTTAGAAATACTTGTGCGAACCATACTCATTCCACTTGGAAACAATGTGGAGCTACCAATTGCCTGAAGCGCCCGACACCCTAATAAAAAGGGAAAGCTGGGTGAAAACGGTGCTAGTGTCGAAGCGATTGCAACAAGAATCAACCCAGCTAAAAATAATCTTTTTGGTCCGAACATATCACTTAATTTCCCCATTACAGGTTGCGCAGCAGCACTAGCCAGATAAAAAACGGAAATTAGCCATGAGGCATCTGCAAAACTTAAAGCAAACTCATGCTGCATTCGTGTTAATGCTACTGAAATCATTGAAGAATTTAACGGATTTAATAATGTGCCTAATCCAATGGTTAAAACGAGTAACCATGGCTTACGTAATGTTTGTGTCATAATTATCACCTAGTCTTAAGATATCCATAAAAATATAGTCAATGCTATCATATTAAAAGAAACAATAATTCTAAAGATTTTTGCTCCTAATGTAAAGGGAATTGGCGATAATTCACTGCTGATTTGTCTTTAAAAATAATATTCTTTACGGTTGAATTGGAATAATAAATTAAAATTCAGCAATCCTATTATTCGACATAGCGGGTCATATAGGTCTATAATTCCGAATGAATTCAATGAAAAGGAGAGATGAACGTGGCTGGTCATCGTTTAGCCCAGAAAAGGCAGATAAACTATTGGATCCAAAAAGAACGAAACTGCTTAATCAAAAAGAAATAATTTCATTACTAGATCTTTCTGATCATGATCGTATTGCAGATCTTGGATCTGGAAATGGATTTTTCACTATTCCGTTTGCTAGAAAAACGGATAATCATGTATTTGCGGTAGACGTTGAGCCTAAAATGCTTGAGTTGTTAAAGGAACGTGCGTTAAAAGAAGGGATAAAGAATATTCAATATGTTCTAAGTGATCTTGAAAATATCCAATTGGATGATGCGAGCGTAGATAAAGCATTTGTTGCCTTCGTTATGCATGAGATAACTAATATGGAGAAAGCTTTAAGTGAATTCAAGCGGATTTTAAGAAAAGATGGGAAATTAATGATTATTGAGTGGGATGCTGTAGAATCACAGATAGGACCACCCATTCATGAAAGAATATCTTCTGATAAAATGCAAAGCTTTTTATTAGACAATGGATTTCATTCCAAGATTGTTTTATTAAATGCTGCAGTTTATGCAGCGATTATAGAGATGAGATAGTGAAAGGATGGTTCAATATGTTTGATTACACAATTGAAACAGATAAAAGTATATCAGAAGCAATTGCAGCCCTCGAGGAGAGCTTGAAGAAGGAGCAATTTGGAGTCTTATCTACATTTGATATGAAGGAAAAGCTGAATGATAAAGGATTAGACTTTTCAATAGAGTTTAAAGTCCTTGAGGTATGTAATCCATATGAAGCTTATCGTGTACTAAGTGAAAATCAAATGGCCGGTTATTTTCTGCCATGTAAAATAGTAGTGTTTGAAGATAATGGGAAAACTAAAATTGGCATGCCTCGACCTACATCACTAATTAGCATGTTACATGATGAAAAGATGCAGCGTTTAGCAGCGGATATTGAGAAACGATTAATACTCTGTATTGATTATTGTAAATAAAATAAAGAAATATATTTTTAGTTGACAATATACCCATATGGGTATATGATTAGTTTTGTTAAGTCATTTTACAAATAAATAGATGATCTTTGAAATAAGGTCATTTTTAATAAAGGCTGTTTTAGTATTTAGTGAAAGCCCAAGTACCTACTTTTAAATTCAACATTCTTACGGAGTTTACTGCTCTTTTCTCAGTGATAGGAAAGGTGGAGCAGCCTTAATAAATAATTTGTGCGAAGGGAGGAAAGGGAATGGAATATAATGATCAAATGAAAAATCGAGTGAAACGCATTGAGGGTCAATTAAGAGGCATTTTAAGAATGATGGAAGAAACGAAAGACTGTAAAGATGTGATTACTCAATTATCCGCTGCAAGAACTGCAATTGATCGAACAATTGGTGTAATCGTAAGTTCTAATCTCGTTGAATGTGTAAAAGAAGCGAATGAAAATAATGGAGACAGTCCTGAGGAATTAATTAAGGAAGCTGTTAATCTACTCGTAAAAAGTAGATAAAGGGTCTGACACCCCTTTTATTTTTAAGGTTCTATATACCTATAGGGGTAATGGTAATTAAAAAGGAGAAGATGTTGTTGAGCTATATAATTTTTGGTGTGATTGTTATTTTTATTGTATTTCGCTTTTTGCCAACAAAGGGAGTAAAGAACATAACGATTAGTCAGTTAAAACATGAATTAGAAGATCATCAAAATAAACAATTTATCGATGTGCGTACACCGGGCGAGTTTAAAGGATATCATATCCCTGGATTTAAAAATATTCCACTTCAACAGCTATCACAAAAAGCACAAATTCTATCAAAAGAGAAAGATGTTGTGGTTATATGTCAAAGTGGGATGAGAAGCCAACAGGCGAGTAAAATGCTAAAAAAATTAGGTTTTAAACATATAGCCAATGTAAAAGGCGGAGTAAGCAGCTGGAGATAAGTAAATGGAGGGAATAAAGTGAAACAACTATCAACAACTGAAGTGAAACAATTACTTGAAAGTGGTAAGTCTTTAAATCTAATCGATGTTCGTGAGGTGGATGAAGTAAAAGAAGGTAAGATACCAGGTGTTGTAAATATTCCTCTAGGTTTATTGGAAGCACGTATGCATGAATTAGATAAATCAAAGGAATATATTATGGTTTGTCGCTCTGGAGGAAGAAGTGGACGTGCGACACAATTTCTTGAAAGTTGGGGCTATCAAGTAATTAACATGTCTGGTGGTATGCTAGAGTGGGATGGTGAAACAGAATAAAAATTTTTGGAATACAATATACCTATAGGGGTAGTAGTATGGAGGTTATCATATGGAATCATTAAAAACCAATTTCACATTGGATGCAAAAGGGCTAGCTTGTCCAATGCCAATAGTTAAAACGAAAAAGGCAATGAATGATTTAGCAGCTGGTCAAGTATTAGAGGTTCAAGCCACTGATAAGGGTTCAAAAGCAGATATGAAAGCCTGGGCAGAAACAACTGGCCATCAATATCTAGGGACAATTGAAGATGGAGATGTATTGAAACATTATTTGAGAAAGTCTTCGAATGAAGAATCGGATGAGCGAAAACATCCCCATATTTTAAGTAATGAAGAATTAGAAAAGAAGTTAGAAGAAAATGCTGATTTCGTCTTAATCGATGTTCGTGAAGTTGCCGAATATGTATTTAATCATATACCAAATGCCATCTCTATACCATTAGAAGATTTAGAAAGTCGTTTAGATGATCTCAATAAAGAGGCGGAAATTGCTATTATTTGTCGTACAGGGAATCGGAGTGATCTTGCTGCACAAAAATTAGCAGTGAAAGGCTTTAAGAAGGTATTTAATGTTGTTCCTGGGATGAGTAACTGGCTAGGTAAAACGATTAATATCAACAGCTAGGAGGTAATCAATATGGAACCTGTTACTGTTTACACAACTAACCAATGTGTATATTGTGTCATGTTAAAAAACTTTTTATTGGATCAAAACATTCCATTTAAAGAGATTAATGTAGACCAAAATCCGAGAATTGTTCAAAAACTAATTGATATGACAGGGAAAATGGGAGTCCCTCAAATAGAGATTAATGGCAAATGGGTTGTCGGTTATGACCCAAATCAAATAATGAAAGCATTTGAAAACTAGGAGGAAATGAACATGAATAAAAAGGTAGCAATTATTGCAAGTAATGGTGGACTATTTGATGCATATAAGGTGTTTAATATTGCAACAGCTGCAGCAGCAACTGATCAAGAGGTAGCTATCTTCTTTACTTTTGAAGGTTTAAATTTAATTCATAAGGAAGCTCATAAGCAACTTCCAATGCCTGAAGGAAAAGAACACTTTGCTGAAGGGTTTAAAAAGGCAAATGTACCATCTATCCCTGAGTTAGTTGAAATGGCTCAAGAAATGGGAGTGAAATTTATCGGTTGTCAAATGACAATGGATGTTATGGGACTTGAAAAGGAATCATTTGTCTCAGGAATTGAAGTTGGTGGAGCCGTTACATTTTTAGATTTTGCTAAAGATGCTGATATTACATTAACATTCTAATTGATAGGGGGTAAAGCCCCCTATTAAATCAAAGATAAGAGTATTTTTTTTAGTATCAAATATACCTAAGGGGGTAATTTGGAATGACGGTTCATATGTTAACAGCTAAGGATGTAACTAGAAGGATTGTTGCTAAAGAAAAATTGTTTATTTTAGATGTACGCAATCATTCAGAATTTGCGGATTGGAAAATTGAAGGGGAATTCTTTGACCATTTAAATATTCCTTATTTTGAATTGCTTGATGGGGTAGAGGGAATTCTTGATCGTATTCCAACTGAACAAGAGGTATTGGTGGTTTGTGCGAAGGAAGGCTCCTCTGTCATGATCGCGGAAATGTTATCCGAAGCAGGTCTAACTGTGTCCTACTTAAAAGGTGGAATGAAAGCTTGGAGTGAGTATTTAGAGCCAGTAAAAGTAGGCGACTTGATCAATGGCGGCGAAGTATACCAATTTGTTCGAATGGGTAAAGGTTGTTTATCCTATATGGTTATATCAAATGGAGAAGCAGCGGTAATAGATGCCACACGCATGATTGATATTTTTATAGATTTTGCGAAAAGTAAAAATGCAACAATAAAGCATGTTTTCGATACGCATCTTCATGCGGATCATATTTCAGGGGGGAGAAGCATTGCCAACGAAATGAATGCGATCTATTGGCTACCGTCTAAAGATGCAACAGAAGTTACATTTAGTTATCAAGCATTAGAAGACGGAAGCGATGTAATGATTGGAAATACAAGTATTCATATTCATGCTTTATACACACCGGGCCATACCCTTGGCTCAACGTCATTTATCATTGATGACCAATATTTATTAACAGGGGATATTTTATTTATTGATTCAATCGGAAGACCAGATCTAGCTGGGATGGCGGAAGATTGGGTCTCTGATTTAAGAGACAGCCTGTATACCCGTTATAGAGAATTATCAGAAGAGCTAATTGTTCTACCAGCTCATTTCATGATTATTGATGAGTTGAATAATGATGGCAGTGTTTCAGAGAAGCTAGGAACTTTGTTTAGAAAGAATCATGGCTTAAGCATAGAGGATGAAAGGGAATTTAGAAGGCTAGTAACCGAGAATTTGCCCCCTCAACCAAATGCGTATCAAGAAATTCGACAAGCAAATATGGGGAAATTTTCCCTTGATGAAGAAAAGCAACGCGAAATGGAAATTGGGCCAAATCGTTGTGCGGTTCGGTAGAATAGGAGGAATAGAGAGATGGAAGTGACAAAAATTCTAGATGCAAAAGGGCTGGCATGTCCAATGCCAATCGTGAGAACAAAAAAAGCAATGGATGAACTGAACCTTGGAGAAATTTTAGAAATTCATGCAACTGATAAAGGTGCAAAGAATGACTTGGCTGCATGGACTAACACAGTTGGTCATGAGCTTATAAAACAAGAAGAAATTGATGGAATTCTAAAATTTTGGATTAAAAAAGGCTAGTAGTGACATGTGAAGTAACATTAGTAAAATGCTTTAAATAAAAGGAACCGATTATGGTTCCTTTTTTAAAGGAGGTAAACGGTGATGGATATTGGCCTTATTGTTACCATTTTCTTCATTGGCTTTGTAGGTTCATTTATTTCGGGGATGTTAGGTATAGGTGGGGCGATAATTAACTACCCTCTATTATTATATATTCCTGCAATTCTCGGAGTTGCACATTTTAGTGCTCATGAAGTGTCAGGCATCACGGCAATTCAAGTGTTCTTCGCAACGATAGGTGGTGTATGGGCTTACCGAAAGGGTGGGTATTTAAATAAGACGTTAATTGGCTTTATGGGCATTAGTGTCCTCATTGGAAGTTTTGTAGGGGGCTTTGGTTCGACACATATGTCTGAAGGTGGAGTGAATATCATTTATGGGATATTGGCACTGCTTGCAGCAATTATGATGTTTGTTCCTAAAAAAGGAATAGATAATATTCCACTAAATCAAGTGAAATTTAATAAATGGTTAGCTACACTGCTTGCATTCGTTATCGGAATTGGTGCAGGAATTGTAGGGGCAGGTGGCTCATTTTTATTAGTACCGATTATGCTAGTTGTTTTAAAGATCCCTACAAAAATGACGATTGCTTCCTCTTTAGCCATCACTTTTCTCTCATCGATCGGATCCGCTATTGGAAAAGTATCGACGGGACAAGTGGAGTATTTGCCAGCATTAATTATCGTTATTGCAAGTATTATCGCTTCACCAATAGGAGCTAAGATCGGAAAAAATACTAATACGAAGGTTCTTCAAGTTATTTTATCCATTTTAATTTTTGTAACTGCAGCCAAGATATGGCTAGATATATTATAATTTGAATGATAAGTCTATTCTATTTATTGTAATAATCTATGATATTACCATATACTGTCCGAATAAAGCATAAAAAAACAGGATATAAATGGTTCTCCCTTTTAAAATGTAATCAAGGAGTGAGTGACATGGCATGGATCGAGTCTTTGCAAAAGGCAATTAATTATATGGAGGATCATTTGCTGGAGGATATAACAATTGAAAGTATTGCTAGACATGCAAATGCTTCAAGCTTTCATTTTCAGCGAACATTCTCCGTCCTAACGGATGTATCAGTCGGTGAATATCTTCGTAGAAGGCGTTTAACTTTAGCTGCTGAAGAACTATCCCGTACTGATTGTAAGATTATTGATCTTGCCTATAAATATGGTTATGACACTCCCGAGGCTTTTACTAAAGCTTTTCGAAGACAACACGGTGTCACTCCAAGTGATGCTCGAAAAGGGATAGGAAAGCTGCAATCCTATAACCGCCTGATTATTCAGGTCAATCTGAAAGGGGTAGAACCAATGAAATATCGTATAGTGGAAGAGGCTGCATTTCAAGTAGTTGGATTAAAGAGGGAATATTCTTATGAGAATGAAGAAAATTTAATCGGTATCCCAAAATTTTGGGAGGAAGTCAATGCGAATGGTACCGACGGTTTATTATTTAAGGTGAATAATGGACTAATTAAAGGGGTGCTGGGAATCTGTGTTGATAATATCGCTGATCAATCAAAGAAAATGGAGTATTGGATCGCATCTGCAAGTAATGGGGAAGTGCCGGAAGGGTTAGATAGCTTTGAAATTCCTGCTTCAAAATGGGCAGTGTTTGAGGTTCATGGTCCGATGCCTGGTGCAATGCCAAAGGTATGGAAACAAATATTCTCAGAATGGTTTCCTTCCAGTGGATATGAACATGCCGGTACACCTGAATTAGAGGTCTACTCAGAAGATGATCCATCAAGTCCAGATTTATATTCCGAAATATGGATTCCAGTGAAATAGGTAAGTATAAAATGAAAAGCCCGAAGCAAAAAAATGAACTGACCCGTTAAAATGAGACTTAGAAAAAACACCTATGCTGCCTGTCCCCTGTATTCCAGTGGGGACAGGTAGTTTAATTTTGCCTGAATTCGTACATGATTATATCGATACATGTATTGATTTACAATTTGTACTACTTTAGAATTGGATATAGATGCTCTACTTTGAGCGTTGAATCCTTCCGACTTTAGCGAGGAGTGAAAGGATTCAATGACGGCATTATCATGGCAGTTTCCTTTTCGAGACATGCTTGTGGTAATGCCTTTTTCTTTGGCCAAATTCTGATATGCATGTGAAGTATAGACAGATCCCTGGTCGCTATGAAGAAGTAACCCTACTGGTTTACGTAATTCTACAGCTTCCCTCAATGTGTCTAATACTAGGTTAATATCTTGGCTCGTACCTATTTTGTAAGCCACTATTTCGTTGTTATATAAGTCCATAATCGTTGATAAATATAACATAGTCGAGCCATAAGGTAAGTAGGTAATGTCGGTTACCCATTTTTCATTTAATCGGCTTGCTTTAAAATTACGATTGAGAGTGTTCGGCACAATAATATTACTCTCACCACAAATGTACTTTTGTCGCTTCTTCTTAACTTGACACTGAATCTCAAACTTTTGCATAATTTTTTGTACAGTTTTGCGGTTTACATTTATCCCATACTTTCTGTTTAAGATGGATTTAATTTTACGATGACCATAGTGATAGAAGTTTTTCTTACACAGCTTGATTACTAGCTCTTCTAATGAAGTTAGCTCAACTTTTTTATACTTCTTTTTCCAACGGTAATATGTTGACTAGGTATGCCTAATACTCCAAGAATATCAATTATTTTAAAAGTGGCTGAGAGTTCTTCTACAACTTGGACAATGACTCGTGGCTCCAACTCCTTTCGATCTCCTGGTACTTTTTTATAATTGCCAATTGAGCCTCTAGCTGTTTATTCTTTAGTTTTAATTCTTCTAGCTCACTCATTTCCTCCGATTCTTTACCGTAGGAATATTGTTTTCCAACTTGTTGCGAAAATCGATAGGTTTGGCCTGTTTTGTACCATCGCATCCATGTTTTAATTTGAGTCTTATTTTTTATCCCCAGTTGTTCCATTATTTCTTTGTTTGTCATTCCAGCTTGTTTCATTTTAATTACTTCCCATTTTACTTCTTCTGCGTAATGTACTCTTGTGCCCATAGAAAAACACCCTCCTAAGAATCATATTGTATTAATACGATTCAGGGGGTGTTTTTTCCTTGTCTCATTTATTTGGGTCTCTCCAAAAACAGCTTCGGGCTTTTTTTATTAGGCTCTTTTCTTAAACATTGTTGCTATTTACATGTTTCATTTCGCGGAGAAAAGAGCTGCAAATTTCATAAGAATCGCTGAGTCCTTTATTGGATGTAAAAGCAGGCAGTTGGGCTCTTACAAAAGCATACGAAAACAGCCTTATATTTAGATGAAAGAACATGAAACATTTTCAATGGTTCATTCGTAAAATCTTGTAGGGTGATTAGTATGGAAATTTTAAATATCCTATTTAGTATCGTTCTAGCTTGTATAACTGGAATGTTAATTCGTTATAATTTCCAATTAAGAAATGCAATAAATCTTAGTCAGGAAGCACTTTATCCTTCTAATGAAGATTATCATGCCATTCGGTTTTTGCCAGAAATGAAGATCGAAAAACCATTAAAGAAGGATTCTAGAGGATACCGTTTGGTTCAATGGACAACTGTGCTAACTATTTGTCTATTTGTAGGATTCGTCATTGTTACTTTTACTACAAATTGGTTCCACTCCTCCTATTTTACATTGTCGGTTCTTTTTTATTTATTTACTACATCCATTAAACTACAAGAATCATTTTTTATCGTTAAAGAGGGAATGGTTATGAATGGAAAATTCCATCATTACTCAGCAATCGATTCCTTTAACATAGAGGAGATTAAGAAATGGCATAAATTTTATGGGCTTCATGAAGATGTAAATCAAGGATATCATTTAGAAATAAGTTAAAAAAAGGCTATTTCCAAAAAAATATTCAATTATCATAACTGATAAAGTGGTTTTACAAAAAATTACGACATTCTTGGAGAACAATGTTTGTCATTAAAACAGAGAGGATGATTTATGATGAGCAAATATTCAATTGACCAATTTATTCAACAAACAGAACAGGAGGATAAAGGCGAAGGGTTTTTTGAATTAGAAACACCTCGTATTCTTGAAGTGAATCTAGATGGGCAAGTATGGGCAAAAGCAGGTTCAATGGTCTCTTACACTGGAAAAATAAAGTTTGAACGTGAGGGGATTTTTGAGCATGGTTTAGGAAAAACATTTAAAAAGGCATTTACGGGTGAAGGAACATCCCTAATGAAGGCAAATGGGAATGGGAAATTATATCTTGCTGATTCAGGTAAAAAAGTAATTATTCTCCACCTACAGAATGATGCCATTTTTGTTAATGGAAATGATTTACTCGCATTTGAACCAAGTATCAAATGGGACATTAAATTAATGAAAAAAGTGGCTGGCATGATGGCGGGGGGATTATTCAATGTCCGTTGTGAAGGAACTGGACTGGTTGCGATCACTACTTACTATGAACCACTTACTTTAAAGGTGACACCAGGAAAACCTATTATTACAGATCCAAATGCAACGGTCGCTTGGTCGGGAAATTTAAAGCCGGAGTTTCAAACAGATATTTCCTTCAAGACTTTCTTAGGTAGAGGCAGTGGTGAATCTATTCAGATGAAATTTGAAGGAGAGGGTTTTGTTGTTGTCCAACCATATGAAGAGGTACATATGAAACAGAATAGTTGATGAAATATATTGAAGGGATGTTCTAAATGTTTGGAACTTAAATTTCTCCAATATCCATCATAGTTGAATGGAGGATATAAATGTGAAAAAGGGATTGCTCCTTATTGCAGCATCTATAATATTTGCAGGTTGTAGTAATGGCATATATGATAAAGCGATGAAAAAGGCACAAGAAGCATTAGAGAGTGGAGAATTTGAAAAAGCTGCTGCCTCCTATGCTCTTGCATTAGACGAAAAACCTGAAGATAAAAATATAAAGGAATTATATGAAAACACAGAAGCACTTATTCAGGTTAAACAAGCGATTAAACAGGATGAATGGGATAAAGCCTTTGAAAAGGCAAACCAAATTAGAGATAAAAAATCGTTATCTGGTTATTTAAAAACTGAATTAGATAAGTATGCAAAGCTAGCAGAAGAGAACAAAAAGGCGAATGCGAATCAAAAAGTCATTAAACAAAACAATGAATCTCAAAATCTAAATCAAGAAAAAAGTGATTCTAAAAACAAAACTATTAGTCATTCGAATGCAGGCCAAAGAAATGAATTTTTAGCAAAACTTGATTCGATTGAAAATGGAATGTCTGACTTAGATGGTTTATATAAAAATGAAAGTACGGTAGAGATGAAACAAGCAGAACATGAACGATATGAAAGATGGGATCATGCATTAAATGATGTTTATAATCAACTAAAAATGACGTTGCCATCTGATGAGATGGAGAAGTTAAAGCATAAGCAAAGACAATGGATAATATATAGAGATGAGACTGCGCTACAAGAATCTTCAAAATATAAAGGGGGTACCCATGAACAAGTGGAGTATCTTAGTGTAGCTGCTCGTGTAACGAAAGAAAGATGTTATGAACTTGTAAAAATCTATATGCAATAAAGGGGATTATTGACTAAAAATAAGACGATTATGAGGTCTGATTTCACATGAAATGGTGATTCAGGCCTCTTTGCGTGGAAGAAAAAAAATTAAACGATTGACTTGAAGAATCTAAAGGAGTAAATTTATTGTATGATTTTAAACAGTTCATAAATGAACAATTCGAAACAGAACAGAAAGGATAAGTTATGAGTAGCATTAAATTAATTGAAATTCTTCAAGCATTTGATCGTGTTCAACAAAATTCCCGTAAAATTTTCCAGAAAACGGCTGCAGACAATAATCTTTCCATGCCGCAATTAGTGATTCTAATGAAGATAGCTCCAAGAAGGAAAATGACTCAAAAGGAATTGGCGAAGGAAAGCTATATTCCTAAAAGCACATTAAGTCAGGCTATTGATGGTTTGGTCTTAGCGGATTTAATTCATCGCCATCCGGTGGAGGATAATCGTAGGGAAATGCAACTGATACTTAGCGAGAAAGGAAAGGAATTTTTTGAAAAAATCTGGTTACGAGAAGGAAGCATTCATCATGGTTTTGAGTTAGCGCTTCAAACATTTACTGAAAAGCAACGTGATGATTTCCTTCATTCCCTCGAGAAGATTGCACTTTTTTTAGAAAAAGAAATGACTGAAAAAGGAGAATGATGGGATGATTAAACTACTAAAAAATCTCACGTTTTATAAATGGATCGTTCTAGCTGTATTTGGACTTGTGTTTATCCAATCCATGTCAGATCTTTATTTACCAACATTGATGGCGGATATTATTGATAAAGGCGTGGTTGTGGGAGATACACCATATATTTGGAAAATTGGCGGGCTAATGCTTCTGGTAGCTGCATTCGGTGCTTTTGCATCGGTCATTGCAAGTTATTATTCATCTAAAGCTGCGATGGGACTAGGACGGGATATTCGTCGAAAGGTCTTTACTCATGTAGAGAAGTTTTCACTTCAAGATGTTGATCACATAGGTACTGCCTCCCTCATAACAAGAACCACAAATGATATTACACAAGTACAGCAAGTCGTCATCATGATGTTGCGTATGGTTATAAGTGCGCCAATTATGTTTATTGGCGGTCTGATCATGGCATTGTCAAAGGACGCGAAGCTGTCTCTTATTATCGTGGTTACTATCCCATTATTAGTTGGTTCCATTCTTCTTATAATGAATAAAGGAATTCCGCTTTTTAAAGCTGTTCAAACACGTCTGGATCGATTGAATTTAGTATTACGGGAAAATTTGACTGGAATTCGGGTCATCCGTGCATTTAATCGTGAAAAGGAAGAAAAGATTCGTCTCCAAAAGGCAAATAAGGATTTAACCGATGTTTCAATTAAAGTGAATAAAGTCATGGCACTCTTGATGCCTGTAATGATGCTTGTAATGAATTTAACCGTTGTAGGCGTTATTTGGTTTGGTGGAATTCGGATTAATAATGGAGCCATGGAAGTTGGGGATCTAATGGCTTTCATTCAATATATTATGCAAATCATGTTTGCCCTTGTCATGGCATCCATGATGTTTGTTATGATCCCGCGTGCAGCTGTCTCTGCAAAACGTATTAATGAGGTTCTTGAGATGGAGCCAACCTTTTTAGATGATGGAACAAAGGAGGCTAATCGCAACCGAGGCACTCTTGAGTTTGATCAAGTATCTTTCAGTTATCCTGGAGCTGAGGAACCTGCTTTATCAAATATTAGCTTTAAAGCGAATACAGGTGAAATTACCGCAATTATTGGTGGGACTGGTGCAGGTAAATCTACTCTTGTTAACTTAATTCCACGCTTCTATGATGTAACAAGTGGTTCGATACGAGTAAATGGTATCGATGTTCGTGAAGCATCACAGGAAGAAATTCGTTCAAAGATTGGTTTCGTTCCACAAAAGGCGCTTTTATTTACAGGAACGATTGCTGATAATATTCGTTTTGGAAAAGAGGATGCCACCCAAGAAGAAATTGAGTATGCCGCTAATATAGCTCAGGCAGATGATTTTATCAATAATATGGAAAACAAATATGAGTCGTTGATTACTCAAGGTGGTTCAAATGTGTCAGGTGGGCAAAAACAGCGCTTATCTATTGCGCGGGCACTTATTAGAAAACCAGATATCTATATTTTTGACGATAGTTTCTCCGCATTGGACTATAAAACAGATGCTAAACTACGTGAAGCGCTAAAAAGCGAGATTGCCCATGCAACTGTAATTCTTGTCGCTCAACGTGTGAGTACGGTCATCGATGCAGATCGAATTATTGTACTCGATAGGGGAGAAGTTGCTGGTATTGGAACACATGAAGAGTTGTTAGAGAACAATGATGTCTATCGTGAAATCGTTGAATCCCAGCTTCAAGAGGAGGAAATTGCATGAGTAAAAGAAAAGCAAGACCTCAAAGCGGTGGACCTGGTCATGGCGGCGGGCACATGATGATGGGACAACAGAAAGCAAAAGATTTTAAAGGAACATTATGGAGATTACTAAGCTATTTAAAACCATTTCGAAATCGTTTAATTGCTGTAATTGCGGCAGCGATTATGAGTACCATTTTTATGATTGCAGGACCAAAAATAATGGGGAATGCCATTACTAAATTATTTGAAGGCATCTATGGAAAACTAACTGGCGTACCAGGAGCAGAAATTGATTTTGGGGCTGTTGGACAGTTGTTATTGTTATTAGCTGGACTATATGTCATTAGTAGTTTATTTAGTTATATTCAGCAGTACCTAATGTCAATTGTTGCCCAAAAAACTGTTTATCAATTAAGAGAAGATGTGAACCAAAAGTTAGAAAAACTTCCACTTAAATATTATGATGGTCGTCCAAATGGTGAAACATTAAGTCGTGTGACCAATGACGTAGATTTAATAGGGAGTACCCTTCAACAAAGTGCGACTCAGTTTATTACATCTATTGTGACCATTGTTGGAATCATTATTATGATGCTGACGATCAGCCCACTTCTGACATTGATATCGATCATTAGTTTGCCGTTATCGATTTTTGTCATTCGACCTGTATTGAAGAGATCACAGAAGCATTTTATGGATCAACAGCGCTCACTTGGTCAGTTAAACGGACATATTGAAGAAATGTATACAGGTCATCAAGTGGTGAAGGCTTTTGGTCATGAGAGAAAAGCGATTGCTCAGTTTGATGAGGTGAATGAAGAATTATATCAAGCAGGAAGGAAAGCTCAATTTATCTCGGGAATTATTATGCCGATGATGTTTTTTATTGGGAATTTGAGCTATGTCCTGATTAGCATAATTGGAGGAATCTTAGTCATTAAGCGATCAATTTCAATAGGAGATATCCAAGCATTTATTACGTATTCACGCCAGTTTACGCAACCGATTACTCAGACTGCTAATATTGCTAATATCATTCAATCTACAGTTGCAGCGGCAGAACGGGTTTTTGAATTATTGGATGAAGAAGAAGAAATCCCGGAATCAAAGGTAGCTAGTCTCACTGAGGCAAAGGGTGCAGTGACATTTGAACATGTTGATTTTGGTTACGGGAAGGACTTGTTAATAAAGGATATGAATATTGATGTAAAACCAGGGCAAACCGTTGCAATCGTAGGACCAACAGGAGCAGGAAAGACAACCTTAATCAATCTTTTAATGAGATTTTATGAATTAAATGGCGGGAAAATAAAAATTGATGGTATTGATACACGGGAAATTTCACGTGAAGATTTGCGAACAACATTTGGAATGGTTCTACAGGATACATGGCTGTTTAATGGAACCATTAAAGAAAATTTGGCTTACGGAAAAATTGGGGCAACAGATGAGGAAATTTATCAAGCTGCCAAGGCAGCTCGTGCGGACCATTTTATTCGAACACTCCCCGAAGGCTATGACACAGTTTTAAACGAAGAAGCTTCGAATATTTCTCAGGGGCAAAAACAGCTTCTTACGATTGCCCGAGCGATACTTGCAGACCCACCTATTATGATATTAGATGAGGCGACATCGAGTGTTGATACACGGACCGAGCTACTTATCCAACAAGCAATGAATCGATTAATGGAGGATCGAACTAGCTTTGTCATTGCTCATCGTCTTTCAACAATCAGAGATGCTGATCTAATTCTAGTCATGAATCAAGGAAAGGTGATTGAACAAGGTACACATCAAGATTTATTAGAGG
Source organism: Heyndrickxia oleronia (assembly GCF_017809215.1). Taxonomy (GTDB): domain Bacteria; phylum Bacillota; class Bacilli; order Bacillales; family Bacillaceae_C; genus Heyndrickxia; species Heyndrickxia oleronia. The sequence continues at coordinate 275,559 of NZ_CP065424.1, forward strand.
TAGATGGATTTTATGCGGATCTTTATAATAGCCAATTTTCTAAAACAGCTGCCGTATAGTTAGCAACATGATTAATTGAAGGGTTGTCTAATAAGGGGATGTGCCCCTTTACTAATTAGACAACCCTTCTTTTAGCTTTTTTTGAATTTGTTCAGCTGCATATAAAGCATTTTTATCCTCTGCAATATCGCCAGGTTTATTTCCCTCACCTAGGATATAGCCCTCAAATGTGATTCCCATAAAATCAAAGATATGCTGGAATTGTTGAATCATCGGAAGTCCTTTAATATTTGGTTGGTCTCCGCCAACAGCTATAACGTATGCCTTTTTTGTGGCCATTTTTTCTTTGAATTGCGGATAATTTATGTCACGCAATGTTTGTGACCAACGATCAATAAAATTTTTCATCACACCAGACATACTATACCAATAAATAGGGGTAGAAAAAATGAAAATGTCATGAGGTAAAATCCGTTCAATAATTGCGTTATAATCGTCATTCACTTCATGAAATCCCTCTGTTGCATGTCGTCCATCCACTATGGGCTGAATCGTATAATCTGTTAAAAATATGCTTTCCACTTCTAATCCTTGAATAGTGTACTTAGTTAATTCTTCTGAATTTCCATTTGTTCTAGTCCCACCATAAATAACGGCAATTGACATGAATAAGTCCACTCCTTTTCTTTTATTATAATGGTTGTTTTCTTATCGTTTATTCTCTAGTAAAAGCCCAACTGCCGGCCTTTACACCTAATAAAAGATTCCAACGGTTCTTATGGAGATTGTAGCTCTTTTCCCAGTAAAATTTAAAGGTGTATCGATTTACAGTCGATCGTTATTAGTTAAAACTTTACTTAAATAGCAACAATGTTTGAGAAAAGAGCCTTTATCATTAATATTTTATAATGCGAGTATAAATCAATAAAGATGATTATTTCGATCGTTTCAATCGAAAATAATGATTTTATTAGTCTACCACTTGATATCCGATCTAAATTTAATAGATAGATTTAGTAAAAAGGTAAAGGGAATGAGTCTATTGAAATAGAATGTCTTTTTAGAGATATACTTAAATCATGTCAGTGGATAAATAAGCATGCTAAAAAGAGGAGTGAAGTGAATGTTAGCTACTATAAAAAAGGTTGATGATTATTACATTGCTAGATATGAACACCATTTTCCACACGATTTAAAAAAAGTGTGGGCGATGCTAACAGATAATGGAGAATTAAAAAAGTGGTTTTCAGAATTAAGAGTTGCAGATCTTCGTGAAGGTGGGCTGATTACGTTTAATATGGGGGATGGCACCTTTGAGGAGATGCAAATTACTGAACTGAAAATGTATTCGGTATTGGAATATACATGGGCTGCGGATCGTGTCCGTTTCGAATTATATAAAGAGCCTGAAGGATGTTTATTAATTTTTATTGAGACGATAAAGGAAATAACGAATCACACGCCAAAGGATCTTGCAGGATGGCATGTTTGTCTACAGGTTATCCAGGCATTATTAGATGGAAGAACTGTACAATCACGAAAAAATGAGTGGGAAATCTGGTATGAGAAGTATAAACAAGCAATAAAAAGTATAGCAGAGAACTAATATCCTTATTTCTGTTAGGTAAGCATGAAGTAGAATCAGTCTCAAACTTGTTTGAGGCTGATTTTTTATGATTAGGGATACTCTTTATAATGAAAGGTGTAGAGTCTTCAACCGATCATTATTAGTTAAAACCTTACTATAATAGCAAAAATATTTGAGAAAAGTGCCTTATTAAAGTCTAAAAGCTTCTGTTTATAAAAGCCAATAAGTAACTAAGTCCGTGCTCAGAACCTTCTAATAAAGTTTTTCATTATTCAGTAAATAATTCTCTTTTTTGGACATACTTTGTTAATAGAAGAATGTTCTAGGGGTGATGGAGAGATGATGAAATTTTTTAAGCTAGCTGATATTTGCTGGGAAGGCCTTACTTTACAGCATGTTTCAAGAAATGAGATTGTGTTTCCTTATTTATTATTTATATTAATGACACTTCTTTTTGAATTGTTTCTAGTCGTTTTGTTGGTTGTTACCAGTGTTTTAATCTATATATACGATTATCCCTTTAATACTGATTTCTTTATATGTGCTGGAATTTTAATCTTAATGTCTTTCTTATCTATTGCTATATTTTTAACCTTGGTGAGACGAAAACGCGTTGCTGAAAAAAGTGAATATTTGTCTTTTTGAAATGAATGCTTTAAAATTCACCAATTCTATGGCTATCTAATAGTTATAACCTGATAAATAGAGATCAGGTTATTTTTATTGGCAATTTTACAAGTATTTACAATAATTATATAATAGATTTACAAAATTGATTGGAGTGATTCTACAATGCGGCAATTTATCAAAAGAAAAGAGGAATTTAATTTGAGAAACGAAATGAGGATATTCATTCATGAAAATAATAAATATAGGGATCGTAGCGCATGTAGACGCTGGAAAGACGAGTTTGACTGAACGTATCTTATTTGAGACTGCTGTGATTGATAAGATCGGAAAAGTCGATCACGGAAATACTCAAACAGACTCAATGGAATTAGAAAGAAGAAGAGGGATTACGATTAAGGCATCAGTCGTTTCTTTTTTTCTAAAAGATGTAAAGATTAATTTAATTGATACTCCTGGACATGCGGATTTTATTGCGGAAGTGGAGCGATCCCTCTCAGTTTTAGATGGTGCGATTCTTGTCATTTCTGCTGTGGAAGGGATCCAAGCCCAGACTAAAATATTAATGAGCATTCTTAAAAAGTTAAGGATACCGACCCTCATTTTTATCAATAAAATTGATCGCATGGGGGCAAAGTCAACGAGATTAATTGAGAATATAAAAGAAAAACTGATAGAAAATATTATTCCGTTATATACCGTAGAAAAATTGGGAACGAAGGAAGCCAAGATTGTTCAAAAACAATTTAATGCAGAATCAGATCCTTATTTTTTTGAAGAGAGTCTATTGGCATTGAATGACGATTTTTTATTAGAAGCTTACGTAAACGAGAGAAAAATCACAGAAGAACAAATAAAAGCCATCATGATCAATCGAATAAAGGAAGGTAAGCTCTGTCCTGTTTATTTTGGCTCAGCTATGACTGGTATTGGTGTAAGGGAATTGCTTAATGGGGTTGAAACGATGCTTCCCGTTAGTCATGGTTTAGAAAAAGAGTCATTATCAGGGACAGTGTTCAAGATTGAGAGAGAAGCATCAGGTGAAAAGATTGCGTATATTAGAGTTTTTTCTGGGACCATTCATGTTAGAGAATATGTAAAGATCAATCGAAAAAATATAGAAAAGACAATAAATACACACACTGAAAAAATTAAAAAGATTCACCAATTCTATAACGGAAGCAGTGTGATATCGCCAAAAGTAATAGCCGGGGACTTTTGTAAAGTTTGGGGCTTGAAGGATATTAAAATTGGCGATCTTGTAGGTGAATGGTCCGATAAAATCATGAATATTCCTTTTGCGGCCCCGCAGCTAGAAACACAGATTAAACCAGTACAAAAGGAAAAAACGCATGATCTTTATCAAGCATTGATGGAAATGTCTGAGGAGGATCCTCTTATACATGTATTAAAGGATGACTTTCATCATGACCTCTTCATCCGTATATTTGGAGAAGTTCAAAAAGAGGTTATTCACTCGGTTTTAAAAGAGAAATATCATGTAGAAGTTACCTTTTCTGAAACAAGAGTCATCTGTATTGAAAAACCAAAAGGGATCGGTCAGGCATTAGAAAGAATGGGGGAGGCAGATAACCCCTTCTATGGGACAGTGGGTTTTCGAGTAGAACCTGGTGAATTTGGTAGCGGTAAGACCTATAAACTAGGAGTGGAACTCGGTTCTTTGCCTTTGGCGTTTCATAAAGCCATTGAAGAGACGGTTTTTGATGTATTAAAGCAAGGATTGTTTGGATGGGAAGTAGAAGATATTGTCGTAACTCTTACACATACTGGATATGCAAGTCCCGTCACAACAGCGAGTGATTTTAGAAAGTTAGTTCCATTAGTATTAATGGAGGCACTTGTGAAAGCGGGCACGGATGTATATGAGCCAATGAACAAATTTGAATTAAGTGTTCCTGCTAACTCTATTAGCCAAGCAATGTTTAAACTTTCAGCGATTCAGGCAGAATTTACAGAACCATTCTTTCGTAGGGATTCCTATATTCTGAAAGGGACGCTTCCTATGGCTGTAACTGAGAAATTCAAGAGAAATCTTTACTCATTTACAGAAGGTGAAGGTATATTTATTGCCAAACCATATGGATATAAAAAAATGGTGAGTGATTTTCCAGTAAGAAAACGAGTAGACTTTAATCCTCTAAATAGGAAAGATTATTTACTACATGTAATGAAGGCATATTAGGCCAAAATCCACTGTTCTTAGAACAGTGGATTTTTTTAATGAAGAATATATATATCATTAAATAGTACCTTGCATTTTTAAGTAATATAACATATGATAATTAAGTACTTAATAATGTAAGGTAGTTTGTGGAGGTCTTAATTTTGAATAAAGAAATGCTGAAAGGAACGATTGATCTTCTCATTCTTTCCATTCTTAAAGAAAAAGAGAATTATGGCTATGAAATTTCCAAAGAGATAAAAGAACGTACAGAAGGTATGTTTGAAATTCAGGAAGCGACACTTTATCTATCCTTGAAGCGATTAGAGAAGCAAGGAGCAATTACATCTTATTGGGGAAATGAAAGCCATGGTGGGAGACGCAAATATTATGCCATTACAGAAGACGGTTTTGTTTTATTACAAAGGTTTATTCATGATTGGAATCAAATGACGAAAATGGTTGACCGTTTTATTTAAGGAGGAATGGTGTATGAGTAAGATAATGAGAAAAGTATTTTGCTTACGTGATATAAAATATAGCTGGCTTCTCTTACTATCGATAGCTTTCTGCTTCTTAGTCTTCTATATTGATCGGTCTGATATGAAGGATCCAGGATGGTTGACAATTGGCTATCTTTTAGCTTTTGCACTGGCAGTAGTATGGGGAGTGATTAATTATATAGGGCATATTCGTATGAATGTTATGTATCAAAAGCAAAACAATATTCAGGCTTATGTTGAAAACCTAGCAATGGGTAAGGAGGATAAATTAGAACTACAACATTATTTGGAAGACTATGCAGCCGACTTAATTATGCAAGGTAAGCCAAAAAATGAAGCTGCAAAGGAAGCGATTAACCAATTCAAGGTTCAGGAAATTTTATCCTTATCAAAAGATACCATGCTTTTTAACCTACATGCTCATTATTATTTAATAGGCTGGGCGATCCTAGCAGCCATTGTAGATATTATCATATGGTTGCTATATGGGGGGTTCTATCCTTCGTCACAGTTATTATTGATCATCGGTCTCATACTTATTGCTTATGGGATGGGATTTATTGCTTTATTCTGTGGTTATAAACTAATGGATTCATTCATTTATCGTAAAATTAATGAACAATTAACATGATAAAAAAGGGGTGTGAGCAAATGGAAGCTTGGATAACAAATATAATGGATGAGTTCGGGTATGTCGGGATTTTTCTTTTAATCGCATTAGAAAATATCTTCCCACCGATCCCATCAGAGGTCATTCTTACATTTGGAGGTTTTATGACTACCTCCTCTGATTTAAGTGTAATGGGGGTAATTATTGTATCGACCTTGGGATCAGTTTTTGGTGCTATTGCTCTTTATGGAATTGGGCGTCTGCTCGATGTGGAAAGATTAGAAAGAATTATTGAAAAATGGGGACATATACTGCGCTTAACAAAAAAAGATCTTCATAAGGGAAATGATTGGTTTAATAAATATGGGATATGGACGGTTTTTTTCTGTCGCTTAATTCCTTTAATTAGAAGCCTAATTTCGATACCAGCAGGAATGTCACATATGAATATTGGTTTATTCCTACTATTTACTACTATAGGGACATTAATATGGAATACCATTTTAGTGAATGTAGGTGCTGCAGTTGGGGCTTCATGGGAAACAATAGTTGGATATATGGATGTCTACTCAAATATCGTCTACGCGATATTAGCCGTGCTGATTATTTTATTTGTCATTTTATTTATCAAAAAGAGATTAGCCAAACAATAGAGATCTTTTATCCATATATAAAAATAAGACACAGAGAACCATTTTCTCAGTGTCTTATTTTGTATGATTAACCATCATGCTTAACTTTTATAAATTGATCTTTTCCAGCACTCATACCAGAAACTAAAATAAGAAAGGAGGCAATAATTAGCATCCATAAAGGTAGAGACCAGCTATGTGTAAGATCATGTAATATACCAAATAATGTAGGACCAATGGCTGCAAGCAGATAGCCAAATGATTGGGCCATCCCTGAAAGCTCAGCTGCTTCATGTGTACTTCGGGTCCGTAAACTGAAAAACATCATAGCTAAGCTGAATGCTGCTCCCCCAGCAATACCTATAATAATGATCCATAATGGTATAAGTGCTACACTTCCATAAAGAACCCCAAACATTCCTACGATAAAGAAAAGAGCAGTAAGAACAACTAAAGCAAGCTGATTTTTCATTCTACCGGCAATAATTGGCACGATAAAAGTAAAGGGAATGATAGCAAACTGCATTAACGATAACATCCATCCGGCTGAATTGGAGCTGACCCCTTGTTCTTTAAGGATTTCAGGAAGCCAAGCAACAATTGTATAAAATATCAGTGACTGTAATCCCATAAAGAGAGTTATCTGCCAAGCCAAACCTGATTTCCATAAATTCACTGAAGATTGTTGATTCGTTTTTGTTTCAGCCTTTATTTTATGAGTACGAATTTGTGGGATCCAAAATAGGATAGCGATAAATGCGATAAATCCCCAGTAGCCTAATGCACCATGCCAACCGATTTTTGATGAAACAGGTACACTTAATCCTGATGCAATCGCAGCACATAAATTCATGGCAACAGCGTAAACACCTGTCATCAATCCTATTTTTTTCGGGAATCTCTGTTTAATGATACTTGGTAGTAATACATTACCAAACGCAATTCCTAATCCGAGTAGGACGGTCCCTCCAAATAAAGTCCAGACGCTTTGTAAGGTTCTTAACGTGATGCCAACTGCTATTAAAATTAATGAAGTAAAGAGAACAGTCTCCATTCCAAATTTGCGTGAAAGTTTTGGTGCAAAAGGTGAAAGGAGGGCGAAGGCAAGAAGTGGAACAGTTGTTAGTGTCCCTGCCAATGTATTTGATATTCCTAAACTGTCCCGAATTGGGGCAACTAATGGTCCGACTGATGTCAATGGTGCTCTAAGGTTTGCAGCAATAAAAATAATTCCAATGATAAATAATATCGCTTTTGATTTTACACTTACTGTTGATGTATGTTCTTGGTGAACTGATACTTGTTGTGAACTCATGATGCACCTCCCGTTTATGTTAAAGTTTCTTTAAATTGAGCAATATATTCATTAACAGCTGCCATTGCTTGATCTGTATTTTGATCGATAATGGCATGGACAAGTCTTTTATGTGGATCAATATGAAAATCAACATCATTCGTCATTTCAGCAAGGTTTTCAATAGAAGCTTGAATAGAGGTAGTCATATGGTCATACAAGTCTATTAATATGCTGTTATGAGTAGCATCTACAATTGCTTTATGGAGAAGCATATCTGATAATACATACTCCTTCCGATCCTTTTGTTTAGCAGCCGTTTGACATTTTTTTAGCAGGATTCTTAATTGCTCGATATCTTCGTTATTCCTTCTAATGGAAGCTAAATGTGCGGCTTCCCTCTCAAGTGCTTGTCGAACCTCCAAAGTTTCCAGAAGACTCGCCTTTTGAATTCGTTTTTCTAGTGCAGCTCCAAGCACACTGGATGTTAGTACATATGTACCACTACCTTGTTTTGTTTGAAGAAGCCCTGCGTGGACTAGAGCTCGTATCGCTTCACGTAATGTATTCCGGCTTACATCAAATTGTCCCATTAATTCTAATTCTGGAGGAATGCGGTACCCAATTGGCCATGTACCAGATTCAATTAAGGCCTCCATTTGTGCTACTACTTGTTCAACAAGAGATAAGCGACTGGTTTTTGAAATTTCCATAGTACACCTCTAAAATTTGTAGGATGATTGGTTCATAGGCTAATTTATCATAGCGTGAATAAAATGTAAATGATTTTTATTTCTTAGCTAAGAAGAGAGATGGCTAATTTTAATTTGGTTTAATACAATTATTGAATTATTGATAGCTCCTTATTCTTTTAAGATGTGGCACAAATATATTTAGCCAGATGCCTCCTTGGGAAATAACATCATATAAGAAATGTAAATTTCCATTTGAAATTTAGGAATTTAAATAAGACAATGTAAGCAAAAGGAAAAGGCTATTTTCATAAAGTTTGATGTAAAAGATTCAGCGATTCTCATAAAGTTTGTAGCTCTTTTCTCAGCGAAATAAAAGGTGTAGCGGTCCTTCAGCTGATAGTTTATTTTTAAAAACTTTACTTAAATAGCAACAATGTTTTAGAAAAGGGCCAAGGGAATAGAAGGTTAATTACTCTTTAATAGCCAAAAAGACGAGGGATGAACATTGAACAAAGTATTAATCATAGAAGATGATGAGCAGATAAGCACTTTATTACAAGAATATTTGCAGAAATACGGTTATTCTGTGGAAATAGTGAATGATTTCGAAAATATACTACAGGCTTTTTTACAGGTCCAACCAGATCTTGTGTTATTAGATGTCAATCTTCCGCGTTATGACGGTTTTTACTGGTGCAGGCAAATCAGAACAAAATCAACCTGTCCTATTTTATTTATTTCAGCAAGAGCCGATAAAATGGATCAAGTCCTTGCTCTACAAAACGGTGCGGATGATTATATAACGAAGCCTTTTTATCCAGAAGTAGTGTTAGCAAAAGTAGAGAGCAATATACGAAGAGCATATGGTAGCTATGCGTTAGATAAAAAGATTAGAAAGCTTCACGTTTCGGGACTGACCCTTTTTCCAGAAACATTAGAACTTCAATATGGGAAGAGCAAAACGGAAATTAGTCTGAAGGAAGCTAATCTGTTGGAATTACTAATGGAGCATCCGAAACAGGTGGTTGGAAGAGTTCATATGTTAGATGTTTTATGGGATGATCATCAATTTGTAGGTGAAAACACATTGAATGTTTATATCACTCGGGTACGTAAACGATTAAAGGATTTGGGATTAGGTGATGTGATAGAAACAGTAAGAGGAGCAGGCTATCGATTGAATCTTTCAGAGGAGGATCAATCATGAAGCTCTTTTTGAAGGATCATCTTTTCTTAATTGTATTCAATATAATTCAGCTTTTATTGATCATTAGTATTTACTGGTTAAATGGAAATCATGATCTATCGATTGCACTTTATTCTCTCTTCTTTGGAGGATGTTTATTAATTGCTTATTTACTTTTTCGTTTTTTTACCCATTTTTCCTTCTATAAAAAGCTTTCCAAGCAAGAACCTATGCATACTCTAGAGGAGACGGTTCATGGGAAGGAAATTTTTGCAGTGCCAGTAGCATTACAGGAAGTTTTACAGAATCAATACCAACAATATAAGCAAGACATACATCGATATGAATACCAGCAGAGAAATCATCGAACCTTTACGAATCAATGGGTCCATCAAATGAAAACGCCCATTTCAGTTATTCATTTATTGCTGAAAGGTAAGATTGAGCCTATTTTTGATGATATTCATGATCAAGTAGATCGGATTGAAAAAGGATTGGAAATGATTTTATATATGTCTCGTTTGGATTCGTTTGAACCGGATTTTCATATTGAATCGGTAGATTTGAAGAAACTTGTTAGTGAAGTGGTTCATGAAAACAAACGCTTACTCATTCGTAACGAGGTGTACCCTGTTATTGAAATATCAGAGATAATGGAAGTATTAACAGATGCCAAATGGTTAAGGTTTATTCTCAATCAATTATTAACGAATGCCGTTCGCTACTCGGCGGGTTATGGAAATTCAGTCGTTATTGCCGCAGTCAAAAAGGGTACAGAACAAATAATTGAGGTAAGGGATCAGGGGGTAGGGATCCCTAAGCAGGACATTGAGCGTGTGTTTGAACCTTATTATACTGGTGAAAATGGTCGCAAATATAAGGAGTCAACTGGTATGGGGCTTTATTTAACTGCTGAAATTTGTAAACAGTTAGGCCATGATATTTCGTTGAAATCGGTTGTTAACAAGGGAACGACTGTGAGTTTAAGTTTTAGAAATTTACAATAGATAACCTTACAGGGATGTAAGGTTATTGTAATTTTAATCGGTCGTTCATCTGTCTTTGTTTTAGTAAACTAAGTATCAATCGGACAACGAAAGGATGGAAAACGAGTGGAGATTGTAAAAATTAACCGATTATCAAAAATCTATAATGGAAAAGTAAACTATCGTGCATTAACTGATATTGATTTAACAATAAAGCAAGGTGAATTTGTTGGGATTATGGGTCCGTCTGGAAGTGGGAAAACCACTTTATTAAATTTAATTTCAACGATAGATCAGCCAACGTCTGGGGAAATTTTTATTAACGGGAAAAACCCCAATGGATTGAAAAAAAATGACTTAGCAAAGTTTCGTCGTCAGGAATTCGGTCTAGTTTTTCAGGATTTCAACTTACTTGATACATTAACAATTGGTGAAAATATTATACTTCCTTTAACATTAGATCGAAGAAGCAATAAAGAAATGGATGAAAAGCTGGCAACCATAGCAGAAAAGCTGGGAATAACCCATATTTTAAATAAGCGAACCTATGAAGTATCTGGAGGGCAAAAACAACGTGCAGCGTTTGCAAGGGCAACAATTCATTCACCATCATTATTATTAGCAGATGAGCCGACAGGGAATTTAGATTCTAAATCCTCTCGCTCTGTCATGGAAATGATGGAAACTATTAATCAAACCGATCATACAACAATGCTATTAGTTACCCATGATCCACTTGCAGCAAGTTATTGTCATCGCATCGTTTTTATTAAGGATGGACAATTATACAATGAAATTTACCGTGGAGAAAATAGACAGGCATTTTTTCAGGAAATCATAGATACACTCTCTTTTTTAGGAGGCAATGCACATGAGCTTTCGTCAATTAGCGTGGAATAATGTGAAACGTAATTCACGGGCATATGCAGCCTATTTTTTGAGTAGTACTTTTTCTGTCATGATTTTTCTTTCTTATGCAGTATTTATGTTTCACCCTGAGCTAAAAAAAACAGAAATGGGACAAACAGCACAGGTTGGAATGAAAACGGGGGAATATGTCATCTTTTTCTTTTCCCTTTTATTTGTTTTATATTCCATTAGTGCCTTTTTAAAAGCGAGAAAAAAGGAGTTTGGTATTTTAACTATACTTGGTGCAGAACGTAGACAAGTAAATGGAATCGTATTTTTTGAGAATATGATCATTGGTTTTGCGGCGATTGTGATGGGAACCGTTATTGGCTTGATTTGTTCGAAGCTGTTTTTGTTATTTGCTTCAACGATGACAGGTATTGATAATCTGCCTTTTTATCTACCAGTGAAGGCAATTATATTAACATTTGCTTGTTTCTTTGGTTTGTTTTTGGGCATATCGATTATGACGATTCTCTTTTTACGACAACAACAGGCCCTTGAATTGCTTCTAGGAAATAGTAAGCCAAAAAAGGAACCAAAACTATCAATCCTCTTAGCCTTTGTTTGTATCATTAGCTTTGTAGGTTCGTTTTATTTGATGTTCCATGATTTAGGGAAAACCTATTTATATGTTTTAGGATTAGGTAGTATTGGCACGTATTTATTTTTTACACAGTTAAGTGTTTTTTCGATTAGATTGCTAAAAAAAAGACGTTCTTTTTTTAGAAAAGGAATTAATATGCTATGGATATCAGAGATGGCGTATAAGATGAAGGACAATGCACGAATGTTCTTTATTATTACAGTTGTTACCGCTATGGCCTGTGGGTTTGTAAGTCTGATCGTCAGTATGGGTAACGAAACGAGAGATTTATATAGAAAAAATCCATATGCGATCACCTATACTCCTTTTAATGAACAAGATCAAGAAAATTGGAAGAAGGATATCGAAGAGATTGAACAACAGTTGGAATCTGTTGGAGTAAAGTATGAAAAGCATGTTCAGCATTCACTACAATATACATTTAAAGAAACTTCATTTACAGTAATGAAAGCATCAGACTATAATCGTTACGCAGCGGATTATGGGTTATCAACGATATCTGTAAAGAATCATGAAGCCATCACCATTTTTAATTCTAAAAATATTGCTCAGTTACACAATGATAGTAAGAAGGCCGTTGAGCATCAACAATCACTATCCAAGCTGACAGCAAAATCAACAAGCTTTAAAATAGCAGGGATTGAGGAGATTAATCTCTTGGATCGATTTGGATTTAGCTCGCTTTGTGTACTATCTGATGAAGACTTTAATGGTCTAGCTGCCTCTTTAACCAAGGAGGAGCAGGGGATGGATCTATCAGTTTTAATTAATTATTATATTCCTAGCTGGGAGAATAATCAGCTTCCGACTGAAAAATCAGAGGAAATAATGATAACGAAGAAAATACCTGAAACGGTTGTCCATGGAGAAACGGGATATGCGATGCTACGTGGCTTACACTATTTAGAAGCAGAGCAAATGTATCGTTTAATCCAATTTATTTTTCTCTTTATTGCCATTTTGTTTTCGTTATCAACTGTGAGTTTTCTATATTTTAAACTATATACCGACCTTCAACAGGATCAAAAGATTTACCATTCTCTATCTAAAATAGGGCTTAGTCAAAAGGAAATGAATCGAGCAGCTACCATCCAGATGTTCGTTCTCTTTTTCCTACCGTTAATTGTAGCAGCTATAGGAACTCTCGTTACCGTTGCCATCATTCAAGGACAAGTTGGTCTTACAGTTACATTCAGCCCTTCTTTAATAGCGGTAGGTGCATTTGGTGCAGCTCAGGTGCTTTATTTTATCTTTGTTCGCATTTTATATCTTCGCCAATTAAATAGAGTAATGGTGTGAAGGATGATGGGTGTTGAAATAAGAAAATGGATCATTGTTGGACTGACTATAATTTTTATTGTTTCGGTAATTGGATATATTTTAGAGTAGAGATTAAATGAAAAAACTTCGTTGATAAAACACTCCCCCTAAGAACAAGTCAGTAGTAGACTTGCACTTGGGGGTTTTTGTGTTTTTAAAGAAAACTTGTATATCTAACTTTAAATGTAGTCTTTACGAATAAGAGGGGAACCTATAGAGACCATTAAGTTTTTGAAGGTTTCTTTGAATAAAGTTTTTCCACAAATAAATGAGGAAATGAATGATTATTCTAAGCTTATTCATAAAATGATTCCCTCCATTTGTAAGTTAGATTGGTGAAAACACCATTACTATTATTTGTATTGACATTAAAAATATGTAACATATAGAAGTTTGTTTTCAATTACAGATGAGTTGTAAATTTATATCCACTAATTCGTATAAAAAAATGTCGTACTACGTCGAATAATGTTGAATAAGTAATTAATATAGTATAAATTAAATTTTATGGATAGAAGTGTTCGTATATAACAAGAAGATGATATCCAAACAATTTAATAAAATATAAGGAGAAGCCTACAATGCATTTTTTGCGAAATTTGAGGATATCACGAAAATTATCTCTGCTTATCGTGATTGAAATTCTAGCGTTACTAGTTGTGGGATTTGGAGGTTTGCATTTTATAAAAGATATCGCAAATCGCTCTGATTCTATGTATCAAAATCGATTCATACCTAATCAATGGATTGGGCAAATTCAAAGAAATGATCGAACCATTGATGCAGATATATTAGAGGTAATGATTACAACTGAGGAATCACGAAATATTGAAATGAAAAATGATATCGCTTCACTACAGAAGGATATAGATGAAGTCATCGATAAACTTAGTCAGTCTAATCTATCTTCGAAGGAATTTGAAATTTTCGACTTATACAAACAAGAGGCGAAGGACTTGCAGGTTGTTCGAGATGAGGTCCTTGATTTAGCATTACAAAACAAGAACGGAGAAGCTTATGATCTCTATAAATCAAAGGTTCTGCCACAAGGTGAAAAAGTAAGTAATACTCTAAATGATTTAATGCAATTAAACCAGGCGGTAGCCGAGCAAATCAAAACTGATATTAAAGATTCCTATAAATCTGAGTCATTGATCACAATCGGGATTATTTTGGCAGCATTGATTATTTCCACTGCTTTAGGAATATTAATTACAAAAGTAATTGTAAATCCAACAAAGGATATTGTTGATTTGCTTTCCAAAGCTGAAAAAGGAGATTTTACCGTAAAGGGAACATATCAATCAAAGGATGAGATTGGTCAATTGACCACTTCATTTAATCATATGATTGTCGGCCTTAACGGGATGGTCAAACAAGTAAGTGATACATCTCAACAATTGGCCGCAGCATCAGAAGAGCTAACAGCGAGTGCGGATCAAACGACAGCTGCAACGGAACATGTTGCATCAGCTATCCAAGAAATAGCAAGCGGAGCTGAGGATTCGACTGAAAAACTTGAAAATAACTCAAAATCCTTGCAAGAGGTTCTTAAAGGTGTGTTACGCATTGCAGAAAGCACAACAAATGTTTCAGAGCTTGCAAGGGAAACTTCTAAGGAAGCAGAAGAGGGAGGACATTCAATCGAAACGAATATGGCACAAATGAAATTTATTCATGAATCTGTATCGAAATCTCATGAAGTAATTCAGTCATTAGCTGAGCGTTCCCATGAAATTGGTGGAATTCTCGATGTCATTAGTGGGATTTCTGATCAAACTAATTTGCTTGCGTTAAATGCCGCTATTGAAGCTGCACGGGCAGGAGAACATGGCAAAGGATTTGCGGTAGTAGCGGATGAAGTAAGAAACCTAGCAGAGCAATCGCAATCGTCCACAAAAATGATAGCACAGCTTATTCAAGGGATACAGATGGATATGAAACATTCGATAGACATGATGAATGAAGTTATGGAAAATGCCGAACAAGGGGTTAAAGGGTCAGTAGAGACCTCAAGAAGATTCATGCAAATCATTGAACGGACACAGAATATCACTCCACAAATAGAAGATATTACAGCAACTGTTCAACAAATTTCTGCTAATGTAGAAGTGGTATCATCAACAGCAAAAGAAATTTCTGTTTATGCACAGGAGAATGCAGCAAGTTCAGAAGAAGTGGCAGCATCAACAGAGGAGCAATTGGCTTCCATGGAGGAAATTAATTCTTCTGCAAGATCTCTTTCTAATAATGCGGAGGAATTAAGAGACCTAGTGAATAAGTTTAATATATAAGTACATAATGAGCGAGTAGATCAAAGTTTCTACTCGCTCATTTTTATAGTAATAAATCGGTTTTTTCTATATTTTTAATGGAGAAAAAGGCGATAAGCACACCGATAATGGCAAGCGTAATTGGAATAATGACAATATCATTCAATGACTTCCCACCTGAGTTTGAGCTGAATAAACTAACAAGAATAATTGAGGAAATGATCGTTGCTGGTACTGAGTATTTGCGCATCCCAAAAAATAAGGGGATGAGGCTCATTCCTGTAGCGGATAGTGCGTTCATTAGTACTGTCAATGAATGTTTCTTAATTAAAGCAAGCGTAAACGTATCTTCTAATGTAGGGTGGATACTATTGATCAAATAAAATAAAATCGCAAGAACAGTATTGGCAAATATAATTGAGACAAAAGTAAAAATTGCAATGATCAGCAGCTTAGCAATTAATATTTTCTTTCGATTAACGGGATACATGAATAAAATGGAAATCGTCTTACTTTTAAATTCATCAATCACTAGTTTTGAAATTAGCGATGCAGCATAAATAATAAATACAGACCTAACAGCAGTATCAATAAGTATCAGTGCATCGTTGACATTTTCAAAGGAAAGTTCATCATCTACTTTTACAAAAAATAATAAAGCTACGATAAGGAAAATAATCGAAGTCGCAATGAGTGCCCCTTTAATTAATCCACTAAGTTTATATTTTTTCAGTTCAAGTTTAATAATATTAAGCATGAATTCCACCACCATTAATCAATTTTAAGAAATACTCTTCTAATGAATGGCTTTTCTTATTAATGGATTCAACTGATATATCGTTTAACACTAGTGATTTAGATATTTCTTTTTGAGTAACATTAGAATCATAGATTCGTATTAGACCATGATTTAAAACCTTGAAATTTTTTATCCCTACCTTTTCCTCTAAAATAAAGGAGGCCAGATTGCTGTTATCCACGACAACTTCGATATATTCAGTATGTCTCCCGTTAATGCTATCTAGTGAGATTTCCTCAAGTAATTTACCATGATTAATGACTCCGATGGTATCCACCATTTGTTCCATCTCGCCTAAAATATGACTGGAAACAAAGATGGTCATACCATATTCCTTAGAAAGCATTTTAAATAAATCTCTTAACTCCTTGATACCAATAGGATCAAGACCATTAATTGGTTCATCTAAAATGAGTAGTTCCGGTTTTGTTGAGATGGCTCGGGCAATACCAAGCCTTTGTTTCATTCCAAGGGAAAACTCCTTTACTGGCTTATGATTAATATTCTTCAAGCCTACTAGTTCTAGTGCATCTACTATTGCCTTCTTATTATGATAGCCCATGTATTCACAATGGAGCTCCAGATTCTCAACAGCGGTTAATTTTTCATAAAAAATGGGGTACTCAATAATTGTTCCTAGTCGTTTTAAAATCTCATAGGATGTATCTGTTAATTTTTCGCCAAACATTTCAATTTCACCACTAGTCGGTTTAATTAAGTTGGTGATCATTTTCATAATCGTTGTTTTTCCTGCACCATTGGGGCCAATAAATCCATAAATTTCTCCTTGCTTTACATGTAAATTCACATCAGAAATGATTTCCTTTCCATGAAATACTTTTGATAAATGATTCGTTTTTAAAAGATAGGACATGATCCATATTCCTTTCTAGTTTTGATACTGTAAGTATAGGAAATGAAAATCTCTTTTTTCTTACTCATTTCTTACATAAATCTTAAGTTTGTAATTACAAAAGAGGGTCCTTATTTTCCCCATGTTAGTAGGAGATCTTTCTTAACATAACGGTAAACACAGTTTTTTCATATGGCCTACTTTTGAGATGGATTTCTCCTCCTAATGCTTCTACAAGTCTTTTTGTAATGGTTAAGCCTAGACCGCTTCCTTGATAAATTCTGTTTCGTGAATCTTCCAATGTATACATTCGCTCAAATACTCTGTCAATATGAATTTCATCAATTCCTTTTCCTTTATCTATAATATCTATAGAAATAAATGCTCCATGTTCTTTAACAGATACCCCAACCATTTTTCCATCTACTCCATACGTAATAGCGTTTGAAAGGAGATTACTTAAAATGCGATCCAGTACTTCCTCATTACCAAGTGCATAAAGATCCTTTTCGGGTATATTTATATCAACTGCAAAATGGTTCATTGTTAAGTGTTCAAAATAAGAAAGGATATTTTTACGGCAAATCTCACTCACATTGATTTTGGTTAGCTGAATATCTTTATCACCAGATTCAAGTTTTGCTAGATCAAAAAATTTATGAATTAGTTCTAAAACTTCATTTGCTTTCATTTGAAGTTTATTTAATAATTGTTCTTTTTCTTTATCGTTTAGGGAAGTATCAATTTTTAATATTTCGATATAGCCAAGTATAACGGTGAGTGGTGTCTTCAAATCATGGGAAATGTTGGATAGCATTTTACGCATGGAATCTTCTGTTCTATCATAAGTTGCCTTTATTTTATGATTTGAATCTAAAAGATGATTAATTGCAATTAAGATTGACTTAAGTTCCTGATCATCTGTAACAATAAGTAGTCTTTCACTTGTTTCCGTCGTCAGAATGGATTGAAGTTTTTTATGCAAATAGGCTAAGGATCGACTGCGTACCTTTTTATTGTAAAATTGGAGTAGGATGATTCCGATTAAAAGAATGATAATTAAAGATAAAATCGTAACCATAAGATTATTCCTCTAATTTGTACCCAATCCCCCATAAAGTCTTAATATATTGAGGGTTGGACGGATCATCTTCGATTTTTTCTCGCAATCTTCGCATATGAACATTTATGATATTTTCATCGCCATAATATTCATCTTGCCAAATGGATTGATAAATTTGTGCTTTTGTATATACACGATTAGGGTGAGTAGTAAAAAGCTTTAAAATCTCAAATTCTTTTGAAGTTAGTTTAATTGGCCGATCGTGTTTTTTTACTTGATAATTGGTGAAGTCAATTGTTAAATCACGAATAGACAAAATGTTTACTACCGACTCTTTGTGCTGAGAGTACTTTGTAGCCCGTCTAATTTGGGCCTTAATTCTTGCAACAAGCTGAACCATGGAAAATGGCTTACATAAATAATCATCTGCGCCTAAACCAAGACCTAATGCTTGATCAAGATCACTATCCTTTGCAGACATAATTAAGATTGGAACAGTACTTCGTTCACGAATGATTTTCATTACTTCTAATCCATCGAGTTTCGGTAACATAATATCAAGGATAATTAAATCAAAGGCATGATTAAGAAAAGTTGAAACGGCTTCTTCGCCATCCATTGCCGTAGTTATCTGAAATCCTTCCTTCGTTAAATAATCTTTGACCATTTCAAGAATTGAATGGTCATCCTCTACGAACAAAATGCGGTTATTCATGTTCACACTCCTTCGTTTCATCATATAGTTTGTTGCTTTGTAAAAGCCCAATGGCCAGCTATTCCACCCAATACAAGATTCAGCCATTCTTATAAAGCTTGTAGCTCTCTTCTTAAGTGAATTGAAAGGTGTAGTGGTCTTTTTAGCCGATATTTAATTGTTAAAACTTTACTTAAATAGCAACAATGTTTGAGAATAAAGCCTATCATTATATTAATTTTAACGAAAAGTAGATTCCAAAAATAGCCACAATTGAAAGAAGGGATAATAATTTTGATTATGGCTTGTGTATTCATTCGTCATAGCACGTTCTTTTATCCTATTTATTTTTATGAAAATTAGTCATAAAAATGGATAGACAAAAAATATAAATACTTTTAGCCTAAGAATAAAATCACATAAGTCTGGTTATTTTTGAAATTGATAAAAGAAAATGGTGATCGAATGAATGAGTTACTCAATCAGTTAGAAATGAGGTTATCTGATACGAAGGTGCTAAAGCAATTAGGCATTTCCTTATTGCAATTCAACGGGAGAATCGTCTATGAAGAGGAAGATCGCATTATAGAGTGTTTAATTTATCGAAAGGGAAAGAAAGAATTTAAAGCTCGTTTGTTGGTACATGATGAAAATTCAGTTCGAAGCATTTCGAGTAAGGAAATGGGTGAGGATTTTATTCAACGCGAGTACCTATTTCAAATTTTATATACTATTGCAGCAACTTTTTTTGAATACCTCGAGAATGATAAGGCAAAACAAACATTTCAACAATGTGTGGATTTCTTCAAATCATTACAGGAAATAGGCGAGCAACAAAAACACTCCTTTTTTAATCAACAAAATATAACTTATTTCAACGAAACAATGGATCATTTGCTTTCGATTATTCGTATAGCTGAGGATTCTAAAGAAAAAACGTTATGGAGAAATGGAGATTATTTAAAATTTGATGAAAAATATCTAGTGAAAATTTTAGAACGTTTACATACATGTTATATCCTTTCGATGAAATTAGTAGAGCTTCCTTTTTTTGAAGCACGAGAGCTTATTCATACACAGAAGATGAAATTTATGACGGGTATTGAATGGAGATGGTTTAGATGGAAACTATACGCTTTCTGGCATGATCGTTACTTTTATTTATTTACCCGCTGGAAAACAAATCCCGATAATTATCAACAAATGTATAAGAAACTTTTCAATGAAACAAAGGAAAGATTAGCATTTTTGTATTCAATACAAGAAACTAAAAATGACTTTATCATTGAATTTACAGATGAGAAGTTACAACTCAATCTCACGGAAAAAGATAGAAAGGAAGTGTAATAGACGGATGTTTGGTTACATTTTCACTCTTATTTCTTCGTTACCATTGCTTGTGTTTATTTTTTCTCTAATGAGCCATAGACATTACAAAGTATTAATCAGGCCACTTAGTATAAGTGTATTCATATGGCTTGTTTTTTTCGGCATTGCTTTCGGTATGAATATTGATTATTTAAGGAAATATCAATTTCCTATTTTACCTAATCATACAGAAATTTTTATAATGGGAGGGGTTATTTTTAGTTTAGCTTTTATTATCTTTCTTGTTTCTGTCATAACATCTATTGTACAGCGTACCCCATTTCGAAAAATGCTCCACTTGCTATTCAATCTCTTTGGAGTGTTTGGTTTTATTTTCTTACATTTAATGCTGGTATTTTTATTTATCTTACCTGCCGGAGAGAAAGCAGATTATATAGAGATATTGAAACGAGCCCATAAAGCGTTTGAAAAGATGTCAACCATAGAAGAACAACCGATTGCGGCTGCTATTGTTGAGTCCCAACAACATTGCTACTCTTCTAAATCATCATCATGTAGAGATTCGAATTATGAAAATTTAGTTGTGGTAAAGAATTTTAGTAAACAAAATTTAAACGTAAACATAGAGGTACAGTTCTATGATCGAAATGATCAATTAATGCAAACAACATCAGTTGATCATATGTCGTTGCAAGCAGGGGCAGAAGCTCCACTTTTAACGAAGGAGACAAAGAAAAACAATAGTATGTGGAAGAGTTGGTCGAGTTCCACGGATCATCGTGTTGCCTATATTAAATATCGCTATCAATATTCAGAGCAATAATGTTGAAGGTCCTTAATTTTTATTTCCACATAAAAGATGCAAAAAGGAAAAGGGAGGCGATTAAGGCTAACGCCCCCTTTATCTTTTAGACATTCATTAGTTAGCTGCGTATTCCTCGGCAGCAATACAAAGAAAATAGGATAGACCAGTTTGTTGAGATTCAAGCATGTTTCGATGGAAATCATCTTGTAGGAAGAATCGTGCTTGAGCGGCAAAGTCGTTTGCCTCCATTAAGTGTCCATGGTTATTTAGAAACTGAATATGCTGTTCGATAAGTGTTTGAACCTCAGTTGTGTCAAATTTTAATCCATCCTTGAGTGCTTTAGCCAAGGTTTCCATAAAATGTTTAGCTTCTATCGCTTGCTCATTCATTTTCTCAACTTGAATGGAGTTATCTTCAAATCCATCATAGTTGTATGTTTCTTTTAAATATTGTTTCTGCTCACTAAGTGCCTCGTTCCATTCCTTCCTATTGCGAAAACCATTAAACATATTGGATTGATCCATGATTTCTCCTTTCGCGGTATACTGAATCGATTGATCAATTGTCTGGACTAAATTCTCCATTCTTTTTATACGTGCTTGAAGGAGGTTTTTTTGGTTAGACAAAATAGATAATCGATCAGGGTTACCATCTAAAATTTGTTTTATTTCTTTGAGAGGAAAATCAAGTTCTCGGTAAAATAATATTTCCTGTAAGCGCTCTAGTTCCTTTATTCCATATAATCGATAGCCTGCTTCACTTATCTTATAAGGTACTAATAGACCGATTTTATGATAATGATACAAAGTTTTAATCGTGATATTTGCTAATGATGCAATATCTTTTACCGTATATAACATGTTTTCCACCTCATTGGATATATTAATGGCTTCCCTAAGGTTGGGGTCAATAGATAATAAAAATAATTTTTAATGAGCCATTGTATTCTCTCATCTCCATTATTATCCTATTTTTGGTACAATTTAATGAAGTATAAAGGGAAGTGGGGAATATGGATGTTTAAAATATTCATTATTGAAGATGATAAACAACTTGTTAACTTACTTAAAGAGCATTTACATAAATTTGGCTATGATGTACAGTCCGTTGATGATTTTGAAGAAGTAAGAAATCAATTTGAACAGTATTCTCCCCATCTGGTTCTATTAGATGTTAATCTACCGAAATTTGATGGCTATTACTGGTGTAGACAAATTCGCAGCATATCTACCTGTCCAATTCTATTTATATCTGCCCGTGATAGTAAAATGGATCAAGTTATGGCGTTAGATAATGGGGCAGATGATTATATTACGAAACCATTTGATTATGAAATTGTGACAGCGAAAATTAATAGTCAACTTAGAAGGGCATATGGTCAGTATGCCAGTACAGAAAATGGTAGAAGCTATACCGTTCATGGGTTAACGCTCGATGTGGAACGTCTACAGCTTTCTTTAAATGAACAAACAATTGAACTAAGCCTTACAGAAGCGAAAATACTTGATGAACTAATGAAAAAGTTAGAACGTGTAGTTAGTCGTGACCGATTATTGGAAAAAATTTGGGATGATCAGGCGTTTGTCGATGATAATACACTAAATGTCTATGTCACTCGTGTACGAAAAAAGCTAACACTACTTGGAATAAATGATGCAATTCAAACGATTCGTGGTCAAGGATATCGTTTGATTCCTGACTGGGGGCATAAAGAATGAAGCTATTTATTCGTGAGCAGCTCCCATTGATTGTTATTTATATTCTTCAATTATTGATTATTATGATGATATACTGGCTCGATGGTTATCGTCATTTATCTATCTCGATATATGCCGCTATATTAAGTGGGAGTCTATTAATCGGGTATCTAGTTTTCCGTTATTTAAGGCACCGTTCCTTCTATCAACGATTAGAAAAACCTTTTGCTCAATTGGAGGATTTTGCAAATGGTATCCAGACCACACCATTGGCTGAAGGATTACAACAATTACTAGAAAGCCAGTTCCGTCACTATCGAACGGACTTATATCGCTATAAACATAAACTGGATGGACATATACAGTTTATTAATCAGTGGGTTCATCAGATGAAGACGCCTATTTCAGTCATACATTTGACGATTCAAGATGAAGATGATCCTCGTTTTATTGCAATTGGGGATGAATTGGATCGTTTAAAAAAAGGGTTGGAAATGGTTTTATATACTGCACGTCTCGATACTTTTGAACGTGATTTCTATGTGGAAAGTCTCTCCTTAGAAAATGTCGTTCGGGCGGTTACCTCGAGTCAAAAACGATTATTTATTCGAAAACGCATTTTTCCTTCAATCCAAATTAATCACGATATACAGATAGCATCTGATGAGAAATGGCTATCATTCATCATTACACAAATTATAACCAATGCCCTTCGTTATACCATTCATGAGAATCGTAAAATTTATTTTAATAGTTATAGACGAGGTATTAGTGTAGTGTTGGAAATAACAGATGAGGGTGTTGGGATTCCTCCAAGTGATTTACCAAGGGTATTCGATCCTTATTTTACCGGAGAAAATGGCCGTCATTTCCAGGAATCAACAGGAATGGGCCTGTACCTCGTAAAACAAATATGCGAGAAGCTTGGGCATCAAATAGAAATTGAATCAAAAATCAATCAAGGTACGACTATTCGTCTGGTCTTCTAAAGGTGTCAGGCTCCATGTGTAACCATTCACATGAGGTCTGGCACCTTACATATTTGTAAGGGAATTGTAAGTATATGAAATGGTAGGATGAAAAGGATTTTGGTTAGAATGAGGATAACAAAGATATAGGAGTGAGGGTTATGCCGATTTTAGATGTAAGGCATTTAGAAAAAATATATGAGGGGAAAGTAGCTCATAAGGCATTAGATAATATTAATTTTTCGATAAATAAAGGGGAATTTGTAGGAATAATGGGCCCGTCTGGTAGCGGGAAAACAACTCTACTAAATTTAATTGCAACTATTGATAAACCAACATCTGGCGAGGTGTTAATTAATGGGAAGAATCCACATGTGCTAAATCGGAAAGATACAGCATTATTTAGAAGACATGAATTGGGTTTTGTTTTCCAACATTTTAATTTGCTAGATACATTGACGGTTGAAGAGAATATTGTTTTACCACTTACCCTTGATGGTGTGAGCGTACGTGAAATGGAAAAAAAGCTAATTGAAGTCACAAAAAAGCTTGGGATTGATAAAATTTTAAAGAAACGAACGTATGAAATTTCAGGTGGACAAATGCAGCGTACAGCAATCGCTCGTTCTATTATCCATAAACCTTCCCTTATATTAGCGGATGAACCAACTGGAAACTTAGATTCCAAAGCATCAAAAGATGTTATGGAAACTCTCACAACCATTAATAAAGAGGATGGTGCCACTGCATTAATGGTTACCCATGATGCAGTAGCAGCAAGCTATTGCCATCGTGTCATTTTTATTAAAGATGGCCAATTGTATAACGAAATTTATCGCGGGGAAAACCGCCAAACATTCTTTCAAAAGATCATTGATATGCTTGCATTATTAGGAGGGGATAGTCGTGACCTTTCCACAGTTCGTTTATAGAAATGTTATCCGGAACAAACGGATATATGCTGCGTATTTTTTGAGTAGTGCATTTTCGGTGATGATTTTCTTTGTTTATGCACTATTTATCTTTCACCCGGATATAAAAAAGGGTGTCACATCAAGCGTAGCCATTCAATTAATGACAGCTGCAGAAGTGATTATGTATGTATTTTCCTTCTTATTTGTATTGTATTCCGTTAGTACTTTTCTCAAATCACGGAAACGAGAATTTGGAATATTAATGATGCATGGAATGACTAGAAGTCAGTTAAACCGGATGGTCTTCTTGGAAAATATGATTATTGGTGTTGGAGCGATTGTGGTTGGTATTGGAGTAGGAATTCTTACAGGAAAATTATTTTTAATGATTGGCTCGAGGATGATTGGAATCGATCAATTGCCGTTTATTTTATCGATGAAAGCTTTATTGTTGACCACCATTGCATTTTTATTATTATTCTTTTGCATTTCTTTGTTTACAACCATTCTTGTTGGGGTAAATAAGTTAATTGATTTATTTCAGGCAGGGGAAAAACCAAAAAAAGAACCAAAAGTTTCTGTATTATTATCGCTTCTGGCAGCGGTGTTACTCATTGTCAGCTATTACTTGGCAGCTACAACAACCATGCAAACAATACTCTATAGAATCCTGCCTGTAATTGCTATGACCATTGTAGGGACCTACTTCTTTTTTACACAGCTATCAGTGTTTATTATAAAAATGATGCAGAAGAATCGATTATTATTTTGGAAAAAAACCAATTTAATCACCATTTCTAGTTTAGCTTATCGTTTGAAGGATAATGCACGAATGTTTTTTATGGTAACGATCGTGTCCACGGTTGCATTTTGTGCAGTTGGCACACTTGCTTCTATGAATGTCATGAATAAGCAGGTGGACAAGGAATTTCCGGCAGAAATCGGTTATATCGCATTAGATGATCAAGCCATGCATAAGGAACATTTACAACAAATTAATGATGAGTTTAAGCATCGAAATATTCATTATAAAACCAATCAAGTGCATATTAAATATATTGCGATCGCTTCTTCGTCAGATCGTTATGCACCTGATACAATGGCGATTATTTCATTCTCGGATTATAGAAAAATAGGAAAAGCAGCGGGATTTGATATACAAGAGAAGCCACTTGAAGGAAACATGGCACTTGAAATGCGAGCATCACCTTATAGTAATGATGAATCCGTGAAATATACTTTAAAACAAGAACATCTTAACCTTCAGCAAGTTAAGCTTACAGAAAATGTTGTTTTCCCTATTCAATTGATCCAAAATAAGGGACTGGTCGTAAGTGATGAGCTTTATAAGCAATTAAAACCAGTGAATACTGGAATATTTACTGGTTTTTACACTAAAAATCTCGAGAAAACAGCAGGTATGGCAGAAAACCTAGTAGATGAAGGAATAGTAAAATCTATACCTGATCAGCCATATTCAATGATTGTAAGTGGTACTTTGTATAAAATGCAAATGAATATGTTTAGAATGATGCTATTTGTGGCTCTTCTTGTAGGTGCTGTCTTTTTCATAGCTGCGGGAAGCTTCTTGTATTTTCGACTTTACGCGGATCTAGATTATGATCGTCGTCAATATTTAACAATCACAAAAGTAGGGCTAACAGATAAGGAGTTGAATAAAATAGTCACCCGTCAGCTCTCATTACTTTTCTTCGTACCTATTGTGGTGGCATTTGTACACAGTGCCTTTGCATTTATAGCATTGCAAAGCTTTTATCAGCTTTCAATTGCTACCGAGGTGATCATTGTCCTTGCAGGTTTTCTAGTTGCTCAGCTGATGTATTTCTTCATGATCCGTTATCGATACTTACGGAATTTGAGGAAAACATTGATCTAAGGATCCATCTGTAACCTTTTTTGAATGTTTGAGAAAAGAGCATAAAAACACCAATGCCCCCATGTGTATAAATTTTACATGAGGGCTTTTTTATTGGTCTATTGCTAAGACTAATTTTCTTTGCGCTTCTCTACAAATAATAATATCAGTGTGGCCAGAGGACCCAAGAATAATGAAAGGAGAAACCAATTGAACCCTGATCTGTTTTTTCCTTGAGCTAATCCTGCATTAATAAGGGCTAGTGTTCCCCAGCCAACAAAATATCCGTTTTCCAAGTAATGGTTACCCCCTTAGTGTATCCTGAGACGAGTGAAAGTCTCTTTCAAATCCAAGATACCTTGTTCCTTGAAAGGTGAGAGTCCCCGAATCACCTTCAGCAAGCTGTCCATATTCCTTTCCAGAAATCCTAAATTCGGATCGATCACCACTTTCAAATTGAAAGGTAACATAATAAGTAGTAGAGGTACTATGGGAATGCATATGATCGTCATGATGATGTGTATGTCTACTTATATTCGTTCTCTTACTACTAATGATGGCATGAACAGATAATCGTGGCGAATCCTCATTCTTTTTCCATTGACTGATACCTTTACCAGCATTCAAAATAATTGATCCAATGACGATAATAAAGATAATTCCCATAAAAATCGGTATAAGATTAAATAATGTATCTCCGGTGTAAAAAAAACTCTCCAATATGAATTCCTCCCTAAGCCCTTTAAATAACATACGTATTTAGATTTAGGAAGGTTTCAAAGTTGCTACAATAATAAATAATAATATTAATTAAATTATAATGATTACTAGTTGATAATAATTATAATTAATGTTATTATAATAAATGTAAGAACAATACATAAGGAGTGATTTAAATGGAAAATCAATTAATGAATAAATTAAATATACAGCTCGCAAATTGGAATGTGATCAATACAAAATTACAGAATTATCATTGGTTTGTAGCAGGACCAGATTTCTTTACATTACATGCTAAATTTGAAGAATTTTATACAGAAGCACAAGGAAATATAGATGAAATCGCGGAAAGAATTTTAGCTATTGGAGGTAAACCTGTCGCAACATTAAGGGGATATCTAGAGCTTACAACATTAAATGAAGCAGGTAATGAATTACAAGCAAAGGATATGGTCAGTGATCTTGTTCGTGATTATGAACGACTTGTTAAGGGTTCTAAGGAATTAATTGAATTAGCTGAAGAGGCAAACGATCATCCAACAGCGGATATGTTTACTGATATTCAAACTTCATTAGAACAGCATATCTGGATGCTTCAAGCATATTTACGATAAAAAAGACGGGGGCTGTTAAAGTGACAGCCCCTTTTAGTTGTGAAGAGCTATTGCTTCTTAATTTCCTCATACTTCTGAAACCATTCTGGAAATATCTTTTTAAATTGAACTGGCTTAAAGTCCTCTTTTCGTACAACAATATGTGTCGTCGTTCCTTCAGCACATACTTCATCTTCTTGATTCACAATAGTAAATCCGTAAATGGTACGTAAATTTTTGTTTTCCTCAACCCATGTTTTTACAAAGACTCTGTCTCCGTATTTGATTGATTTTTTATAGGTAATTTCTAAATTATATACTGGTGCGTAGTAGCCCGCTTGCTCCATATCCAGGTAATTATATCCTACATCTTCGATTAATTTAGTCCTGCCGAGCTCAATCCATTTTACATAATTCCCGTGATAAATAACTCCCATCATATCTGTGTCGGCATATGATAGCTGAATTTCAACTGTAGATATGTACATGACATAAACTCCTTTGGGTAAAATATCTCTTTCTATTTTATCTCTTTTTTCTAGTTTTTTCTAAAGGATCTTTTCTCAAACATTGCTGCTATTTAAGTAAAGTTTTAACTGATAACTATCGCCTGAAGACCACTAACCTTTCATTCTCTGAGAAAAGAGCTACTAAATTAATGAATCCTTTATTGATTGTAAAAGCGGGCAGTTGGGCTTTTACAAAAGCAAAAAACTATCGAAAACAGCCTTTCAATACTAGATAAATATTAGAACTTCTGATATTATGTTTATTCTCTGAATTAAATAAATTTTAAATAAGTTGAAAATAGGGAAGGAGTGAGTTGGGTAGTATGCAACGAATCATGATTATTGGAGTTTCTGCGGGTGTGGGAAAATCTACCTTTGCTAGACAGTTAGGAGACATTTTACATATAGATGTGTTTCATTTGGATGCGTATTTTTGGAAGCCTGGTTGGGTTCAGACAAGCGAAGAGGAATTTCGTGGACAACAGGAGAACATTGTCAAACAGTCCCAATGGATTATTGAAGGTAATTATACAGGTTCCTTTGATATTCGCATTGCCCCTGCAGATACGATTATTTATCTTGAACTTCCTCTGTCTGTTTGCTTATATCGTGTAATGAAGAGGTGGCTAATGAATATAGGCAGAACTCGACCAGACATGGGAAAAGGGTGTAAGGAAAAACTTGATTGGGAGTTTATCAAGTTTATTGTAACTACCTATCACCCACGTAAGGTTAAAATGAATGAACGCTTTAAAGAATATCAGGATTTAGGAAAAACAATTATTACATTAAAGAATAAGAGAGAAATCAGAGAATATATAGATAATCTAGCAAAAAATTAGTCGAATAAAGAATTATTTCCTGAGAAATTCCTCGAAACCTGTAAAGGATAAAGTTAGACAGTTGATCGTTCATACAATTTAAATGGTAGTATCATTTTTTTACTACTTTGATTGTTCGTATCTAATAAGGTGCTGACAGATAATGCACCAATTTTTTTAATAGGGATACTAATAGACGAAATATCCATTAATTCCGCAATCGGTTGATTATCAAAGCTTAAAATAGCTATATCGTTAGGAACAGTATAGCCCAATTTTTTTGCCCCTAATAAAAGCCCGGCAGCAACTTGATCATTAGTTGCCAAAAAGGCAGTTGGTTTTTCTTTTAATGCTTTAAATTTCGACATAACCTCACTTCCATCTGTAATGGATAGACATTTATCAAAAATCCATTCTTTACGTATATTTTGATTTATTCTTTTCATCATTTTTTCATAAGCTTGCATTCTTTTGAAACTATTTGGACCTTCTCTTCTTCCTAATGTATAAGCAATTTTAGTATGTCCTTTTGCTATTAAGTATTCTAATCCAAACTGAAAGGCTTGTTCATGTGGAATACTGATGGAAGGGTAGATGGATTGATCTGAATCCTCACAAAGAACAATTGAACCATAGTCATTATATTGATATAGAATATCAAGTGAAATGGCACGTGAGCAAAAGATCAATCCATCAATCAAGTTACCTCGTAGTGATTCAAGGGCATCGAGCTCTTTTGCAATTTCATAGTTTGTTTGGAATAAAACTATTTGCAAGTGATGTTTGATTGCTTCTTCTGCAACACCTTCAACAAATTGACTAAAATATGGATGATCGATGTTTGGAAGTACGATCCCAATCATGTTAGACCTGCCTTTAGCTAAATGGATTGCGTGAATATTTCTTTTATAATTTAGTGTCTCCATAGCTTTTAGAACAGCTTTTCTTTTATTCTCGCTAACATAAGGATGGTTATTGATAACCCTAGATACTGTTGTCACAGACACCCCAGCAAGCTTTGCAATTTCACGAATGTTTGCCATAAAAAAATCCTCTCTATAAAAATCAAACTCCGCCTTGACCTGAAACGCGTTTCATCCATTACCTTTTCCATAGAGGCTTTTTTCAAACATTGTTGCTATTTTAATTTAAGTTTTTACAAAAGCAACAACCTATACGAAAACAGCCTTCTTAAAAGAAGAAGAAGGGGAGACGGTAAATTATGTTGATAGGTTTATTGATTTTAATCATTTTATGTGTAGTCGAAATTATCATAGCAAACTTGGTGATTCGAGACAAAAAAGACGATATGCTGGATTTTTATGATTTTTATGAAGTGAAAAGGATGAAGCAATAGGAGATATTGCAAATGATGAACAATATAAAGCTGTACTCTTTCATCTTTAAGTATTAATCAAACAGACAATTAGATGGATGTTGTCTGTTTGATTCTTTATTATTATATACGGAGGTAAGGTATAAAATAAACGTGAGTGGAGAAGTAGCCATGCAAGAATTTATAAGTGCTTTAAAATGATATCCCTAATCGAAGTAATTCTATATGAAGTATGTCGACAAAGGAATCAAACATAAGTAGACATAACGGTTAAATTAAGTGGAGAGTTGCGCAATTATTTATTTTTTTGTATTTACATACCTTACAAGGGTATAGTAAAATGACTGTTGAGGGTGCTAAGTATAGAAATAGATTGTAATTAAGCAAAAGGCGAATGGAGTATTTTTTTATTTTAGTATTAATTATACCATTCGGTAGTATGGTATTTATTGAATTTCCTCATCTCCCTTATTAGGAATTAAACGACGCCTATAAAAGATGTCCTACAGAATCAATCAAGTGATCAGATAGTCTATTTATTGGTGAGCCCTATACTAATGAGTAAAGACTTAACTAAGAATAGGATGTGAAGGTGGAATGGATGAGAAAGAAACGAAAATAAAGCTGGCTGTTAATGGTGGCATTTCTTTTGGTGCCAAATTAAATGCTAGGCAATTAACTGTAATTACAGAGTATTTGAATGATGGCGACGAGCTTGAGCTGACAACATTTCAACAGCTTTATATTGAGGTACCAGAGGACAAAGTGGAGGTAATAAAAAATAGATTTAAGGAAGTTGGTTTATCCTGTTATCCAGTAGGGAACTTTGTGAAAAGCTTGAGAACCTGTAATTTTTGTAAAGGTGCAGAGAGAGAAGGGATGCCGGTTGCTATCGAAGTAAATGAACGAATTGCTGGAAAACCTGTTCCCTTTACCTTAAAACCCGCATATACAGGTTGTCCGATTGGATGTGGCGAGCCACTAGTTAATGATATTGGCATAATGAAAATAAGGGATGGATATGATTTATATATTGGTGGTAAAGCAAAAGGAAAGGATGCACAAATAGGGACTCTATTTATGGAGCAGCTGATCCCTGAACAGCTCTATATGGTGGTGGAGCAGTTGATTGCTATATATGCAGAACAAGGAAAAAAGAGAGAGCCTTTCTTTAAATTCATTAGTCGCCTTGGAATCGATCATCTTAAAAACCATATAGAGGGACAAATAACGAATGAATAATAATTTATTTGCATCAATCATGTTTTAAAAAATTTAATATTGTATTTATTTTTTGTTTTCGATATGATAGGAGAAATATTTAAAAAGTTATGACAGGATTCAGTAGTGTCTTATCTCCCTGTAATAGAGAGCCGATGGTTGGTGGAAATCGGAACAAAGATAAGGGCGAATTACCTCCTCGAGCTTTCTTTGCGAAAAATGAAGTAGCAAAGAACGGACGTACCGTTATACGTTTGAGCGGAAGAGCATATTCTTCAATGAGGGTGGTACCGCGTGTAAGACAGCCACGTCCCTTTTATAAGGGGTGTGGCTGTCTTTTTTATTTTAATAAAATAGGAGGTTAATAAAATGGAACAGTTTATTAAACGGCTAACAAGTGAACAATTAGAAGAGATGGAGAGGCAGTTTGCTATTTATGTAAATGGGACACAAGAAGTCATTCCTGCCCTTGAGTTGAAGAATAAAATTGCAAAATCTCTTATATTAAATACTCCGTTGAAGGTAAAACTGGGGCTAGATCCTTCTGCACCAGATGTTCATCTAGGACACACTGTTGTCCTTAATAAACTCAAGCAATTTCAAGATAATGGTCACATCATTCAGCTTATTATTGGTGATTTTACTGGGAAAATTGGTGATCCGACTGGTAAATCAACGGCAAGAAAGCAGTTAACTGATGAAGAAGTGAAACATAATGCTAAAACGTATTTTGAGCAGTTTGGAAAAGTTCTTGATATGGAGAAAGTTGAGTTGAATTATAACTCATCATGGTTATCTGAACTAGATCTGGAAAAGATTATTCATTTAGCTAGTAGTATGACGGTTGCACGATTACTTGAAAGGAATGACTTTTCAGAGCGTTACGCAACAGGCAAACCGATCTCATTGCATGAATTTTTCTATCCATTAATGCAGGGATATGATTCGGTCATTCTTGAAAGTGATATTGAATTAGGCGGAAATGATCAACATTTCAATGTACTAATGGGGCGTC
The DNA here is from genome assembly GCF_017809215.1 of Heyndrickxia oleronia. Classification (GTDB taxonomy): domain Bacteria; phylum Bacillota; class Bacilli; order Bacillales; family Bacillaceae_C; genus Heyndrickxia; species Heyndrickxia oleronia. The sequence goes on from NZ_CP065424.1 coordinate 308,185, forward strand.
ATCTTCAGGAACATTATGGCATGGAAAAGCAAATTGTTATCCTTATGCCATTACTGGAAGGGCTGGATGGAGTAGAAAAAATGTCGAAGTCAAAACATAATTACATCGGTATCGATGAAAAGCCATCTGAAATGTTTGGAAAGACGATGTCGCTCTCTGATGAATTAATGGGAAAATACTTTGATCTAGTTACAGATTTATCACTTGAAGATAAGTTGAAAATAAAAAATGAGTTAAAGTTAGGCAAGCTTCATCCTCGTGATGCAAAAATGTTATTAGGTAAAACCATTGTAAACATGTATCATGGGGCAGAGGCTGCTGATCATGCGGAAGAAAACTTTAAAACCATTTTTCAAAAAGGTGCCATTCCAACAGATATACCCGAGCATAAATGGGATGGAGAGAAACGAATAGGCATTATCGAACTTCTTGTGACATTAGAATTACTCCCATCCAAAGGTGAGGCACGGAAAATGATTGAAAATGGCGGGGTGAAAATGAATTCAGAAAAGATTAATGATATTTTTACTGAAGTATCAATAGTAGATGGAATGATATTGCAAGTTGGAAAACGGAAGATGTTAAAATTAAAATTGTAACAATACAAACACAAATTTTTTACCTATTCACCTAGTTATCTTATAAGATAATAGTATATACATGTTTTTTAGAGGTGACTTTATGAGTAATAAAAAGAAGAGGCTAATCACTCGGACCATTATTTTAGTCGTCTTACTTGGAGTGGTTGGATTTACCTTATACCAAAATCTACATAAAGATAAAAAGGTGGCAATTGGGGATAAAGCCCCTAATTTTAAGCTTGAGACACTAGATGGTGAGACATTCCGATTAAAGGATTTAGAAGGGAAAGCGGTTCTAATCAATTTCTGGGGAACATGGTGTGAACCATGTAAACGGGAAATGCCCCTTATTCAAAAGGCATATGAAAAATACCATAAACAAGGATTTGAAGTTGTTTCGATTGATCAGAAAGAAGCGAAATTTATCGTAAATAAATTTATTAAACAATATGGATTAACCTTCCCAGTCATGCAGGATAAGGATTCAAAGGTAAACAATATGTATAATGTTTATAATCTTCCAGCCAGCTTTTTTGTTAATAGAGAGGGAAAAGTTGTAAGAATGGAAGAAGGGGAAATGAAAAAGAAGGATTTAGAAAAATGGATTCATGAAATATTATAGAAATATAGTAAAGGGTGCGTTTCACAACAAGTGATCGCACCCTTTTACATGTTGGCTATTTTCGTAAAGCTTGTTGCTTTTGTAAAAGCCCAATTACCAGCTTTTACACCCAAGAAAGGTTCCAGTGGTTCGTATAGAGATTGTAGCTTTTTTCTCAGTAATATGGATGGTTAGCGATTCTCAGCCGATATTTACTAGTTAAAGCTTTACTTACATAGCAACTTTGTTTGAGAAAACTTTCATGATCTTTCGCTCTCAACCCAGAATGAAAATGGGTTCTCTGTCCCATAATGTAGATACCACAAACAGTGAGTATATGACGTAGCTCTTATTGGTGGTCTTACCCTGTTGAGAAAACTGTTGGAATGAATTTGGTGCACAACCCATTGTTAGCTCTCTCAATTTCGAGAGATGACTACGAACAGAAAAATGTTTAATTTCAAATTCATTCCACTGTTTGTGGAATATTTTCAGAAGGTGGAGTGAAATGGAAACATTGCACAAACGATGTGCAGGCCTAGATGTTCATTCGGAAACAATAGTTGCCTGTGTCATTCTTGGAGAATCAGAAACTGACTTGATTAAGGAGACTGAAACATTTCCTACTTTGACGAAGGATCTGTTTCATCTTCTTAAATGGCTTGAGGAGAAGGAAGTAACCCACATCGCAATGGAAAGTACAGGCGTCTACTGGAAACCTGTATACAATATCTTGGAGGATTTCTTTGATATTACTTTGGCAAATGCTCAAAGGATTAAAAATGTCCCTGGAAGGAAAACAGATGTTTCGGATGCTGAATGGATTGCTAAATTATTAAGACATGGCTTAATAGAGAAAAGTTTTGTCCCTCCCGAAGACTTTCGAAATTTGAGAGATTTGACTCGCCTCAGAAAAAAAATGGATTGGACACATGACATCCGAAAAAACCGAATCCAAAAGGTACTAGAGTCCTCAAACATCAAATTAAGCACAGTTATTTCAGATATATTTGGAGTATCAGGACGAAAACTATTGGAACAACTCATGAATGAAGGTTATATCGATCAAGAAGATGTCGAACAAAAGATACATGGAAGAATGGCCCATAAAAAGCAATTGATTACCGACTCACTATTTGGAACATTAAATGATCACCAGCTATTTCTTATTAAGCAATCTTGGATGCACATTGTTAATTTAGAAGAATTAATATCAGATATCGAGAAAAGAATCGACGTCATTTTATCCAACTATCAGGAGGAAGTACAGCTTCTGGTTACAATGCCGGGAATTAAGAAAGACACGGCAGCTGTTATCATTGCGGAAATAGGAGTAGATATGGGACAATTTCCAACCTCCAAACATCTTGCATCATGGGCAGGATTGTCGCCCGGAAATCACGAAAGTGCTGGAAGGAAAAAAAACACTAAAACGGTTAAAGGAAATCCTCATATTAAATCTGCATTGTGTGAGGCTGCGTGGGCTGTTTCAAGAAGTCGGAATCAAAGATTAGGAATCAAATATTGGTCACTAGCTGCAAGAAGGGGAAAGAAAAAAGCACTCGTTGCCATCGGACATCGAATGCTAACTATTGTCTATCATATGCTTCAGAATAAGGAACCCTACCATGAGTCAACTTAAATTAGCATTATAGACAAACAACAGAAAAGTTAAACGAGAAACCGAAAAATTCGGTAGCTCTGCTTTCCTATTGCCCAAATTAAATTATTTATAGCTTGCACAATTTTAATCAAGTTTAAACTTAATAAATTATTCTTAAAGGCGGAGTTTTATTTTCACAGAAAAGAGCCTACCTATTAAAGATTCTTTACTTCATAACGCTTTTCAAGATAGTTTTGAAGAATCGAGATGATTGAACAGATTCCCCAATAGATTAATGCAGCTACAATATACATGGTCATATAATCGTATTCACGTCCACCAACAATCTTGGCTTTTTGAAAAAGCTCAGGCACGGTAATCATTGCCGCTAATGATGTTCCCTTGATTAAATCAAGATACACATTTGACAAGGGGGGGAGAGCTAATTTCACTGCCTGCGGAAGAATAATTTTCCTCATTGTTTGCCAATAAGTAAAGCCCAGTGAGGAGGCTGCTTCCCATTGTCCTTTATCTACAGAGGCAATTGCAGAGCGATTAATTTCCGCCATATATGCTGCACTGTTTAGACTAAAACCGATGATCGCTGCCGTTACGGCTGTAAATTCAATACCGATCATAGGTAAGCCAAAGTAGAGAATAAATAAAAAAACAAGAATTGGCACCCCACGCATAAATGAAATATATAATCTTGAGGGAAATCGGAAGAGCCACTTGTTTGACATTCGACCTAGTGCAATAAAAAAGCCAAGGATTAAACCCAATAGCATACTTACTAAAGAAATGAGTACGGTATAGCCAATACCTTGCATAACATAAGGAAAGGATTCAATGGCTAATTTGATATCAAATATATACTCCCATTGAATGTTCGCCATATTCCTCTTCCTTTCTAGATGTAATTACTTAAGTTCAACCTCAGGTTGTTTTGTTACATCGGCTCCATCAAAGAATTGTTTGGATAGCTTTGCAATCGTTCCATCATCTAGCATTTCTTGAATGGTTTGATCAATATGTTTCTTTAATTCGTTACTGTTTGCTTTTTTCATGACAATGCTTGTCCCTTTTTCACCAGTTTCGAACTGGAGATCAGGATGAATGGTAATATTTAGATCTGGAAAAGCAGCAATTGCTAGCTTTTGTAAATAATAATCATTAATAATGATATCTGTTCTTCCTGCTGAAACATCTCTTAAGTATTGTTCATTGGTTGCATTATCATAGACTACTTCTTCTGCACCAAATTTTTTTGCTATTTTCATATAGTTTGTTGTTGCCTCACCAGCCGCTTTTTTTCCTTTTATATCATCGACCGTTTTAATCCCGGATAAATCATCTTTTCGTACAATTGCTGTTGCATAAGAAAATTTGTAAGGAGTGGAAAAAGCGAATTTCTTATTTCTACTTGGATCATTTGTTTTATTTATATCATTGGCCGCGATATCGACCTTTCCACTGTTTAAAGAAGTTAGCATGCCATCAAAAGCCATTTCTTTAAAATCTACTTTTAAATCCATTCTTTTAGCCATTTCTCGCACGACTTCTACTTCAAATCCAGTTAATTTATCTGTTTTGGATTCGTGGAAGGAAGTTGGATAAAGTGTTCCAGAAGTAGCAACAGTAATCTTTCCTTCCTTCTTAATTTTATCCCAGCTTGAATTTTCCTTCTTTTCCTTTGTGGAATCTCCATTACCACAGGCAGCAGTTACAACAACCAGTGCCAAAACTAAAACAAACATAAATAAGTGCTTAAAAGGATTTCTCTTGTTCATGATGTCCTCCCCAAAATACTGTAATCAGTAAAAACATAGCATTCAACTAGGATTTATGCAATCGCTTTTTCAAAAGGAAAGATAAGACGGAATTTTTAGTAAATCTCATGTTGGGGTCAGACCCCAAAAGGGAAGCTTCGAAAGAAGAAAGTCACTAATGGCAATGTATTTTAATAGGGGGTCTGACCCCCCCATAAAAAGGAAACCAACTTTTTTCCTATTTATTTAATAAAATATGAAAGGTTTGGATTGAATTTTTTGTTTGATTATGTATAATGGTCTAGGAAAGTAAACTTTAAGTTTAATATAAGTGAACTTTATTCATTTGTAGTTTACTAATGCTAAACATGAATGAGGGTTATTACAATGCAAATCGGAAAAAAGATTAAAAATTTACGATTAAAAAAAGGATTAACCCAAGAGGAACTTGGTGAGCGTACAGATTTAAGTAAAGGTTATATATCTCAGATTGAACGTGACTTAAGTTCCCCATCTATCGAAACATTTTTTAATATTCTTGAAGTTTTGGGTTGCGCACCAAAGGATTTCTTTGATGAACAAGAATTAGAACAGAAAGTAGTCTATGGAGAACAGGATCAAACCGATTATATAGATGAGGAAAGAGGCTATCAAATTCAGTGGCTTGTTCCGGAGTCAAATGAAAAGGAAATGGAGCCAATTATTTTAACCCTAGAAGAAAAAGGGGAATTTAAAGAATTTGAACCATCTTTATCAGAAACATTTGCTTATGTATTAAGTGGACAAATCATGATTCGGTTAGGTAGACGCGTATACTCCGCAAAAACAGGAGAAGTGATCTATTATCATGCTTCCGAGAAACATCAAATCATCAATGATTCCCCAGGTATCTCCAAATTACTTCTCGTTGCAACAGAGTCTTATTTATAATTTTTAAGGGGGGAGCCCACTATGACTGAAAACACAATTATCCGCTTTGAAGAGGTAACAAAGCAATACGATGATGACCCTGCTGTTCTAAATAGTGTTAGCTTTGAAATTGAACGAGGGAAGTTTTATACACTATTAGGTCCATCTGGGTGTGGAAAAACGACTATTTTACGCTTGATTGCTGGGTTTACAGAGCCGAGCCATGGGAATATTTATTTTAATGGGAAAGTGGTTAATCATGTTCCCGCAAATAATCGTCAAGTAAATACTGTTTTTCAAGACTATGCCCTTTTCCCACATTTGAATGTGTTTGATAACGTAGCCTTTGGCTTGCGTATTAAAAAGATGAAAAATGCCGAAGTTCAACAAAAAGTGAAAGAGGCATTGCGTTTCGTCAATTTGGAAGGCTATGAAACTCGTGAAATTAGAGAAATGTCAGGTGGACAACGCCAGCGTGTTGCAATTGCACGAGCTATCGTCAATGAGCCTGAAGTGATCCTCCTTGATGAACCGTTATCGGCACTAGATTTAAAGCTACGTACTGAAATGCAGTACGAACTTCGTGAGCTACAACGTCGTCTCGGAATTACATTCATCTTTGTTACTCATGATCAGGAAGAAGCTTTAGCAATGTCTGATGAGATATTTGTTTTAAACAAAGGGAAAATTCAACAGAGTGGAACACCAACAGATATTTATGATGAACCAATTAATCGCTTTGTCGCTGACTTTATTGGTGAATCGAATATTGTACCAGGAAAAATGATTCAGGACTTTGAAGTAGAGTTTGTTGGCAAACAATTTGAGTGTGTCGACCAAGGTTTTGATCCTAATGAATCTGTAGAAATTGTTATTCGACCAGAGGATTTGGAAATTACGAAAAAGGATCAAGGTAAGCTAAAGGTCCGCGTCGATTCCCAATTATTCCGTGGTGTTCATTATGAAATTTGTTGTTATGATGAAGCGGGAAATGAGTGGCTTGTTCATTCAACTAAAAAAGCAGTAGTAGGCGATGAAATAGGACTTTATTTTGACCCAGAGGCGATCCATGTCATGAGATTTGGTGAGACAGAAGAAGAATTTGATAAGCGATTAGAATCATATAATGAGGGCGATCATGCAAACTAAATCACGCAATATATATCTTATTCCGTATGTTCTTTGGATTATTCTATTTGTCGTCGCTCCTATTCTTCTAATCTTGTATTATTCCTTCTTTAATATTGAAGGAGATTTTTCATTCGAAAACTATCGCAAGTTTTTTACACCAGTCTACTTAAAAATGACTCTGAGTTCATTTTGGTATGCGTTTTTAATTACAGCCATTACATTAATTATTTCCTATCCGACTGCATATTTACTAACAAAAACGAAGCATAAGCATCTATGGCTATTGCTGATTATTTTGCCTACGTGGATTAATTTACTGTTAAAAGCCTATGCATTTATTGGAATTTTCGGAACGTATGGTACAGCAAATACATTTTTAGAATGGGTAGGCATTGGAACTAAACAAATATTATTCACTGATTTTAGTTTCCTATTTGTAGCGGTTTATATTTTTATACCTTTTATGATTTTACCGATTTTCAACTCGTTAGAAGAACTGAATCCAACCCTTTTAGATGCTTCGAAGGATTTAGGTGCTTCTCCTTGGACAACGTTTCGTCGCGTGATTTTCCCATTAACGATAGATGGAGTAAAATCTGGATGTCAGGTTGTATTCATCCCTGCATTGTCCCTGTTTATGATTACACGATTAATTGCAGGAAACCGTGTGATAACGCTTGGTACAGCGATTGAACAGCATTTCCTCGTTACACAGGATTGGGGAATGGGGTCAACAATTGCCGTCTTTTTAATTATAGCGATGGCATTATTCATGCTTGTTACAGGAAATAGAAAGAAAGGGGTATAACATGGGAAAAAAAGGAAAAATAGCTAATCTTTATCTAGTCATCATTTTTATTATTTTGTATGCCCCAATCTTCTATTTAATGTATTACTCGTTTAATAGTGGGGGATCCATGCATGACTTTGAAGGTTTTACATTGGAATGGTATAAAGAGGTATTTCACGATACAAGGTTATTAATCATTGTGTTAAATACAGTTGTCATTGCTCTTCTTTCAGCAGCATTGTCTACCATTCTGGGTGTTGTTGGTGCATTGGCTATTTATTTTGTGAGAAAAAGAAGATCAAAAAATACATTATTAACACTGAATAACGTACTAATCGTTAGTCCAGATGTCATTATTGGTGCATCTTTTCTAATTTTGTTTACGATTATTGGTATTAAGCTAGGTTTCTTTTCTGTCTTACTTTCACATATTGCCTTCTGTGTACCTATTGTTGTATTGATGGTATTGCCGAAGCTTCAGGAAATGAGCCCGACACTACTCGATGCTGCACGAGACTTAGGTGCAAGCCGATGGAATGTGCTGACAAAGGTTGTGCTGCCATTTATTACTCCAGGGATTTTTGCTGGGTTTTTTATGGCATTAACCTATTCACTAGATGATTTTGCGGTTACTTTCTTTGTAACGGGAAATGGATTCTCAACATTATCTGTTGAAATTTATTCAAGGGCAAGACAAGGTATTTCTTTATCTATTAATGCATTATCAACCTTGATCTTCTTGTTCACAATCATTCTCGTGATTGGATATTACTATATTAATCAGCGTAATAACCGCCCAAGTGGAATGGGGGTTAAAAAATGAAGCAACTTGTACGAGTGTTTATTATGATTTTTATCGTGTCATTTGCGATTCTATTTTTTATCAATCGAATTAATTCTTCTCAAGGACTTGCCGGTGGGAATACATTAACGGTTTATAACTGGGGAGATTATATTGAACCGAAATTAATAAAGAAATTTGAGAAGGAAACAGGAATTAAAGTCATTTATCAAACCTTCGATTCGAATGAAGCGATGATGACGAAAATTCAGCAAGGTGGAACCACATTTGATGTCGCTGTGCCTTCAGAATATGCGATTGATAAAATGAAGAAAGAAAATTTGCTCTTGCCAATGGATCATTCAAAGCTACCGAACCTGAAATATATTAATCCTCGCTTTTTAGATTTACCGTTTGATGAAGGGAATAAATATTCAATTCCTTATTTTTGGGGAACGGTGGGAATTGTATATAATAAAGAGCTTCTTAATGGAAAGACCATTTCGAGCTGGAATGACTTATGGGATAAAGGACTAAAAAATCAAATACTATTAACAGATGGTGCACGAGAAGTTATTGGAATGGGATTAAATAGTCTGCATTATTCCTTAAATGATACAAATGAGGCACATCTTCAAGAAGCGAAACGTAAGCTAGATTTATTAACACCAAATGTAAAAGCTATTGTTGGAGATGAAATTAAACTATTTTTAGCCAACAATGAAGCTGCCATTGGTGTAGTATGGTCTGGAGAAGCAGCAGGTATTGTAGAAGAGAATGAGGATTTAGACTATGTTGTTCCAAAGGAAGGCTCTAATCTTTGGTTTGATAATATGGTCATTCCTAAAACTGCAAAGAATATTGATGGGGCGCATAAGTTTATTAATTTTATGCTTGATCCAAAAAATGCAGCAGCAAATGCTGAGTACATTGGTTACTCGACGCCAAATGAAAAGGCATTGGATTATTTACCGAAGGAAATATCTGAAGACAAGCGCTTCTATCCAGATTTAGATAAAGCTGAAGGTCTTGAAGTATATGAGAATCTCGGAAAACGAATGCTTGCTCACTATAATGAACTGTTCTTAGAATTTAAAATGCATCGAAAATAGCAGGATAAAAACCGATTTTGGCCATAGCTGAGATCGGTTTTTTTAGTATAATGACTTTCAATAAAATGTCCACTAAAAAACAATTTAGTTTTAACGAAAAAGACGTTGTTTTAGAAGGAAAACTCATATTTACAAAGAAAAGTGTCATTACAAATGATTTTTGTAGAAGAAAGGAAAATGGTCATGAAATTAGATAGGCTCTTAGCGATTACAATGGTTTTGATCAATCAACGGAGAGTGCAGGCACAAGAGCTAGCAGACATGTTTGAAGTGTCGGTACGAACCATCTATCGTGATATTGAGACACTTAATCAAGCGGGAATCCCAATAGTGACTTATCAAGGGCAAAATGGTGGCATTGGGTTAATTGATGGTTTTAGAATGGATAAAAATGTTTTAACAAGAGATGAATTATCCGCTATTTCTACTGCATTAAAAAGTATTTCTACCTCCTATCAAGATGAACATGCATCAACCATACTGGAAAAAATTAAAGGATTGTCTGACTCCCAACAGCCGCCAGAAACTATTTTTGTAGATTTTAGTCCTTGGGGTGGAAATCCATTGTTAAAGGGAAAAATCACAAGCTTAAAACGGGCAATCGAAGGCTCTTTATGTGTACAATTTTTCTATTCAAATAATTTAGGAGAGAAATCTTATCGGGATGTAGAACCACATACGATTGTTTTGAAAGGCCAATCTTGGTATTTATACGGTTTTTGTTTACATAGAAGAGAATTTAGATTATTTAAGATTCCGAGAATGAAAGATTTGGTATTAAGTGACAAGACATTTTGTAGAAAGGAAGTGCAAGTTGATCAATCTCCTTGGGATAAAGCTTGGTACAATCCAAAAAACGTGATACAGCTTACAATAACCTTTCAAGAAAAACACCAATCCATTATGGAAGAGATGTTTGGAATTGAAAATGTGACAAGGGATGAAAATGGGAGACTCCTTGTCCATACAGAAATGCCTGAGGATGAAGGGATGTACAGTTTTTTACTTAGCTTTTCGGATCGCATTGAAGTACTTGAGCCCTTACATGTAAGGAAAAAACTAAAAGACCTGCTAAAAAACATGATAGATAAATACTTGGATGATAATTATTGAAACATGACATAAAGATGTCAAGTTAGGGTCGATATACTAGGAAAAAAAGGAGGTTGTTAATAATGAATCAAGTATTTTGTCAAAGCTGTGGGATGCCTATGAAGGAGAGCTCTGTTTTTGGAACTGAATTGACGGGGGAAAAGAATAAGGAATTTTGCTTATATTGTTATGAAAATGGGGAGTTTAAGCAACCAAATATGACGATGGAGGAAATGATCCAATTTTGCATCCCATTTATGGTAGAGGAAGGGATGAAAGAGGATGAGGCACTTACTATTTTGCAGAAATCGATGCCATATTTAAAACGTTGGAGGAAAAGTGAGCCGATTTCCGAACCTAAAATAGTCTTAAAAGATGGTTTTACCTTCATGGGAATAAATACAAGAACAATGAATGCAATAGAAGCTACTCCTGAAGGTGTGATCCCATCTATGTGGGAAAAATATTATACAGGGCAAATTGCAGCGCAAATACCAAATCAAGTCAACCCACAACATACAATTGCCCTCTATTCTAACTATGAAAGTGATGCTTCAGGCGAATATGATTTCTCTATTGGAACAGAGGTGGAAGAGCCAAATCAATCTTCAAATGATTTCGTGATCAAAACGATACCGGCATCCAATTATGCTGTATTTACAACTAATCAGGGGAAAATCACTGAAATTGTTCCGATGGCATGGATAGATATTTGGAAATGGTTCGAAACTTCTGGTGTAGAACGCACATATACAGGTGATTTTGAACTGTATGATGAGAGATGCGTTGATCCCGACCAAGCAGTGGTAGATATATATATAGCGATTAAATAATCGGTTGATTTGTAAACTGATTTCTCTTCTGAAATAATAAAAGAAATAGATTATTTCAATGAAGGGAGCTAAAGTAAATGAAAGTATTTGTTGTCGGAGCAAATGGACAAATTGGTCGACACCTTATTCAAAAGCTCAAGAAGAATGAAGAACATACACCAAAGGCAATGGTAAGAAATGAAGCGCAGTCTCTCCAATTAAAGAATGAGGGAATTGAGACAGTAATCGCGAATCTTGAAGATAAGGTGGAGACAATAGCAGATGCCATAAAAGGCTGTGATGCAATCGTCTTTACGGCAGGCTCTGGGGGGAAAACGGGTGCCGACAAGACCTTACTGATAGATTTGGATGGAGCAGTGAAAACAATGGAAGCTGCAGAAAAGGTAGGAATTAAACGTTTTATTATTGTCAGTGCTCTACAAGCACATCACCGTGAAAATTGGAATGAATCAATTAAACCATATTATGTAGCAAAGCACTATGCTGATCGGGTATTAGTTTCCAGTAATTTAGATTACACAATCATTCGTCCTGGTGGATTGTTAAATGATCCAGGTACAGGGAAGGTCTCAATTGCAGAAAACCTACAGAGAGGGGCTATTTCTCGAGAGGATGTTGCTGAACTGATCATCGCTTGTCTTAATGAAAAGAATACATTAAGGCGTTCATTTGATGTAGTAGCAGGTGAAACACCAATTAATGTGGCAATCAAACAACTATAGGTGGAAAGGTGGGCTATCATGCGTGGTATAGCCCACCTTTCCTTTATTCACCGATCATTTGTATATCGATGATCTCCCATTTTTAAAGTAGGACCTTTATCTATTTTATTTATCCTGCTCTTCTTTCCCTTTTGTTTCTGATCTCGATAATCCAAAATCCAAGCAATTGATACGACCATAATTATGGCGGCAATGAGCCAATGCATTCACTCCACCTCCAAATGCATTTGTTCAAAAAGGTTTCCCAAGTGATACTGGTTTAGGCACCTATAATAGAATATGCATAAGAAGAGGTAAATGTTTCTTTCATATTAGATCCAACCCTTGTTTTGAGCGATAGTAATGGCTTCCATTCTATTTTTTGCTTCTAATTTTTGAATGATTTCAGAAATATAGTTACGTACTGTTCCTGAGGACAAGAAAAGAGCGGCCATAATTTCCTTTGTTGTTTTTCCTTCGGCTGCTAATTTTAAAATTTCTTGTTCACGAGGTGTTAAAGGATTTTCTTCTCTAATGAGATCAAACATCAATTCTTGACTATACATCCGTTTTCCTGAAATCACCTGGCGAATGGCATCGGATAGATCCTCAATGGAACTATCTTTAAGTAAATAACCATCAATACCAATTTTAATCGCACGTTCAAAATAACCTGGTCGTGCAAAGGTCGTTAATATGATGATTTTAGTTGGATTGTTTATTTTTTTTAGAGCTTCTGCCACATCCAAACCACTTTTTACGGGCATTTCAATATCCATCAGACAGATATCTGGATCCAACTTTAAAATAGAGGAAAGTGCTTCTTCGCCATTTGTAGCTTGACCAATAACTTCCATATCTTCCTCAAGATTTAGTAATGATCCGAGTGCTCCGAGCAGCATCCGTTGATCTTCTGCGATAAAGATTCGTATCAAACGACAGCACCTTCCTTCTCTAATTTTTTGATAATAGGTATCTGTAATTCTAGGCTCGTTCCTTTTTGATGTGAGAGTAGTAGAATGCCATCAATAAGGGAAAGTCGTTCCTCCATGCCTTTTAAGCCATTCCCATTTTCATTTTTATTGTTTAATCCAATTCCATCATCTTTAACGATAAAGCGAAGGCTATCTGTAGTAGATTGGATTGTAATGGAACAGTTTTTTGCTTTACTATGTTTGACAACATTTGTTACAGCTTCCTTTAGACACATGCTAATGATATTTTGCGTCAATGGAGGGATGTTAGATAAGTCAGTTAAACCCTCGTGATGGTAGGCTATTCCTGCCGCTTGTAATATTTCTTGAACTTGAATGAGTTCCTCCGCAATCGTAATGGCTCGCATGCTAGAAACAAGCTCGCGTACTTGTTTAAGAGCAGATCTTGATGTTTTTTCTATTTCCTTTGCTTCTATTTGTGCTCTTTCTGGATCGATTTTAGTCAATTTTTCTACAAGCTGACTCTTTAATGTAATAAGGGATAAGGTATGCCCGAGTGTATCATGTAGATCACGGGCAATACGTGTCCGTTCCTCCCGTTTAACCAACTCTTTAATCTTTTCATTTGCTTGATCTAACTGCTTTTCAAGCTCCATCCGCTTATTCATGGAACGAATGCCAAATGGAGATAAGATCATAATCACTAAAAACGGCAAAATGTAGAGAGTATTCGTTGAAAAGAATAGACCGTGATAGAAAGCCGGTATTAACTCCATTAAGATAAAACTAATAAGTGCAATCTTAAATTTCTTTTTATCAAAATACCATCCGATAAAATTAGCTGGAAAGAACCCCATGAATAATAGGTTCGGATCATAAAACATACTAAACAAAAATACAATTGCCATTTGTATGGCTAAACAGTAGGAAAAAGCAACAACATTAGAAACCGAAAAGTATAGCTGACGATAGGTGAATAAAAATATACCTAGAAGAATAAATCCAATGATTCTCCTTAAACCAGTTTCGCCAGCTATATAAAAGACAGGAAGAGCTAAATAAACAAGAAACATATATGGGAAAAAACCATATCTCTTAGGGAATATTTGAAACCTTAAGCTTTTTAATTGAAACATTCATGATCACACCGCTTCTTGTTTTCTTCGTATATATTTTGATAGTAGCATGAAAGCGACAAAATAACAGAATAAAATGAGAATATTTTTCCATTCTGGCAAATTTCCTTGAACAATTTGCCATGCACCATTTCCATAATTATAGGAAGGAAGCCATTTTCCGATTGCTTGCATCATTTTGGGCATAATCTCCATTGGCATCCACATACCACCTGAAACGGCTAAAACCATATAAAGAACATTACTAATCCCGGATGCTGTTTCAACTTTATTCATTGATCCAATAATCGTACCAAATGCTAGAAAAGGAATCGAGCCAACTAAGATCCATAGTCCACTCATTACCCATTCAAATAAAGTTAAAGAAACGCCATTAATAATCGCTCCTGCGATAAAAATAACACAAATTGAAAGAATGTGGATCACTGTTTGACCAATCATTTGTCCAAAGAAATAGACAGAATCAGGCAGTGGCGTCAACCTCATAAAGGTGGACCATCCTTGCGATTTTTCTTGTACAATTCTGATCCCTAAGGTCATAATTGATGAGCCCATGACACTAAAGGCAGTCATTGACATTAAATAATGTGCATGCCATGCTTCAGCATCAGGTGCTCCAGTATTAACGACCTTTGTAAAAATGAAATAGAATACGATTGGCATTAAAAGGGACCAAAAAACAAAATAGGGATTTCGTAACACTCTTAATATCTCAGCTTTACATTGTAACCATGTCAGTCTCATTTAAATGACCTCCTTATGCTCAGTTGTTAATTGTTCAAATGCTTCTTCCAATTTTCCTCGTTCAATTTGTATATTATGAGCCCCAATATTTTCTGAAAACAAGAGGGCTAATACGGCATCTGTATCATCTGTTTGAACATATACTCGATCATTTTTTTCAAAAATAGCAGTTATAACGGAATGTCCATAAAGCTTATTAATTGATCCAGAAGTAGTGTGGAATGAAACAAATTGTTTCGTCAGTCTTGCTTTTATTTCTATTGGAGTTCCGTCAGCAATAATACTACCTTTATTGAATAAAATAATCCGTTCTGCCACATCATCAGCTTCTTGAAGATAATGAGTAGTAAAAATAATCGTTTTGCCTTTCTTAGATAGCATCTGAATCGTTTTCCAGAAACGGTTTCGAGAAGAAATATCCATTCCGACGGTTGGTTCATCTAAAATAATTAGCTCTGGATTTCCGGAAAGAGCGAGGGCAAAACTTACACGCCGCTTTTGACCACCCGATAATTTTTCCGCGCGAGTTTTTAAATCACTTTCAGTTAAACCCGTTAAAGCAATCACTTCTTCTAGTGAGAGCGGCTTGGGATAGTACTGTCTGACTAAATCAAGTAATTCTCGTACCTTTAGCCCCTGCATGACACTTACTTCTTGGAGCATAATCCCCAGTTTTTCTCGTACACTCTTATCATCTGGATTTTGATTAAACAGTCGAACCTCTCCAGAAGTAGGCTTCAGTAGACCGAGCATCATCGAAATAGTTGTTGTTTTTCCAGCCCCATTTGGTCCCAGTATGGCAACGATCTCTCCTTTATTTATTGAGAAAGAAGCTTCTTTTACCGCATGCTTATCCTGAAAGGCTTTTGAAACCTGATTGACATTGACAATTTCATTCATTGATAATGCACCTCCGTAATTTATAGTCTTAGTTTAAAAAATATAATGAGATGCTTTTAGTAAGGAATGTCATGTTTATGAGATGACAAATGTCATTTTTTATATATCCAGGAAGTAGTTAGGATTGGCATTCATCTATTAAAAACCATATTGTTCTTGGAAATATGCTGGAGTGGGGAGTAAATATTTTTTTCCACCATCATTACCTTTGGAGGGTAGCTTCATGGATGATAAAAGTCGGTGTACAAGACTGGGATTAGATAAATCAAGAAAGTCTTGGCAACTTTTATTTGTAATGGAAGGTTCTATTAAAAGGAGATAATCAAGAATAGCTTGTTTATGTACTTCTTTAGAACTTGTATGGCAGCGTGAACATACCCATTTTCCGTGTTTTCGAACCATTTTAAAGGCTCGACAAACTGGACAACATACCCCCTTTATAATCTCGTCCTTGTAAATGTCAAAAATCTCATTAGAATTTGGTACCTCGGGTTTATGCTGTTCAAGTAATAGTTGTGAGACCTTCTGTAGATGATGATTTTTAAGTTTGTTTTGTTTATGTCTCTGATGGAGTTCCGCCATTTTGGAAATGATTTTTTCGGAGTGAAGAACCTTTTCATAGATATGAAGATTATCAGAAGCTGTTTTAATTTGTGTGGTTGAATGGCTAATAATAACAATGTGTTCAATTGGGACATTTGGAATGTTGTAATGTTTTAGAAACCGATCAAACAGTATATGATGTCGTTGTACCTGAAAAATTGGATTAGGGAATGTTTCCTCCTTATTTTGATAAATTCTTATTAATTGATCAGAATGTTTTTCGAAAAGTAATATTCCTGAATAATTTTTTACTTCGATAATGAGAATAAATGAGGGAGTTAGAATAAGGGTATCAATTTGGAAGGTTTTATCTTCAAATGGTAAACGGAGTCCAAAAAAAATTTTTTGATTTTGGGGAGGTAAAAATCCTAAATGATAGAGAAGATTTTGCTCACCACGATACCCCACTTTACGTCTAGTTAAATCTTCCTCAATCATAGCTAATTTAGGATGAGTAGGTCGAAGACGCCTTAATAAGGCAACATCCATTAATAAATTGTATGGAATGGTTAACTCTTTAACAATCATAAAATCACTCCTTTTACTGTTAGATTAATATTCTATTAGGTCCCAAAAAAATCCTTCTTTGAGAGGGAATATTTGTGAAACTGTATTGTTTATTTATATGTAAAGCCATTAAAAAGAAGGATGAAACCAAACAAAAAAGAAGAAGCACCCGTAAAATAGGTTATAAAACCTATCAGTACGAATAGGACCTCACGAAAAAAGAGAGAGACCAACGAAAAAGAAGGATGAACCAAACAAAAAAGAAGGAGAACCTGATAAAAAAGTTCTAAAACTTAACAATCCGAATAGGACCTCACAAAAATAGAGAGAGACCAACGAAAAAGAAGGATAAACCAAACAAAAAAGAAGAAGAACCTGATAAAAAAGTTCTAAAACTTAACAATCCGAATAGGACCTCACAAAAAAAGAGAGAGACCAACGAAAAAGAAGGATGACCCAAACAAAAAAGAAGAAGAACCTGTTAAAAAAGTTCTAAAACCTAACAATTTGAATAGGACCTGACAAAAAAAGAGAGAAACCAATGAAAAAGAAGGATGAACCAAACAAAAAAGAAGAAGAACCTGATAAAAAAGTTCTAAAACCTAACAATATGAATAGGACCTGACAAAAAAAGAGAAAAACCAATGAAAAAGAAGGATGAACCAAACAAAAAAGAGGGAGAACCTGATAAAAAAGTTTTAAAACTTAACAATCCGAATAGGACCTCACAAAAAAAGAAAGAGACCAATGAAAAAGAAAGAGAAACCAAACAAAAAAGAAGAAGAACCTGATAAAAAAGTTATAAAACCAATCAATCCAAATAGGACCTGACAAAAAAAGAGAGAAACCAATGGAAAAGAAAGAGAAACCAAACAAAAAAGAGAGAAAACCTGTTAAAAAGGTTACAGTACCCATCATTTTCAACGAATCCCCTCAAAAAGTAAACTTAATCCCACAAAAAATACTCTCCAACTGATCAATTCCAAAAGTCCGAACAAAAAAGTTCACTTGTCATATCAAGTGAACTATCAAACTTTCCTAATTTTTGACAGGTTTAACTTTAAATAGTACCAATATTCCTATGAACGTCATAATAATAAGAGATCCCATTGCTAAGCGACTGGCTAAATTTCCGTAACCTGCAAAAATCCAGGTGATCGATCCATACAATAGGGGACCAAGTATGGATGAAACCTTTCCAGAGAAGGCGAATAGTCCAAAGAATTGCCCACGCTTGTTTTCTGGACTGAGTTCAACAATATAGGTTCTTGAGGTGACCCACATAGCACCAAGACTCACTCCAAACATACTTCCGGCAACCCAAAACATTGATTTTGCTGTGGCAATACTTCCAACAAGTAGAGCTAAACACATTAATATTCCAACATAGAGTACGGCCCGTTTAGTAACATGAGCTTTTGTAATAAATCCAAATATAAATGACCCAATAATACTGGATACGGTGGAGACTAAATACAGTAAAATAAATTCGCCTGTTGTAAATCCTACGACAGCCTTCGTATAAATGGCCATCATAGCAATAGCTGTTGCAATCGCGTCATTTAAGAAAAAGTATGAAATCATAAATGTAAAGACTGGTTTGTAATTCTTCATTTCTTTAAAGGTAGCAATGATGTCTTTATAACCTGATAAAAAGCTTGCGTGATCAGGTTTTTGTATGACTTTTTTATCTTTAGAAAAAAAGAATAGAGGTAATGCGAATAGAAAGAATAATGCCCCTGTGAGTAAAAATGCAATATGGTACCCGTCATCTCCGACAAAAGGATATACGCCTAAACCAAGTAATGTCCCAATATAACCTACCGCTACACCAAATCCGGAAATTAAAGGGATTTGTGTCTTAGGAGCTAAATCGGAAATCATTGAATCGTAAAAGACGAGGCTAGAATGATAAAAGAACTTTGCAATGACAAAAGAAATAATAACAAGAATCAGTGAGATAGGAAGATTAAATAATTGACCAGGTACTTGATAATAAGCAAATATCCCCATTGATAAAGTACCGATGACGGTGATTAACGTAAACCAGACAATCCAACTTTTCTTTTTTCCGGTTCGATCAATGGTTGTTCCGAAAAGTGGTGAAAAGATAACTAAGAAAAAGCTTGCTGCTGCATTAACGTAAGAAATAAACGTACTAGCAATTTGATTCATTACCGCATTTCCACCAACTGCATGCTCAAGAAATAATGGGAAAAAGATGGTGTTGATATTGGAGGAAAAGATCGTATTAGCAAAATCGTATAAGGCCCAAGACAAAATCGGTAGCGATAAAAATAATTTCCAAGTAGATAATGGTCGATCGGGATGAGCATCTATTTGTTTCGCCTGATGATTCTGAATCATTTGTTCACCTTCTTTCAATTGATACTGTGTTCATTCCATGTATATTGGAAAAAACCCTTTTTATTTACACAAACTTTACAAACAAATTTGACATAATTAATACCAGGTACTAATATTAGATAATAATATTAGGTATTAGAAAAGGGGAGGATTAAAATGAAGTCAACAGCAAGAATTACAGCAATTGGAACTTATGTACCAAATAAAAAACTAACCAATGCTGATTTAGAAAAGCTAGTAGATACGAATGATGAATGGATTGTTCAAAGGACTGGTATGAAAGAAAGAAGAATATCAGAAGAGAATGAATTCGCTTCATCATTAGCATTTAAAGCGATTGAAACTTTAGCGGAAAACTACCAAAAGAATATTCAAGACATTGACTTCATCATCGTCTCTACAACGACAGCTGATTACGCTTTTCCGAGTGTAGCTTGTCAAATTCAAGATCATTTCCATATTCCACAAACAGGTGCCATCGATTTAAACGCCACATGTGCAGGATTTACTTATGCCTTACATGTAGCGAACGGTTTAATTACTTCAGGTCTACATCGGAAAGTCTTGGTGGTGGCAACTGAAACATTAACGAAAGTAACAGATTATCAGGATCGCTCGACATGTATTTTATTTGGGGATGGTGCTGCCGCTGCTTTAGTTGAATTTGACGAGGAAAATCCTAGCTTTATTGGCAGTCACCTTGGTACGAATGGTGATGGGGGACAAAATGTCTATCGAACGCATCTATCGACAACAATGCACGGGCAGGAGCTGATTGATAGTAAGAAGATGGTGCAGAACGGGAGAGAAGTCTATAAATGGGTTGCTCGAACATTACCAGAAGGAATCGAGAAATTATTGAAAAAAAACAGCATGTCGCTAAATGAGGTAGACTGGTTCATCCCGCACAGTGCAAACCTTAGAATGATCGAAACTGTATGTGATAGAACGGGAATATCGCTGGAGAAGACATTAACTAGTATGCAATACTTTGGAAACACATCATCCGTTTCTATTCCTTTAGCATTGGATTTAGCTATAAAAGAAGGAAAAGTAAAGAACGGAGAGACCCTTCTAATGTACGGATTTGGTGGAGGACTCACACATGCAGGTCTCTTAATAAAATGGAATCTCTAGAAGAACGAAGGACTTCAGACGGGCTGTCTAAAAGGTAAAGAGGGTAGACCTCAGTATAGACAGCTTCGTCTTACTTATTCCTTTTCCTCATTCGTGTAATAAGGATTTAAATGAATAAGCACTTCTTGAATATTATCGTAATTGCTCATCAGTGCGTGTTTAATTTCTCTAGCCAGATCATGACCTTCCTTTATTGTCTTACTATGATCAACAGAAATTCTCAAATCAACTAGAATATAGTGGCCATGGTCTCTAGCACGGATTTTATCGATGCGTTTGACATCCTTAAATGTAGAAATAATGGTTACAAAGTCTTGGAGCGTATCCATATCAATATTTCTTTCTAACAGGATATTAAATGCCTCACTGAGCAATTCCTTTGAAATATTAAAGATTAAATATGCAACAAAGATACTGGCTACCTTATCACCATACAGTAAAATCGTAATATCTGTTTTATCTCCAATAACCGATAATAATACCCCTATGGCTGCAGCAATCGAAGCAACTATATCCGCTTTATGATCAAATGCTATGGCTTCAATCGCTTTACTATTATGAGCTTTCGCTACTTTCATAGAGGAACGATATAAGAATTCCTTAAAAAGATAAGAAAAGATTGCAACCCACATTGCTAGAATATTAGGTGTCTCTATTGGGTGGAAGAAGCCACTAATCCCTTCATAAACGATATAAAGGGCTACTAACAACAATAAAATACCAACAATTCCAGATACAATGACTTCTGCTTTTCCGTGTCCATATGGATGTTCTTTATCTGCAGGTTTGTTTGCAATTTTAATAACTAATAGAACAATGACAGAGGCGAACACATCAGCAGCAGAGTGGATTCCATCAGCAAATACGGCATCACTATGTGCATACCAACCAATAATCATTTTCCCTAAGGTTAAGAGGATATTACTCCATACACTAATCCATGCAATTTTTTTAGCAATGGCTTCCCTTTTCCCCAATGTAAAACACCCCAATCAAAAAAAACGTCTTTTGTAACTTGTTAACGTTGCCTTTGTATCATAACAAACGCAGTGTTGGTGGGTCTAGAGAAAGATAGTTGAGTGAATCTACGGTTTTAATCATGAACTAAAAATGTTTCCTTCACGAAAAACAATACCAAATTAGTATGTGTCTTTTTCCAAATTTTTATAATAAATCTCTTTACTTAAGCTCCGCTCGTTTCCGTGAAAAGAATAACAAACATTAACATTACTTTTTGTAACCATCATAGTACTCCAAAAAAACTTCGATTTGTGCTTTTTTATTAGCTTCAAAGATATTTAGGTGAATTTTCCTGTGGGAATATATGCTATTATTAGGAAAAAGTATGGACTCGGGAGGGTTAAATGAGGAGAAAAATTATACTGCTCTTTTTGTTGATATCCACGTTAGCAGCTTGTAGTATGGATAAAAATGAGGTCAAGGATAGCCCGTTATATGAAGGGCGAGATTTGACTATTGGTGTTGTTGGTAAAATACCTGATGTTCGGGAAAGGAACATTGTTTTTAAAAACATCGATTTAAATGATATAAGAAAAGGAAATCTATCCTCAAAATATGATGCAATCTTTATTATGAAGGAGCATTTAATAGAAGCAGCTAGAGCTCCATATGCAAAAATCTATAAAAATTCTGGTATTCCATTTTTCTTTATTGAATCGAAAAAGTCCCATGTACCTTTCATTGAAGCAGAAATTGAATATGAAGCATTTCCAGATACAGATTCAGGTGAGTATGCCTCTGGATATTACCACCTATCAGATGATACTGAGAAATCTTGGGGATATGGTTTATATAATGATACTGTAAATGAGGTAAACATTTTAGATGTTTTCTCAAGAATATTTATGACTATTAAAACAATTGATCAATAAGAGTTAATAAAAAAAGAAACCCTTGAAAAATCAAGCGTTTCTTTTTTTATTATTATTTTTTAGCCGCATCTTTCACTTCTTGAATAAATTCATCATAGGAACTGCCTGTGAATTTCTTTCCATTGATGAAGAGGGAAGGGGTGGAGTCGATTTTTAATTCGCTCACATAGGATCGATCTTTTGCTAATGCATCCTTATATTCCTTATTTTTAAATGCCTCTTCCACTTTCTTTACATCTGCTTCATTCACCAATTCAGCTAATGAATCTTTAAGGACTTTGAGAGTAAAGAAATCAGTTTTTTCTTCTTTAGGCTGTTTGCTATACAGAAGATGATGGAATTTCCAAAATACATCATTTCCAAGTTCTTGATAAACGGTTTCAGCAAATTGTGCTGAGCGTTCCGAATCCTTGTAAATGAATGGATAGTTCATAAAATATAATTTGGCTTTACCTGTTTCAATAAGATCCTTCTGAATCACTGGATAGACAGTATCATTAAAATCTTTACAAGCTGGACATTTGTAATCTCCAAATTCAACAATTTCAACTGGGGCATTTTCATCACCTTCAAATGGCTGATTACTATAATCAAATGAGAAGGTCTCGTCCTGTTTTGGTTCATCAGAAGATTGTTTACTTAAAAATACAATTAATGCAAGTAAGACTACAGCTACTACAATAACGATCCAAAAAAATGAACTTCCTGATTTATTAGCTTTTTTTGACTTTGCCATAATTGCACACCTTTACCATTATAGTTTCTAATTTAACGTAAGTTTTACATAATGTAGTTTGAAACGTCAAGTTATAGACCGCAATGACATGGAATTGTAAAAAATGGCTCTTTTCTCAAACATAGTTTCTATTTAGATGTAGTTATAACGTTACACCTCTCATTCCACTGAGAAAAGAGCTACAAGCTCCATAATAATTGCTAAATCGCTTTTGACAAGAGCAATCAACTATACGTGGCAGCCTAAAAAATAAAAGGTGTCGAATGACACCTTTTATTTTTACGCTTCCTTCGCTGCTTCGATTTCAATAGCTACTTTTATTTCATCTCCAACTAGGACACCGCCAGTTTCAAGAGCTGCATTCCAAGTTAAACCATAGTCGCTGCGTTTGATTTTTCCATTAGCACTGAAGCCGATTTTTTCCGCTCCACTCATTGGATCTTTTGCTAATCCTTCGAATGTCACTGCAAATGTTTCTTCGCGTGTAACGCCATGAAGTGTAACATCACCTGTAACATTGTATTCATCTTCACCTGTTTTCACAATTTTGTTTGCTTTAAAGGTCATCGTTGGATATTGTTCAACATCAAAGAAATCAGCAGAGCGTAAGTGATTATCGCGATCTGCATTTCTAGTGTCGATACTTGCGACATCAATGCTGAAATCGATGTTTGCTGTTTCTAGGTTTGTTGGATCAGCTTCAACTACAGCAGAGAATTGTTGAAAAGCTCCTTTTACTTTAGATACCATCATATGTTTTACTGAAAAATCAATACTACTATGTGCTGTGTCAACAGTCCATTTTGACATTGTCATATTTCATTCCTCCATTTATATTAATTACTTAATGTAAGTTGCTATATATTTTATAGTTGGTGATTTAATATAATTATATTTTCATTGCCTCCATTTGTCAATTATTTTATGTAAAAATATCATATTTAATAACTTTTTTATAGTAGGTGTTAACAATAAAGAGCTACCGTCCATTGACTTATATTCCTCCATTGGGGTAATATAATCTTAAAAATATGGACGACATTGAAGGATCAATAGTAGCTAAATGTATTCTTTGCTAGCGAGTCAGGGAAGGTGGAAGCCTGATAAGAAGTTTTAGTGAAACGGCAATCTGGAGTCGTTGTAAGAAAGTGGATGTGTATATTTACACATCAACTGGGGTGGAACCGCGTGAGTATAGCTCTCGTCCCCAGGCTTAAACGAGCCTGGGAACGAGAGCTTTTTGATTTTTACGAAAAGGAGAGAATAACTATGGCAGTAACTATGGAACAAATTGTATCACATGCGAAGCACCGTGGATTTGTATTTCCTGGATCAGAGATTTATGGAGGTCTTGCAAATACATGGGATTATGGTCCACTTGGTACAGAGTTAAAGAATAATATTAAAAAGGCTTGGACTAAAAAGTTTATTCAAGAATCCCCTTATAATGTAGGTCTTGATTCAGCTATTTTAATGAACCCTCGAACATGGGAAGCATCTGGCCATATTGGTAACTTTAATGATCCAATGATCGATTGCAAAAATTGTAAAGCGAGACATCGTGCAGATAAATTAATTGAAAATGCAGCTGAAGCAAAAGGGACAGAAATTATTGTTGATGGGCTCCCGTTTGAAAAAATGGAAGAGCTTATGAAGGAATATGATATTGCTTGTCCAGATTGTGGTAGTAAAGATTTTACAGGGATTCGTCAATTTAATTTAATGTTCAAAACGTTCCAAGGTGTTACTGAAACGAGCACAAACGAAATTTTCCTTCGTCCCGAAACAGCACAAGGGATATTCGTAAACTTTAAAAATGTTCAACGTACGATGCGTAAGAAATTACCATTTGGTATTGCCCAAATCGGTAAAAGCTTCCGTAATGAAATTACTCCTGGAAACTTCACTTTCCGTACTCGTGAATTTGAACAAATGGAATTAGAATTTTTCTGTAAACCTGGTGAAGAGTTAGAGTGGTTTAATTATTGGAAGGAATATGCGAAGAATTGGTTATTATCACTTGGAGTAAAAGAAGAAAATCTTCGTCTCCGTGATCATTCTGAGGAAGAACTATCACATTATAGTAATGCAACAACGGACTTTGAATACAAATTCCCATTTGGATGGGGAGAGCTATGGGGAATCGCTTCAAGAACAGATTACGATTTAAAACAGCATATGCAATTTTCTGGTGAAGATTTTACCTATTTGGATCAAGAAACAAATGAACGCTATGTTCCGTATTGTATTGAACCATCTTTAGGAGCAGACCGTGTAACACTAGCATTTATGATTAATGCCTATGAAGAAGAAGCATTAGAGGATGGTACGTCGAGAACAGTTATGCATTTGCACCCAGCACTTGCACCGTATAAAGCAGCAATCCTACCATTATCGAAAAAATTATCTGATGAAGCAAGGGAGATCTTCGCTGATTTAGCTAAACACTATATGGTTGACTTTGACGAAACTGGTTCAATCGGAAAACGTTATCGTCGACAAGATGAAATTGGCACTCCATTCTGTATTACTTATGACTTTGATTCAAAAGAAGATCATATGGTAACGGTTCGTGATCGGGATACTATGGAACAAACGCGTCTTCCAATTTCAGAACTAAAAAGCTTTTTAGAAGAAAAAATTCAATTCTAATGAATAAGGAGGCTCCTATGGAAGCCTCCTTATTTCGTTATTCATTTTTTTCAAGAGCTCTTCGATCAGGAGCTGCAGGAGGTTCCTCTAACCAGCCTCTATTAACCATTAAGTCAAAACCATCCTTCGTATAGGATAGAATTTCAGCAATAATCTTACTAATTTGTAAGGATAAATCCGTTCGTAATGAAGTGGATAATGAATGCCCTAGCAATGAAATATCCAGTGCATTTAAAGTATTGAACAGATTCATTATTAATTTTTCAGAAAAAGGGGAATCCTGTGATTCTGTTACCTCCATATTTACAGTTGTGATCCCAAGTAAATCTTCTTTGAATAATAGATCATTAAAAAATTTAATTTGTTTAGTAGAAATTTCTTTCCCTTTCTTTATATAGTCCTTTACTTCCTTATCACGAACAACTTGCAAACAACCCGTACATAACAGAATAGAAAAGTAGTTTCTTTCGATATTAAAGAAGATTTCAGTCAATTCATTAACATTTAATGGTCTTCTTTTATGAAATATCCCATTTATATAGGTTTCTTTTTTTATGTATTTAACTTCTGTAGGATACGGAATATTTGGGGGACGGTCATATAATCCCTTTGATAATAGTAAAGCTACTGCATCTTCATATAGCATAGAGGCTTCAGATAGTGCAGCTGAAAAGAAGGAAGTGATATCATGTCTTGCAGTATTTACAATGGTAAATGAGTAAAAAATCATATCCAATCTTCCCATATTATAAACAAAGCTTAAGGCAAAAGGATCATTAAACAGTGGTGGTGTATTTAGGTTAATATCCCTTTCTGTAAAACCGTTTGGAATGGGGATATTTTCCTCGTTAAATATAGCGGTAATTTTTTGTATTCGTATATTAGTAAAATCCAGTGACTTTTGTAGAATTTTTTCAATCTCACTATCTTTAATATGATGAAGAAAATAAGTAATAAGGCACCAAGCCATTGTATTATTCATATAAGTTCCCCAAAGAGCTCCTATTTCGGGACTAGTTAGTTTTGTGTTCCGTTCCTTCATTTGTAATCACCTCTTTCATTTTTATTTTTTGATATTCGGCATTTTTTATCCGTTCAACCGCAAATAATTAGTGGATAGAAACTTCCGGCTTGGAAAAAATAATCATAGGCAAGAGACTAGATGGGAGTAATTAAATGAGCATCACAGTGACAGTTTTATTGTTGATTATATTGATTTGGAAAGGGTATCTAAAAAATTGGAGAGACTATCACACAACGTTATTATATGTAATTACTTGTAATTTAACTTATATTGTATTATGTAGGGACTATTGGCTTTGGAAATATCATTCCCCTTTTCTATCTGAAAAAGAAATAGAATTATTTAATGTCCTCATTCTCTTACCGTTATTATCTTTACTGTTCTTATCCCGTTATCCAGAGGGGGTAAGGAAAATAAAAAAGTTTATTTTTTTAAGTAAGTGGGTTATAGGCTCCATGCTAATTGAAGGTTTATTTATTTACTTTAATGAGATTGAATTTGACCATGGATGGGGATTTTGGATGGAGCTTCCATTTTATTTCGTTATGTATACATTTATGAGATTGCATATGCTTAAACCGTTGCTTGTTTATGCTCTTTCCGTTATAACTGCTTTTCTTTTTCTATGGATCTTCCATGTACCGGTATAAAAAAAGACCGTCAGAGACGGTCAATATTAGTAATTTTTATTTGTACTAAAATCACATTCCTCAAGAGGTACGATTTTTGTTTTTTTAATGAACTTATAGCTTAACCAAACGATGATAAATAGTGGTAAACCGATATAAGAAATTAAAATACTTGTCCAATCAATATGCCCACCTAAAAATGATGAGTAATTTTGTCCTAATATAACAATTGCACATAGGATAAAGGCGAAGATTGGTCCGAATGGAAATAGCCTTGATCGATAAGGTAAGTCATTTAAATCACGACCTTGTGCCACATAAGCTTTTCTAAATCGATAGTGACTAATCGCGATGCCCAGCCATGCAATAAACCCTGACATTCCGGAAGCGTTGAGCAACCAAACATACACAACACCATCACCAAAAAATGAGGCCAGAAAGGCAATTGTTCCAACTAAAGATGTTACGATTAATGCATTAACTGGTACTCCGTTTTTATTCAATTTTGCTAAAAACTTTGGTGCTTTCCCATCCCGTGCTAAATCCCATAACATACGAGTAGATGCATACATCCCTGAATTTCCTGCAGATAATACAGCTGTCAGAATGATTGCATTCATTACTGATGCTGCAAAGGCAATTCCAGCTTTATCAAAAATAATAGTAAAAGGGCTCATTGCAACATCTTCCATCGCTAAATTTTTGTCAGTATAAGGGATAAGAAGACCGATTACTAAGATAGCTAATATATAAAATAAAAGAATACGCCAGAATACTTGTCGAACAGCTTTTGGAATACTTTTCTCTGGATCATCGCTTTCACCTGCAGCTACTCCAAGAAGTTCTGTACCTTGAAATGAGAATCCTGCAGCCATAAATATTCCAAGCATGGACATGAATCCGCCATGGAATGGGGCATCACCAACAGTGAAGTTCTTAAAACCTACAGGTTCGCCACCCATAATGCCGAAGATCATTAAAAAACCTGTAATAATAAATACGATAACAGTTATGACTTTAATGAGGGAAAACCAAAATTCAGCTTCACCAAATCCTTTAACAGATAAATAATTTAAGAGAAACATAATGACTAAGCAAATACTACTCCAAATTAAAGAAGGAGTATGTGGAAACCAGAACTTCATAATTATAGTGACTGCTGATAATTCTGCGGCAATTGTAATCGCCCAGTTATACCAGTAATTCCATCCAAGAGCAAACCCCAAAGAGGGATCAACAAATCTTGATGCATACGTACTGAATGTTCCAGATACAGGCATAAAGGCAGCCATCTCTGCAAGACTGGTCATTAGAAAATAAACCATGATTCCGATTAATAGATATGCGACGATTACTCCACCTGGGCCTGCTGTATGGATCGCTCCACCACTAGCCAAGAAGAGACCGGTACCAATGGTACCTCCAAGTGAAATCATCGATAGATGTCGGGATTTTAATTTGCGTTTTAGTTGAGGTTCTTGTTGATTATCCATGTAGAAATACACTCCCTTTTCATAATAAGCGTCGGACCTTAAGAGGTGGTCGCTTAATTGATTATTGGAAGGGTGGGGAATAAACAAAAATGCCACGAAAAAGATTTCGCGGCATTGTAAACACCCCGCATCATACCTTCCGAAGATAGCACAACACGTTCATTTGGAATCAATAAACGTGACAGTTCTGCTCCTATTTGGATACAGCCCCAGCCGATACACACAGAGATGTGTACAAGCTTCGGCAGTTATTCCTTTCAGATGGAGTTATCAATCTCTCTGGATCTCGTCCGTCTTACTCTTAATAACCGCGACCTCTACCCCATCGGTTTGATGAGGATTTTTTTATTTAGTTCATAATTTACTATTATAAAATAATTTTATAATAAATCAATGGTAAATTTTTTGAAACGATATTTTGGCTTCTATTTTTTAAATTTATACGGCAATGTTGAAACAACAATGTCCTTTTGCCACAGCAATCTGGCTCTTATCAATAGAGCTGATTGATTGTGTAAAATAGTGTGCCATCTTTTTTTAGGGATGAATTGTGGGACTAATACAGTCACCATATAATGCTTTTCTGTTGCTTTGGCTTGTATCGTTTCTAAAAATTTACACAAAGGATGAAGTATACTCCGATAGGATGAATAAAGTGTCACAAGGCGAACCCCATTATTTAATTCAGCCCATTGTAGCTCCATCTTTTTTTCATCTTCCTTATCGAAGGCAACATATACAGCAATTACTTGATCAGATAAAGATTTTGCATAATTAATCGAGCGATCCACAACCGTTGTTATTCCCGCAACAGGCACTATAAAAATGTTTCCCTTAATTTCTTCCTCTATATGCTTTGATAAACGTAGCTGTTCTCCAACCGCTGAGTAATGTTTTTTTATCTGATAAAACGTATATACAACAATAGGTAGGAAGATAATGACAAACCAAACCTGATGGAATTTAGTTACAAAAAGAATCGCTAGTACAAGAAACGAAATCAGTGCACCTATTAAATTAATAGCTAGTTTACCAATCCATCCTTTCGGTTTTTCTCTTAACCATTTCATACTCATACCTGTTTGAGAAAGGGTAAATGGAATAAAAACGCCTACTGCATATAAGGGAATTAAATGCTCTGTTTTTCCTTTAAATGCTATGATGAGCAAAATAGAAGCAATGCTTAAAAAAATGATTCCATTTGAGTATCCCAAACGATCCCCTCTAATCGAGAACATTCTTGGCATATACTTATCCCTGGATAAACTGTAAGCTAACATAGGAAATGCCGAGAAACCTGTATTAGCAGCAAGTACTAATATTAAAGCAGTAGTTCCTTGTACAAAGAAATAAAGGAAATTTCGTCCGAATGTTTGTGCTGCAATTTGAGAAATCACTGTTTCATTTCCTTTAGGAGCAATTCCAAACCAATAGGTTAAAAAAGTAATTCCCGAGAATAGAACAGCAAGAATAAATCCCATTAAGGCTAATGTTGCAGCAGCATTTTTTGCAGCCGGTGCTTTAAAATTTGGGACAGCATTCGAAATCGCTTCTACACCAGTCAAAGCTGAGCAGCCTGATGAAAAGGCGCGTAGTAATAGGAATAAAGAAATTCCTGCTACCGGTGTCCCAATGGATGTATGCAATTGTGGTGACACTTGCCCTGTTGCAATTTTAAACATCCCTACAAAAATCAGCATCACTAAAGCAAAAACAAATAAATAGATAGGATAGGCTAAAACTGCTGCAGATTCAGTTAAACCACGTAAATTTAATATTGTAATAAAAATGACAAGCATGACGGCAATAAACACATTATGCTCGTGCAAGATAGGAAACGCTGATGTGATGGCATCGGTACCCGCAGAAATACTAACAGCCACGGTTAGTATATAATCAACTAATAAAGAACCTCCCGCAATTAAACCAGGATTGATACCGAGATTTTCCTTAGAGACAATATAAGCACCTCCACCCTGAGGGTAAGAGAAAATAATTTGACGATAAGATAAGGTAAGTGCTGCTAAAAGAAATAAAACGCCGATCGCTATCGGGATCGTATACCAGAAGGCTAATGTACTAATCGTCGCTAAAACGATTAAAATTTGTTCTGTACCATAGGCAACAGAAGATAAGGCATCAGATGAAAGAATAGCTAATGCTTTAAGTTTTGTTAGCTTTTGTTCACCAAGTTCATGTGTTTTTAATGGCCTTCCAATTAATAAGCGTTTAAATGAACTGTACATAAATAAAGTCTCCTTAATGTAAGTCTGTTTGATGTCTTGATTATTTAAAATTGCACAGCAAAAAACCACAGAGGGATGCAGTCCTCTGTGGTCGATGATTCGATCACATAAACACTCCTCTCTCGCAACGCTTACGAGGTTAGCTGTCGGATTCGGGTATGAGAGTAACCCTACCTTTAAAAAAGGATTCACCCCAAGTGACTAATAGCCACAATCATGGTTCCCCCGCTTCTTTCGAATTAAGCGATAAAAGATATTCATTTTTTTATATTGAAATATTACTCCCATCAAAAAAAGTTGTAAAGAAGAATTTTTTTCTTTTTTTTCGTCGTTATTTTATAGCAGAATAAACAACATTTTCTGTAAAAACGTCATCATTTGTCCATTTTAGTAACTTGAATTTCAAAAGTAATAGGCTTAAAATAGCCGTAGGTATAATGATAAAATTGAAAGATCGTATAAATCTAGTTTAAACACTTAGGAGATGAACAAATGGGTAACTTAGGATTCGGAGAAATTCTTATTATTATTGTCATTGCCCTATTGATTTTTGGTCCGTCAAAACTTCCTCAGTTAGGTAAAGCTGCAGGTCAAACATTAAGAGAATTTAAAAAAGGTATGAGCGGAATCATGGATGACGACTCAAATGAAAAAAAATAATCTTATCTAATATGTATGGGCAAGGGGCTGTCTAATAAGGGGTCTGACCCCTCACGATGAACTAGTATATAAAGTGATTTTGAATAAATTCACTCTATATATTGTGTTGTGGGGTCTGCCCCTTTTGCTTTTTAGACAGTCCCTATTTGTTTGGTGAAAATTTTTAAAAACGTTGGGGAAATTCCTTTTCACTTATGGGAAAATTCATTATCATAGTAAATAAAAGTAAATAGTAGAGGTGTTTAAAATAAAAAAGAAATTTTTTAACTTAGGGATAGGGATAATTATAGTTTTAATTATCATTTGGCTATTAAATCAAGTGAGCTTTGTTTTCACTCCATTAGTTATCTTTATTCAAACCCTGTTTATTCCGTTTTTAATTTCGGGAATTTTATACTATTTGGCGAGACCTGTTGTTAGGCTGCTAGAAGGATGGAAGATTCCAAGAAAACTAGCTATTATGCTGATATTTGTGATTTTGATTGGAATCGTCATTGCAGTGATTGAATTAATTGGTCCGTTATTACAAGATCAGTTTAAGCGGTTAATAGAAAATGTACCAGATATGGTGAAAGCCGCACAGGATGCTTTTACTTATTGGCAAAAAAATCAAGAATATATCCCTCAATTTGCAAAGGATATCATTGCAAATTTAACAACTAAATTGCAAACAAATGCATTGGCAACAGGGGGAGCGGTTGCCAAAGTTTTAGGAAATGTCTTTGGATTTATTTTCTCGCTAGTCATTGTTCCATTTATCCTGTTCTATATGTTAAATGATCGGGATCGGTTTGTACCAAATGTGACACGCTTTTTCCCTAAATCAAAGGAAAAAGAAATTCGTTCCGTTCTACATGATATGGACAAAGCACTTGGAGGCTATATCCAAGGTCAATTAATTGTTAGCTCTGTTGTTGGGATTCTTTTATTAATTGGTTATTTAATTATTGGTTTGGATTATGCGCTGATTCTAGCACTCTTTGGAATGGCAACCAATGTCATCCCATTCCTTGGACCATTTATCGCCGCGACGCCCGCTATTATCGTCGCTTTTTTCCAAAATCCGATTATGGCACTTTATGTCGTTATTATCATGTTTGTCGCTCAACAAATTGAAAGTAATTTGGTATCGCCACAGGTCATGGGAAAAACATTAAATGTTCATCCATTAACCATTATTCTACTCATCCTTGTCGGGGGGAATCTTGCAGGTGTGCTAGGGATGATTTTAATTATTCCGACCTATGCAGTATTGAAGGTTGTTGTTTTACACATCTATCAATTATTTAGGATTAGAAAAGTCGAATAAACAGTTGTAAGACCTTTACCGTTATTAGGTAAAGGTCTTTTTTGGTTAAAAAGATTATAATTTTAATTCCCTATTTCTCTATTGGGTCAAAAGTCCTAATTTGGATATGTTTTGAAAAAAATGAAGGAATTTAGGCATGGGAGTCGAAAGTTACATTATTATGGGGATTTAGAATATTGTATAAATTGAAAGTTTTTCTCATATTTTAGAGAAAGATTATTTTTGTCGTTCTTAGTTAGGGGGGGCCATATGATCACATTTCGAAATGTCAATAAGCATTATGGAGATTTTCATGTTTTAAAAGATATTAATCTAGAAATTAATCAAGGAGAGGTTGTCGTTGTTATTGGTCCATCGGGATCGGGGAAAAGTACAATGCTTCGATGTATCAATTGTTTGGAGACAATCTCAGATGGCGAACTAGTTGTCGGCGGAACTAAAGTAAATAACAAACATACGAATATCAATGATTTTCGACGAGATATAGGTATGGTGTTTCAACATTTTAATCTATATCCGCATAAAACGGTATTACAAAATATTACTTTAGCTCCTA
Organism: Heyndrickxia oleronia; assembly: GCF_017809215.1. Classification (GTDB taxonomy): domain Bacteria; phylum Bacillota; class Bacilli; order Bacillales; family Bacillaceae_C; genus Heyndrickxia; species Heyndrickxia oleronia. Next base: position 341,614 of record NZ_CP065424.1, read on the forward strand.
TTAAAGTGCTTGGTGAAGATAAGGCCAAAGCAGAGGAGACAGCCATGTATTATTTGGAGAAGGTTGGAATCCCTGATAAAGCAAATTCTTATCCATCTCAGCTATCAGGGGGACAGCAACAACGGGTCGCTATCGCCAGAGGACTTGCAATGAAACCAAAGGTAATGCTTTTTGATGAACCTACTTCTGCACTAGATCCCGAAATGATTGGGGAAGTCCTAGAAGTAATGAAATCATTAGCTAAAGAAGGGATGACGATGGTAGTAGTTACTCATGAGATGGGTTTTGCGAAAGAAGTAGCTAACCGTGTTGTATTTATGGATGAAGGGAGGATTGTCGAGGAAGGAAAGCCTATCGAATTCTTTGAGAATCCTCATGAAGAAAGAGCAAAGGTCTTTTTAAAGCGTGTGTTAAATCATTAAATATAAGGGGGAAATTTTAAATGAAGAAAATGAAAAAGTGGTTGTTTGTAGGGGTCATTTTTACATTAATCGCTGCCTTATTGGCAGGATGTGGAAAATCATCTTCTGGGGAGGAGAGCAAGAGCACCTTGGATAAAATCAAGGATCGCGGAAAATTTGTTGTAGGTGTTAAGTATGATACGTATTTATTTGGATATAAGGATCCTTCAAGTGGTGAAGTTACTGGATTTGATGTGGATATAGCCAAAGCGCTTGCAAAGGAAATTTTAGGTGATGAGAATAAGGTTGAGTTAGTAGAGATTACTTCTAAGACACGTATTCCGAAGTTGAAAAATGGGGATATTGATGCCATTATTGCGACTATGACAATTACGGATGAACGTAAAAAGGAAGTTAATTTCTCAGATGTATATTTTGATGCGGGTCAATCATTGTTAGTGAAAAAAGGAAGTAAAATTCAAAGTGTAAAAGATTTAGGAAAAGGTACGAAGGTATTAGCTGTGAAAGGAGCAACATCTGGAGAAAACGTAAAGGAAGCTGCTCCTGATACAGAATTACTGGAATTTGAAAACTATGCTGAAGCATTTACTGCTTTAAAATCCGGTAAAGGTGATGCACTTACAACGGATAACTCTATTCTTTATGGGATGGCGGCTCAAGATGATAACTATGAAGTAGTTGGGGGAACATTTACGGAAGAACCATATGGAATAGCGATTAAAAAAGATGATAAAAAATTTACAGACTATGTGAATAAATTCTTAAAGGAACTCAAAGATAGTGGAGAATATGACAAAATAAAAGATAAATGGATTAAGGAATAAAACTTCAATCTGGGATGGGCATTTATCTATGCCCGTCCTTGTAGTTGAACAACTTGTTTTATGAAGGAGGGAGACTATGCTTGATTTCTCCGTTTTAACTAATTATTTTGATCTCTATCTTGAAGGATTCCTTAATACTATAAAAGTTAGTTTAATTGGCCTTATTGGTAGCTTTATATTAGGGGTTATCGTAGCAGTAATGAGAATTGCCCCAATGAAAATTTTAAATTTTATTGGAGCATGTTTTGTTGAATTTATTAGAAATATTCCTCTCATTATCATTGTGTTTTTCTTTTATCATGGCTTAGCTACCTTTAAAATCAATTTAAGTGGTTTTGTTGCGGGAACCATTGGTCTTTCTATTTACACTGCTTCTTTTATTGCGGAAGCCGTACGTGCAGGAATTCAATCGGTTGATAAAGGACAAATGGAAGCGGGCCGTTCATCTGGACTGACTTATATCCAAACGATGAGGTACATAATTTTACCGCAAGCAGTTAAGATCGTTATCCCTCCAATTGGGAATCAATTTATTAATTTAGTTAAAAATTCATCCATATTAGGAGTAGTGGCTGGATTAGAATTAATGTATTTTGGAGATTACATTGCACAAAGAAATTATGTTATTTTTGATACGTATATATTTGTAGGTGTGTTTTATTTAATATTAACCGTCCCATTAAGCTTATTTGTTAATCATTTAGAAAAAAGATTAGCAAGAAGCTATTAAAAGGGGTGATAGAAGATGGATTTTTTAGGAGCTTATTCTGCAGGGAATCTTACCTATTTGTTAAAAGGTTTCTTAGTTACATTAGAAGTTGCTTTCATTTCGATAATATTAAGCTTTGTAATTGGTAGCATACTGGGGATATTAAGATATGCAAAGATCCCTGTTCTTTCTAAAATAGTGGCTGTCGTTGTAGAAGCATTACGTAATCTCCCTTTAATATTAATTATTTTCTTTACTTATTTTGGCTTACGTGAAGTAGGAATAAAAATGGAGATTATTACCGCAGCCATAACAGCGTTAACGATTTTCGAATCTGCCATGATTTCAGAGATTGTAAGAAGCGGCTTAAATTCTATTGAAAAAGGTCAAATAGAAGCTGCTCGGTCTTCGGGATTATCCTATATTCAAACAATGTGGAATATTATCCTACCACAAGCTTTGAAACGAATGATTCCTCCATTGGTTAGTCAGTTTATATCACTATTGAAAGATACTTCTTTAGCTATAATCATTGCGTTACCAGATCTGCTCCATAATGCACAGGGGATTTATAGTGGTCCAAAAGGTGGAAACTACGTTATACCAATTATTATACTAGTAGCAATCATGTATTTTGTAGTAAATTATGCCCTATCACTTCTATCAAGAGCGTTAGAGAAGCGTTTAGATACGAATAATAAAGGTGGAAGGCATAAGAATAGATTTCAAAAGAACAATCAACAAACTTTACCAAGTAATCTGTAACATATCCATTTTATGGAGCACCCTTTTGGTAGCTATAAAAGATTAGCAAAATATAAAATCCTCCACTTCTATCTGAAAATAAGTGGAGGATTTTAGTTTTTTATAGGACATGCATATACTCCTCAACAATTGGAAACTTAACTTTAATAGCCATTTCATTGCCATTATAGGAATAACTGATATTTCCATTATAACGCTTAATAATGTCAGAAATAATGAATGTCCCCAGTCCCTCATGATTCCCAGCTTTAGTCGTTTGATTGAATCGTTGAAATAAATGATCGGCAATTTCGTTTGGCAATTCTGTCGTTGAATTCTTGATTTCGAAAATAAAGAACCCTTTTTGTTTTCTGGTTGAGCAAATAATCTTTTTTTCCTTACTAATTGCAGCTGCATCTAGTGCATTGTCTAGTAAATTAGAAATTAAATTAACTTGGTCGACTGGTGGTAACGGGATATGGGATATTGGTTGATTCGAGTGTAAATTCAACTTAATTTTATCGTAATGAGACCGTGCGACTGCTTTTAAAAGAACAGCAGTCATGTGGCTTGATTCCCCTTGTATTGTGCCATTGACTGTTTGATAATCCTGTACCAAGGATTTCATATATTGATGTGCTTGATCATATTCTTTACTTTCAAACATATAATCCAAGGCATTGACATGCTTTAAAAAATCATGACGCTGTATACGTAAGTGCTGCACCGATTGATTGAAATGTTTTATTTCCTCTTGAATCGCATCAATTCTCTTTTGATATAGATAACTGTTTAAGCTAAGGTAATTGATTAGAAAATACATAAGATTAATTCCTGCTAGTAGGAAGATCACGCTAGTAATCTGTTTCGTTGCAAGGATACTTGCGATCATAAGTCCTTGGAAAAGGATGAAGCAGCAAAGAATAAGAAGGGATAGATTATTATTAATTGCCATTTTTCTTTTAAAATAGCCGAAGATGAAAACAGATACTAGTAAAAATATTATAGATATAATAGCTAAGTTATGGGATTTTATAATAAACAATAAGGCTACTAGAATACTATTCATACTAAAATATAATAAATGAAGCAGGTTGGTTTTCAACACGGTAGCTCCTTTTGCAACTTGATATGTAAAGTCACTAGCCAGTTTTTGAGAAAGATTTTAGTAATAATTTTTTTGTAATTGTTCTACATTCACTTTCGTCATCATGGCTGTTTTTTCAGTGTGATGGAAATGGACAATATAAGACTGTTTCGTGTAAAGAGAGAAGTTTTTGATATATTGTATATTAATAATAAAACCACGGTGTCCTCGAATAAAGCTTTTATTTGTTAACTTTGATTCTAGCTCCCCTAAAGTTTGATAGGTTTGGAATTCTCCTGTTTTTGTGACGATTGTCGTTGATCGACCTGTTCGTTCAATAAAAATAATCTCCTGCTTTTCGATCATATGTATATCAGATTTATACTTTAACATCATTTTATCTGTTTCTAACTTCTCTATATTGATATGATTGAATCGATGAATGCCTTTTAATAAACGCTCTTTAGAGTAGGGCTTTAAAATATAATCCAATACATTCAACTCGAAGGCATGTACGGCATATGCACTATATCCTGTTACAAAGATAATACGAATATTTAAAGCATTCGTATGTACAAAGTCTGCTAATTCATAACCGGACAAATTTGGCATTTCAATGTCAGTAATGAGAAGATCAATCTCTGTTGTTTTCAGTAATGAGTAGGCATGTTCAGAATTATTCGTTGCGAAGACAATTTCAATCTCCTCTTCTTTTTCCAAAATCGTTTGTAGTTTTTCTAAATCATATGCTTGATCATCCACTAAGCCAATCTTTATCATATACCCCACTCTTTACCAATAATAATATTTATATTGTACCAGATTCATCATGAAATTTGACCTATTCATGACATGAAAAAGACGTTTTGCGACATTTTTGAAGTCGGGAAAATGGTTATCGAGTATGATTAACATATCAAAAGGGCTGGAGGGATATCGAATGATTGAAATAAATAATGTTTCCCGAACATTTAAGGAAAAAAAGCAGGAAATTCATGCTGTTCAAAATGTAAGCTTTACAATCCCAACGGGTGAAGTTGTTGGTTTGCTCGGTGAAAATGGTGCAGGAAAAACAACATTATTACGAATGATCGCGACTATTTTAGAACCTACAAAAGGAGAAATTATTATAGATGGAAAAAATACTAGTCAGCAAACGATGGAAATAAAAAGGAAAATCGGGGTTCTTTTCGGTAGTGAAACAGGATTGTATGACCGGTTAACAGCGAAGGAAAATCTCCAATATTTTGCCAAACTATATGGCTTAAGCAAACATGAATCAAATGTGCGAATCGAAAATCTTGCGAAACGGTTTGGAATGAAGGAATATCTTGACCGAAAAGTAGGGGGGTTTTCTAAAGGAATGCGTCAAAAGGTAGCGATTGCTCGGACACTGATTCATAATCCAGATGTGATTCTTTTAGATGAGCCGACTACAGGTTTAGATATCACTTCGGCAAATATGTTTCGAGAGCTTATTCATCACTTGCGTAAAGAGGGAAAGACCATCGTATTCTCTAGTCATATTATGGAAGAGGTTGAACAGCTATGTCAGACCATTGTTATGATTCATAAGGGAAATTTGATTTATCATGGTTCCCTTCAGGAGCTGTATCAACAAGAAGAAACCGAGAATTTAAATTATATCTTTATGTCACGTATAGTGAGAGGTGAAACGGCATGATTTGGAATGTTTATCTGAAAGAGTTGAAGGATGCCTTTCGTGATCGAAAAACAATCTTTCTAAGCATTATTATCCCTATTTTGTTTAATATCGGTATTGTGTTTTTTATTGATAATTATATTCAGTCTGATAAGGAAGGCGATAGCATATCTGTATCAATCAATGAACAGACAGATACAGAAATTATTAATTGGTTTAAAGGTATCAAACAGCTGGATATTAACTTATCTGATGATCCCCTACATGAGGTGAAAGAAGGTAAGGCAGTAGTTGCCATTGATGTAAAAGAAGGAGCAAATCAAGTACCAGACATTACTGTTTATAGCGAACCGACAAGTAGTAAAGGAAGCTCGGCTACCGATATGATTCTAGGTTTACTTTCTTCCAAGAAGAATGAACAAATTATAGAGAAACTGGGGGAAGCAAATGTAAGCAGTTCGATTATGGAACCCTTCACCTATAAACAGGAATCGGTTACAGGTGAAAAAGATACGATGTCTAAATATATGATTTCTATCATGGCACAGCTTGTTATTGTTTTAGGTGTTTTAATGGGAGGACTACCGGCATCAAGTGACTTATTCGCCGGTGAAAAGGAAAGAAAAACAATGGAGGCATTAATGATGACTCCTGTGAAGAGAATTCATATTTTAGTAGGAAAGTGGTTTACGATTGCAACTCTTGGAATGATTAGTGGTATTTTTTCTGTACTAACTTTAGTAGCTTTTGTTCAATTATTTACGTCTAATATGAAGGAAGCTCTTCAGCTTGACCAGCATATTACTACATTTATAAGTAGTTTAGCTGTAGGTATAATTGTATTTGCTTTTCTAGTTTCCGCATTACAGATGGTCCTTAGCATGGCAGCAAATACGATGAAGGAAGCACAAAACTATGTATCACCTGTAATGATGGTATCGATGATTCCGTACTTTCTTTTAATTGGAATCACACCAAATGAATTTCAACCGTATCACTTTATTATTCCATTTATGAATATTTACGCCCTGATTAAACAATTAATCTATGGCATTTATGATTTAAATAGTATCTTATTAGTAGCTGGAAGCTCCATTATATTTATTGCAATTACATTTACGATTGCTTCCCTAATGTTCCAAAAGAGTAAGTGGGTTCTTGGGAAATCTTAATAAAACTAGAGAAAGAGGGTGATCGATGGTCATCCTTTTTTCTATTGACTCGTGATTTCATTTCTGACAATGGTGGAATACTATTCTCCACCATTATCCCCTCCGACATCGCTGTCGCCATTTTCTATCCCATCGATTGTTCCAGTGCTATTATTATCAAAAAAGTCATTGATAGTATCAATAAAGCCTTTTTTGTGATTCTCACTTATTGGAGGAGAATTAATAAAGCTCTCAAATGTAATTATCTGAATAGCCTTTTGTTTGTGCTTTGAAATAAAAGAAAGACAAATAATTAATAGAATTAATATTAAAAGTGTGCTAAAACACAAAATCATGAACGTATTCAAAACCATCACTCTCCTTGTCCTTTTTTGATAAATATGAAGATTTTCGTTTTATAATACATAAATCAATCAATTTTTTATCGTTTCCTTTAATAAAGTTAAAAGATTACACTAGATATACCTTATAAATGTGCATATACATTGGATAAATGGACGATAACTGATAGGGAAAAGGGGAGAGCATATGCATATAGTGATTGCAGGTGGAAGTGGTTTTATAGGTGAAAAAATACAGAATTTTCTTTTGGGGAATGGGCATCAAGTAACAATTTTAACGAGGAATCCAAATAAAACGATTCAAACAAGGGGAATATCTGCAGTAGAATGGCTTCAAAAAGATAGTAGACCGGAGAAGGAGTTAAGAGAGGTCGATGCTATTATCAATCTAGCTGGGGAGTCTATTAATGGATTACGCTGGACAAATAAAAAGAAGAAGGAAATTGTACACAGCAGAATGACAGCAACGAACGAAATTGTGCGAATGATGAACGAATTACATCCGAAACCTCAAGTCCTTATTAATGCATCAGCTATCGGTTATTATGGAATGTCTACAACACAAGAATTCACCGAGGTGAATAACGATGAAGCACCGGACTTTCTAGCAACAGTAGTCCGTAAGTGGGAGAATGCAGCGGCAAAGGCGAGAAATACTGGTACACGAGTAGTCTTTGCAAGATTTGGTTTAGTTTTAGGAAATGGTGGGGCATTACCTCTTATGCTGCTTCCATATAAAATGAAAATAGGTGGGACGATTGGAACAGGAGAGCAGTGGGTATCATGGATACATGTGGAAGATGTTGTACGAATACTGTACTTTGCTATCCTTCATAAGGAGATTGAAGGTCCTTTAAATGTAACTGCTCCAAATCCTGTAACGATGCGACAGTTTGGAAAAGCTATCTCTTCCGTCATGCACTCACCACATTGGTTACCAGTTCCAAGTTGGGCATTAAAAATAGGGCTTGGAGAAATGAGTAGCATGTTGTTGGAGGGGCAGAAGGTTATACCGGAAAAAGCATTGCGATACGATTTTAATTTCCATTTTCCACAACTCGAAAGAGCGTTGGAAGAAATAGTTTACACATAATTTGAATGGGACAACATTATTATTTCATATAGTAAGGAAAGAGAAGTACTTTGGCTAGACTTGGTAAGCAGGACAAATTTATTACTAAAAAATGTATTGAAATAGATACTTTTGTATCTATTTAAAAAAATCAAGTCTTTTTTTGAGTATATAGTATGAAAGTATGAGAAAATGAAGTATTATGATGTTGAAGAAGCTAATATTTAGGGGGAAAAAAAGATAATGACAGAGTTTGTTAGCAGTTTTTTTAAAAAAAGAGGAGTGAAGCGCCTTATTATATTTGCTTTGATTGCTCTCATTTTATATTTTCTGAGAAGCATGATGAATTTAATACTGCTAACATTTATATTTGCCTTTTTAATGGATCGTCTATCAGAATTTGTAGCGAAACGATTGCCGATTCATCGGAAGGTAGTCGTCGTCGTCCTTTATATAGCGATTGTCGGCTTACTATCTCTTGGAATTGTCAAATATCTACCCGTTCTCATTGCGGAAATTACACAATTAGTTAGGCAGCTTTTTGATTTTTACTCTCAACCACAAGAAAATGTTGTCATAAACTATATTGTAAAACAGATACAAGAGAAAGATGAAATTACTAACTTTTTGAAACAAGGATTTACTTTCCTCCTTGGTTATTTCACAAATGTTAGTAAAGTAAGTGTAGATGTTTTCTTATCACTGATATTAAGTATTTTCTATCTTTTAGAAAAGGAACGTCTCATCGATTTTACAAAAAAGTTTAAAGAGAGTAAAGTCGGTCCATTTTATGATGAGATCGAGTTCTTTAGTAAGAAATTTGTATCAACTTTTGGTAAGGTAATTGAAGCCCAGTTTATCATTGCGATTGTGAACACAGTTCTTACAACGATTGCTTTATCTATTATGGGATTCCCGCAGCTATTTGGATTAGCGATTATGATTTTCTTTTTAGGTCTAATCCCTGTTGCAGGTGTAATTATTTCACTTGTCCCACTATGCTTTATCGCTTATAGTATTGGTGGACCTATTCAAGTTCTTTATGTAGTGGTTATCGTGGCAGTTGTCCATGCGGTTGAAGCGTATGTTTTAAATCCAAAACTTATGTCATCGAAAACAAATCTACCCGTATTTTATACATTTATTGTCTTAATCTTCTCAGAGCACTTCTTCGGTGTGTGGGGGTTAATTCTTGGAATTCCAGTTTTCGTTTTCTTTTTGGATGTATTAGATGTGAAAAATGAAAAAGAGAAAAAACTCATCAAACGTAAAAAATAAAATTTATTTTTCATCTACTTGACTTTGTCTTAAATAATTAGTATATTTTTGTAAAAATTATAAATCAAAAAACGTCGATAAGGATTAGTAAAATGTCCCGTCTTTTTTAGAGAGGAAACGGTTGGTGCAAGTTTCCAAAAGGCCCATTTGAACCTGCCTTTGAGTTCTGTATCGATAGACTAAGATACATGCGGTTATTCAAAACCGTTATCAGTAAAGAGTGTACAGCTAAGCTGTAAATAAGGGTGGTACCACCAGGCCTCGGTCCCTTTTCTAGGGACGGAGGTCTTTTTGCGTTTAAGAAAAAATTTGAGAGGAAGTTGAATCATGGCAAAGGATAAGAAATTTGTCGAAGAAATCACTGCAATGGAAGATGATTTTGCACAATGGTACACAGATGTTGTAAAGAAAGCAGATTTAGTAGATTACTCCTCTGTAAGAGGGTCAATGATTATTCGTCCGTATGGTTTTGCCATTTGGGAAAATGTTCGTGATGTACTAGATGGGAAAATTAAAGAAACAGGTCATGAAAATATTTATATGCCATTATTGATTCCTGAGAGCCTATTGCAAAAGGAAAAGGATCATATTGAAGGTTTTGCTCCAGAGGTAGCATGGGTTACACATGGCGGCTCTGAGGAACTAGCAGAACGTCTAGTTATTCGCCCGACATCAGAAGTATTATTCGGTGAGCATTATGCGAATATTATTCATTCCTATCGTGATCTACCAAAGCTATATAATCAATGGGCCAATGTCGTTCGTTGGGAGAAAACAACAAGACCATTTTTACGTTCTCTTGAATTCCTATGGCAGGAAGGTCATACATGTCACGCGACGAGTGAAGATGCTCAAGAAGAAACATCAAGAATGCTTGAAATGTATGCAGAAGTATGCGAGAAATACCTTGCGATTCCTGTTTTACGTGGACGTAAAACAGATAAGGAAAAATTTGCAGGTGCCGTTCATACATTAACGATTGAAAGCTTAATGCATGATGGAAAAGCATTACAATCAGGTACCTCACATTATTTAGGAACTGGCTTTGCCGAAGCATTTGGTATCCAATTCACAGATAAAAATGGCGAACTTCAAACGGTACATCAAACGTCATGGGGAATTACAACCCGCTTAATCGGAGCATTAATTATGGTTCATGGTGACAACCGCGGTTTAGTGGTACCACCTAAAATTGCACCAAAACAACTAATGATTGTACCAATTGCTCAACATAAAGAAGGCGTACTCGATAAAGCATATGAATTAAGAGATCAACTGAAAAAGGTAGCAAGAGTAGATATTGACGCTAGTGATAAAATGCCAGGCTGGAAATTTAATGAATATGAAATGAAGGGGATTCCACTACGTTTAGAAGTGGGACCTAAAGATATTGAAAAAGGTCAAGTCGTACTTGCACGTCGCGACACAGGTGAAAAAATCTTCGTAGCAATGGAAGATCTTGAAGCAAAAGTAGTTGAGCTTCTTGAAGATATCCAAAACAACCTTTTCGAAAAGGCCAAAGCACATCGTGAAGAAAAAACCAATATCGCATTAAATATGGACGAATTCAAAAAGGCTCTAGTCGAAAATCCTGGTTTTATCAAAGCGATGTGGTGCGGAGATGTAGCCTGCGAAAACTTCATTAAAGACGAAACATCCGCAACCTCACGCTGTATTCCTTTCGAAGAAGAAAAAATATCGGATACATGTGTATGCTGTGGCGGCGAAGCGAAGCATTTAGTATATTGGGCAAAAGCTTATTAAATTAGATGACAGAAAATGCAGATGGAAACATCTGCATTTTTTTATTTGAATTGTGGAACTGGAACATAAAGGTTGGACTAAATATTCAATGGGAGATACCACACAACTGTGGGGGAACCACTAAAAAAGTGAGCGAACCAAACAAAAAAAGAAAGAAACCGGTCAAAATAAAGGATGAACCAAATAAAAAAGGGTGAAACCACACAAACGAGAGAGAACAACTATAAAAAGAGAGCGAACCAATCAAAAAAAGAAGGAAACAGGTCAAAATAAAGGATGATCCAAATAAAAACCGGGTGAAACCCCATAAACGTGCGGAACCACTTAAAAAAGAGAGTGAACCAAACAAAAAAAGAAAGAAACCGGTCAAAATAAAGGATGAACCAGATAAAAAAAGGATGAAACCCCACAAACGAGAGGGAACCACTTAAAAAAGTGAGCGAACCAAACAAGAAAAGAAAGAAACAGGTCAAAATAAAGGATGAACCAAATAAAAAAAGGGTGAAACCCCACAAACTAGAGAGAACCACTAAAAAAAGAGAGCGAACCAATCAAAAAAAGAAGGAAACAGGTCAAAATAAAGGATGAACCAAAAAAAATAGGGTGAAACCCCACAAACGTGAGGAAACCACTAAAAAAAGAGAGCGAACCAAACAAAAAAAGAAGGAAACAGGTCAAAATAAAGGATGAACCAAATAAAAAAAGGATGAAACCCCACAAATGTGAGGAAACCACTAAAAAAAGAGAGCGAACCAAACAAAAAAAGAAGGAAACAGGTCAAAATAAAAGATGAACTAAATAAAAAAAGGGTGAAACCCCACAAACGTGAGAGAACCACTTAAAAAAGTAAGCGAACCAAACAAAAAAAGAAAGAAACCGGTCAAAATAAAGGATGAACCAAACAAAAAAAGGGTGAAACCCCACAAACGTGTGGGAACCACTAAAAAAAGTGAGTGAACCAAACAAAAAAAGAAAGAAACAAGTCAAAAAAAAAGAAGAACCAAATAAAAAAAGGGTGACACCACTCAAATGTTGAGTAATGTCACTTTAATTTTCCTAAAGCTTTCCTATAAAATCTAACTGTTCGATATCAGTGGAGTCTGTTACCCCGTCTAAAATTTTCTGCACATCTGAAAGTGTGTCCTGTAATAGAACGGATTCTCCTTTTTTTCCTGTGAAAGGTTCAGCTACATAAAAAGGTTGGGTTAAATAAGCTTCCAAGCGTTCCCCACGTTTATAGGTTTGAACTTCTGCAGTAGGTAGTTTTTCTATGCCGCTAACAGTGACAAGCGAACGCAATTCGCGGTATCGTCGTAAAAGCTTTTGAGCACGTTGTTGGATTATGAAGTGTTTTTGATCTAGATGAGCACCCTCTAAAACGGATGATGTGGAGAAAATAGGATTAACTGCTGGAAAACGATGTCTTGCTGTTAGATCTGCATCAAATTGCCAAAGGGTCTCAAGTGGTCCGTAAGGTAATTCCTCATCAACAACTTCACCAGATAGATCAAGCAAGATGGTTGTTACATTTTCTACACCGATATTTTGCAATCGTTCCTGCAATTGATAGATCTCTCCAGAAACGACATGTGAACGATCGGCTGTAAAAATAAGATCCTTGCCTTTATCGTATGATGCCATTTTTTCGTAGGCTTCATCAATGGTATAAGCAATGATATCCGCAAATTCTAATAGATCATTTAATTCAGGGTGATCGCCTTCAGGCAGAAGGAGAACATTCGCATAACCTCTTTTTTTCATTTTGTAGAATAGTTCTGCTAAAATGACCAATTGTCCCATACCTGGGCGAGCAACTAATCCGACGGTCCCATTTTTCGCAAGTGGAGCAAATAGATCTAGAGTTTTAATTCCAGTTTCAATCATCTCGACTTTCTCCCCTCTTAAAATTAATTCATCTAAACTACATTCGGCTAATGTTGCTAAAGCTACCAAAGTTCGTACCTCTGCACGGCCAACTGGAATTTTTCCCGTACATAAATTAGAAACTGTAGCTGGTCGTAAACCAACTGAACGAGCAGCAGTTGTTAAATTAGGTACTTTTCTTCTTAACAATGCAACATTTAATCTAAGTGAATCTGAATTTTCCAATATTTGCACCTCCTTACTTTGAATAGTAATATAAATTACGTTTTAATGCAATGAGTTTTTTGTTTAAATATAATTATTTTTTCGCTAAAGAGTAAATATTGAATAGCAAAATTTAATCAAACGTTTGATTAAATTTCGTGGGGATGGAATATTGGTTAAATATATAGTGTAATGTTTATAATTATTTGCCTTATGGAATGGTTAAAGCTTTGGAAAAAATAAAAGCGGCTCTCATAATGAGAGCCGTCTTAAAAGTTATTGAATATAACGTTTTGCACCTACATAGCGTTCTTTCCAATACTTATCGGACATGTTAATCGTTTTTACTCCTTTTGAAGTAGCTCCGATAAATTTTCCATCTCCTATATAAATTGCAGAAAATGTTACTTTTCCTTTTTTATGACCTGTAGCATAAAAAACGACATCACCTAACTGCAGTTGGTTTGCTTTTATCGATTTTCCTGCTTTGTATTGATTGTTACTAGTTCTAGGAATAGGCAAGTGAGTTGCAGCTGTTTTGAATACATATTGTGTATATCCACTGGCATCAAATCCTTTAGGACTGGTGCCTCCCATTTTGAACTTTTTTCCTTCATGCATTTGTGCAAATGATACAACTTCTTCACCATAGTTGATAGAAGCTGATGCCTGAAAAAGTGGTGTAAATAAGAATGTGACTGCAATAGCAAAATAGGCTGTAATCGCTAGTAAAAATCCTTTCTTTTGAATCCTCCAATTCATTTCCTTTTTACCCCCAATATATCTGTATATTTTACACACGATAACAATATATGAAGGGGAATGAAGAAAGATTCTAAATTGAACGAAAGAACTTTAAAAGAGGAGATTCTTTATAGTATGTTATTTTGAAAAAACGATTGCTGGCTTTTACCCCTAATAAAGGAATTAGTGGTACTTATCAAGTTTTGTTGGTGTGACTATTCGAATAATATTGATTTAAAAAATAAAACCTTAGCTATTAAGCTAAGGTTATTCATTACAATAATCATCCATTGTTACCCATTTATCAGCCCAGTGCTGTACTTCCTCGAGAACAGGAGTAATAGCATGGCCTTTTTCACTTAAACGGTATTCAATCCGTACAGGTGTTTCAGGATAAACATCTCGAATGACGATTTGCTCCATTTCTAATTCTTTTAAACGATCAGAAAGCATTTTTTGGCTTATATGTGGAATTTGCTCAGCAATCTCATTAAAACGCATCGGTTGTTTTTCTAAAACGCGGATAATGACACCAATCCAACGTTTTCCTAATAATTGAAATGCCTTTTCAAATTTTGGACAAAGGCGTGATCCTTCCATATTTGATACACCTCCTATATGGAAATAGGTATAACTTTCTTCCTATTTATCATCTATTATACACCTTTTGTAAACTTACTAATAGTTAGTTAGTTTATTTTTACGAAAATATTTTAAAAGAGTTATTTTGTCTTAAAATGATGAAATATTTGTAATATATGCATGATATGGACAATTTTCGGGTAGAAGAAAAGAAATGGACAAGGAGGACGATCAAATGGTTAAAATGAATCATGTTGTGTTAGCTGGTATTGGGATTGCAGGTATTTCCTATTTCTCATCGAAGAATAACAGAGAAAAAGCTCGAGTAATGATAAACAATATGAAAACAAAAGCCGACTCCTGGATGACAAAGAAGAAGCACATGAAGTCTCCAATGACAAAGGTTGGACACTCCGATCCGTATGATTTTGCTGATAATGAAATGGTGAGTGAAGGTGCGATGTACAGTGTTGATTACTATAATGTTGTAGAACAAGAAGATTAAAAGTAGAGGGGCTCTATTAGAGGGCCCCTTATTTTTTGGGCTCTTTTCTTAAACATTGTTGCTATTTAGATAATGTTTTAACTAATCAAAATGGATTGAAGATCGACAAGTCCTTCATTCCACTGAGAAAAAGAGCTGTAAATTTTAAAAGAATGCTGAACCCTTTATTCCTTTTGTAAATGCCGACAGTAGGGCATTTACAAAAACAATAAACTATACAAATATAGCTTTTTTATGAATCCTTCACTGGCTGTCCAAGTAAGCCGTAAAAGAAAAGATTGCTTAAATCAAGTAATTCATTCATATGAGTGTTTGAAAATAATTCGGGACGCTGCGTCATTTCACTGAATGTATGAATGTAAATGAGAATGGCATTTGTTGAAAGATACGGGTTAACATACCCTTCCGCTTTTCCTTGTTCAATCATCTCCATCATTAAGGGAATCGCTTTATTGTTAGCAAAATCCTCGATGACTTCTTGTAGGGATGGGTCGGTTATTCCTTTTAGAAAGTCCGAACTAAGGGTTTTGGCGGCTTCAGTTTTATTGAAAACCATCTTTTCTAATTTTTTCGGAAAGGGAAGATCAGAGTGAAGTAATTCCATATATTGGTCTAATTCATTATTCATATACTCAGACAAAACCTCTTTAAAAAGTTCATCTTTATTTCCGAAATAATTATATATGGTAACAGGGGAGACGTTGGCCTTTTTAGCGATTTCCGCTATACTCACCTTCTCAACCCCATAAACTTTAAAAAGTTCAAAAGCAGCATTTCGAATATTTTCCTTCTTTTTTTCTGTCCTTCGTTGATAACCGTCCATTGCTTTCACCTCAACATAATAATACAAAACTTTTTGAAATGAAACAATATATTTCATTCAAAACCTATTGTCATTTTATTTTTATTGTTTTAATATGTAATAAATGTATTGGAATAGTTCAAAACATTTAAAAGGGGGATGATGGAAATGGGAATACAAATGA
Source organism: Heyndrickxia oleronia (assembly GCF_017809215.1). GTDB lineage: Bacteria > Bacillota > Bacilli > Bacillales > Bacillaceae_C > Heyndrickxia > Heyndrickxia oleronia. Next base: position 357,595 of record NZ_CP065424.1, read on the forward strand.
ATCAATTAACGAAAGTCTTTCCCAATGGGAAAGGAATATTTGATTTATCCTTCGAAGTAAAGAAGGGAGAAGTGTTTGGATATTTAGGTCCGAATGGGGCAGGTAAATCAACTACGATTAGGCATTTAATGGGGTTTATGAAACCTGAGTTGGGTTCAGCAAAAATAAATGGGATGGATTGTTGGAAGAATAGCGCAGAAATACAAAAGACAGTCGGGTATCTCCCTGGAGAAATTGCTTTTTTGGATGGAATCAATGGTTTAGAGTTTCTGGAGCTCCTTGCAGGGATGCGAGGAATGAAAGATCGAACCTATCGGGACCAATTAATTAGGCGGTTACAATTTGATGTAACAACACCCATTCGGAAAATGTCTAAGGGGATGAAGCAAAAGGTAGGAATCGTGGCAGCCTTTATGCATGATCCGCAAATATTGATTCTAGATGAACCGACATCGGGATTGGATCCGCTTATGCAGAGCTTATTCGTTGAATTAGTTTTGGAAGAGAAGTCAAAAGGGAAAACGATTCTTATGTCTTCCCACATGTTTCAGGAAATTGATCGTACATGTGACCGAGTAGGTATTATAAAAGATGGTAGATTAGTAGCTGTGGAGGACGTTAAGAACCTACAAGCAAAACAGCGAAAACTATTTGATATTTTAGTAGAAACGATGAATGATGTGGAAACCATAAAACAAGCTGGAATAGAGATTTTAAGTATCGACCATCTTCGGCTTAAAGTGGCAGTACAGGGAGACTATAACCGATTTATCAAAGTGTTATCGCAATGTCATATTCAGCATTTGGATATTCATACTCAGTCATTAGAGGAGATATTTATGCACTATTATGATAAGGAGGGATCACGTTCATGAATGCTTCCCTTTTTAAAGCGATGTTAAAGACAAATGGAAAAAGTATTGTAAGCTATGCGGTAGGGGCAGCATTTTATATGTTCCTAGTCATCTGGATCTATCCTTCGATTGCGAAATCTGATGCACTTGAGCAACTGTTTAAAGAGATGCCCCAAGGGTATTTAAGTGCCTTTGGCATTGATGGCGGAATGTTAGGAGATCTTAGTGGATTCCTAGCAGCCGAGTATTATGGACTATTGTTTTTGATTATTTTAATGATATTTAGTGTCGTGACAGCTACCCAGTTAATTGCGAGATTAGTAGATCGAGGATCTATGGCTTATCTTTTATCTACATCCACTTCTAGAAGTCAAATTGCTATAACACAAAGCATTATTTTAGTTCTGGGCCTGGTTACCATCACATTATTTTCGATCCTTCCTGTTCTATTAGGAGCGAACTGGATCATTGAAGATGCCGATATTAATATTTTGCGATTTATTGAAATGAATATTGTTGGATTTCTATTGTTTTTTGTCATAAGTGGATACTCCTTTTTATTTTCATGTATTTTCAATGACGAAAAACGTGCACTCGCAATCTCTGGTGGCTTATCTATTATCTTTTTTGCCATTAATCTCGTAGCAAAAATGAGTGAGGATTTTGAATGGTTAAAGAAATTTACTATTTTCTCAGCCTTTCAACCGACTGAAATTGCAAAAGGAACCGTTGATATTTTACCAGTCTCAATCGCATTGGGAGGAACAGGAATTGCATTATTTGTCATTGCCATTGTTATATTTAAGAAGAGAGATTTACCATTATAGTGTTTTGAACATATGATCTGTTCATGAATGGAACAGGTCTTTTTTTATTTAGGATCTTTTCTTAAACACGTCAATAGGTAAAGCTAAATGGCGCAGTGTCCTTGATTCATTAGATGAAGAACAAATCACGAAGATAAGAAGGTAAATGTCTTTCATTCATGTTATAAAGGACATTCCTTAAAAATTGAACAAAGTTCTTGACCATTACCTGAAATTGCTCATCAAAGAGCTTCAGCATGAAAATAGCCTAGCAGAAATGAAAGGATTTTCTTACATTCATAGCGAATGAAAAGGTAAGTCATTGTTAGAAGGAGGCTATATCCTTGCTTTTTCACTTTAGCGAAGAACCGAATATTCGTGTTTTTTCACCAAGACCATCCGCGTCCTTCCCTGAACTGGCCCCAGCTGTTTGGGCAATCGACAGGGAGCATGCTTCACATTATTATTTTCCACGTGATTGTCCCAGAGTGATTTATAGTAAAGGAGCTTGTACAGAGGTTAGCGATATTGAGAAGTTTTTTTCAGATACCAACGCTGACAAGATAATCGTCGTTGAAAATCAATGGCTAGAACAAATTAGGAATACGACATTATATGTTTATAGCTTTTCGGAGGAAGGGTTTGAACTATTCGATCAGGCGGCAGGCTATTATGTGTCGCATGAGGAAGTTGTTCCGGAAAAAATAGAGCCTATAACTGACCTCATAGGTAAGCTTGTAAATGAAAAAGTAGAATTACGGTTTACACCAGATTTACATCCTATTCGTAATCGAGTTATTGCATCTACACTAGATTTTTCTGTTATTCGGTTTAGAAATGCTGGGAAATTACCAAATAGATAAAAACAGGAGAGAGATAAGAGTGAATCCTATTGTCGATCAGTTAACACAGTGGAAAGATTATTTAGAGAGAATAAAAGAGGGAACCCATAAGGAATTTTTTCAGCCGATTAGTGAGGGGAAATGGTCAAAAGCAGCAATAATTACTCACATTATGTTTTGGGATCGTTTCTTTTATGAAGAACGTTTGCCAAGCATGATTGAGGGGGGAAGTTTAGCCGGAATCACTGCAGAGGATGTAGAGGAAATGAATAAAGATGCTGAAAGCTATGCTCACTCTGGGATCAGTTTATACGAAATTATTGATGGAGCTATTAAGGAGAGAACAAGACTTGTGGAGAACTTGCGGCAACTAGATTTATCGAAAAGTTTCATTATTAATGGAAATCAGCACAATCTTGAGTCCTATGTGAAAGGGGAATATGAGCATGATCTCCACCATTTAATACAACTAAAGGAGTTAGGGAAATGAAGAATTGGGTAGGTTCAGCTGGTGTTTGTGTCAATACACAAGGGGAATTATTAATGGTACTCCAGGGAAAACCTGAGGAAGAGAAAAAATGGTCTGTGCCTTCAGGAGGACAGGAGAGGGGGGAAACACTGGAGGAGTGCTGTAAGAGAGAGGTATATGAAGAAACGGGATATGAAGCAGAAATTATAGATAAATTATTTGTTAAACATACAGAATTGGACGGTTATAACATTGAGGTACATTACTTTTCTATAAGGATTGTAGGAGGGAAGGCAGTAATCCAGGATCCTGATCAATTAATTCATGAAATCGCATGGGTGGCGAAAGATGCCTTGAAGGAAATAGAATTAGCCTTTCCTGAGGATCAGGATTTTCTTTTACACCAAATGGAGAATGTTGATCTACTAAAAAAATAATCACTTCTACTAGTTATTGTTTTTTCGAAATTGAAAAAGGGCTAATAGTTAGCCCTTTTTCAGATAAATATTAATGCAAGATATGCATATAAATCCAAGGAGAAATACAGAATGACGTAATCGCTGCTAATACCATGCAAACGCTAGAAACGGCCCCTGTTGCACTGCTAAGCTCCAGTGCCTTCGAGGTTCCTGCTCCGTGTGAGCTTGTACCAAGTAATACGCCTCTTGCAATTTCACTCTTAAAGCCAAAGATACGAATAATCCAAGGTCCAAGGATCATGCCGATAATTCCTGTCATAATTACAAACACTGCAGTGATGGTAGGAACTCCTCCTATTTTAGATGAAACTCCCATTGCGATAGGAGTGGTGATTGAATAGGGGATAATACTTGTAACCAATGTTTTATTTAACTGTACAAGCCATGAAATACTAAATGAAGCAAGAATAGACATCATACAACCAAGTAACACACTAAATAAAATTTCACGTAAATATTTTTTTAAAATAGGATAATAACGATAAAGTGGAATGGCTAAGGCAACTGTCGCCGGCTGCAGTAACTTAGTTAGCCACTTTGCTCCGGAATTATAAGAATCATAACTAATATGAAAAAGTGCTAGGACAAATATGATTAATATGGGTGCCAGCAATAGCGGAGAGAAATATACTTTCTTCTTTTTTGTATACCACCATTTCGCTCCCCAATAAATACTAGCGGTGAGAATTAAGAACAGTAGGATCAGCATTTTTTATTTTCCCCTCCTTTTGTTTGGCCATTTTTTCAGCTAACAATCCTGAACAAATCATCACAATAGCGGAACTAATAACGATAACTGCTATTATTTTAAGTCCATTATCCATTAATAGATGTTTATATTGAATGATTCCAACAGCTGAAGGAACGAAGAAAAGGAGCAACTCAGTAACTAACCAATTTCCTCCAACTTCAATCCACTTTAGCTTTACGACTTTCGTTTGTAATAAAATAAATAATATAACTAATCCTAAAATACTACCAGGAATGTTGAGATGAAGCCATTCTGAGACTTCTCCTAGTATATAAGTAAAGATACAAAGTATCATTATTTGAAGACAACCAATAAATATTTTTTTCATATTGTACACCCTTCTAGTGAAAAAATTTCCCTCTAATAAAGTGTACATCGGGTAATGCTATAGGTAAAATGAATATATAGAATAATAGTCATTCTCAAAAGTTATAAGAGGTGGACCAAAAGTGGACATTCAACATTTAAATTACTTTGTAGCTGTGGCTACAGAAGGAAATTTTACGAAAGCTGCTCAAAAGCTATATGTGTCACAACCATCGATAAGTAAAATGGTGAAAAATCTTGAGGATGAACTTGGTGTCATTCTATTTGATCGAACGGGTAAGCATGCAAAGCTGACAGATGCTGGTGAAAAAATTCTCGTTCAAGCGCAAAATATTATTAAATCCTTTCAAAACTTACGATCGGAATTAGATGATTTAATGCAGTTAAAAACAGGAATCATTCATATTGGTTTACCTCCAATGGTTGGATCGCGCTTCTTCCCTAAGGTAATACAAGCCTTTCACCAACAATATCCGAATATAACTGTACAGCTTGTTGAAGATGGGGCTAAGAAAATTGAAAGAGATGTTGGCAATGGTACACTAGATCTAGGAGCCGTTGTTTTACCGATAAATGAAGATCAGTTTCATACTTTTTCATTTGTAAATGAGAAGTTAATGGTTGTTACTCATCCTTCCCATCCACTTAGTAAAAGAAAACAACTCCAGCTCGTTGATTTAGAGGCTGAACCATTTATTTTATTTGCCAAAAATTTTGCCCTACATGATCGAATTATAATGGAGTGCGTACGGAAAGGATTCCATCCAAATATTATTTATGAGAGTTCACAATGGGATTTCATTAGTGAAATGGTTGCCGCTAATAATGGGGTGGCGCTTCTTCCTGAAACGATTTGTAAACAAATTGGTCATGACAGGGTCTCACGTATTCCGCTGATAGATCCAGTGATTCCTTGGCATTTAGGAATTATATGGAGAAAGGATCGATATTTGTCATTTGCAGCAAGAGAGTGGATTCGTTTTACACAAATGTTTATGATGAGAGAGAAGAGTCAATAAAATAGAAGTGTAAAGGTAGGTATATAGGAGGGAATTTAAGAAAATGGCAAATGAAATTGAGCCAATAAATACAGAAGAATTAAAAACAAGAATGGAAAGAGCAAAAAAGCATTATTCGAATAAAAAACTTTGGGACAAGCTGAAAAATGTTGGAAAGAAAGCAGGTGGCATAGTAGTTTATGCCGTGCTTTTACTGTACTACACTTTACAAAAGCCAAGTGTCCCTGTAAAAACTAAAGCAATGATTATTGGAGCCCTTGGTTATTTTATTTTACCTATAGATTTAATTCCAGATTTTATTACAGGGGTTGGTTATGTAGATGATTTAGGTGCACTTGGAGCAGCTATTTTACAAGTCGCCACTCATATTGACCAAGATATTAAGGATAAAGCCAAAAACAAATTATCTACTTGGTTTGGAGAAGATATTGACACTTCAGCCATTGATGAAAAATTAACTAACTAATTTCTAGTATACGGGTGCTTGTCATTAGAGCATTGCAACTAATTTATCCGTTGTTTTTTGTAAAAGAATTATTTGCTATCCATTTCCTGTTTCTTTGACAATTTTAGCAATGATTAAAAAATAAAAGCCAGATGATCTGTTTATAAGGTATACTGTCTGTAGTCTTGTTCGTATAAGAGGCAATCTAGGTTTCTTGGTCATATATGGAGGAAAAAATGGGAGAGTTTATTCAATCAATCTTAAATTTTTTAACTGACCTTGGTTATTTTGGGGTCGCTCTAGGTCTCATGATTGAGATTATTCCAAGCGAAATCGTGTTAGCTTATGCTGGATATCTTGTTTCACAAGGACATATCAACTTTGTCGGAGCCATTATAGCTGGTGTAATCGGTGGAACTATCGCACAACTTTTTATTTATTGGATTGGAGCATATGGTGGTAGACCTTTCTTAAAAAAATATGGTAAATATATTTTTATTCATGAAAGGCACATTGATATAGCCGAAGATTGGTTCAATAAGTATGGATCAGGAGTAATCTTTACTGCGAGATTTATACCTGTTGTGAGGCATGCTATTTCGATTCCAGCAGGCATTACGAAAATGTCTCTGAAAAAATTTACTTTATATACAACGCTAGCGATCATTCCTTGGTCCATTTTATTCGTCTATTTAGGTGATAAACTGGCTTCGAATTGGAAACATGTGGATGAATTTGCAAAGCCGTATATTCAACCAGCAATGATCATTGCAATTGGGCTAATCATGTTATATTTCATATATAAGTGGATAAAAAAACAAAAAAATAAATAAGCATATTTGGGCCGTCTATCTAGATTGGCCTTTTTTATGTTTGCTAAAAGGACTTTTTCAAGAAGATACAGAATTCATAGTATATGCATAACAATTAAAGGAGTGGATTAAAGATGAGTACAAGCCAAATAAGGGATCTTTTATTTTCGGAATTATACGTAGCTGTACGGACAACTAAGGAGCTGTTGAAGAAAATTACGGAGGAGGATTTTTCCTTTCAACCGAATGATAAAATGCGGAGCTTATTAGAACAAGCCAATCATTTAGTGCAGATTCCTTTCATAGATCTTGCAATTGGACAAGAAAAAAGTGAGGAAGAGATTCGAGAATTAGAAAAGAAATTATATTCTAATGATGTATATGAGCTGGGAACAGTGATGGAAACAGGCTTTAATGAACTTAAAAATTATTATGAATCGATGTCAGAGGAAGAATTCGTTGGTAAGGTGACTAAGCCGTTTTATTTTACTCCTGATATGGAAGGACATACGCAAGCAAAATGGTTGATTGAAATAACTACACATGCCTTTCATCACCGCGGACAGCTATTTAACTATTTGAAGGAATTAAATAAAGAGGTAAATATGTTTGATTTGTATTAGGCGAAACATTTAGAGGGTTGACTATTCATTAATAGACAACCCTCTTTTTTATATAAAATGGGGGGACCATTTTATTCTTAGCATGATTTCAATAACGATGTACGCTGATTACTGTATTTACTTATTAATAGGCTGTTTTTGTGATACGTGTAGGAATCCTCAGTCGATATTTAATCGTTATCACGTTACTTAAATAGCGCAATGTTTGAGAAAAGAGCCTATTAAAAAGAGATGTGAACTCAGATAAGATGAAATGTCATTTAATTTATTGTTGAGAGAATTTCCATCGTTTATGGAGTAAATCTTCAATGGAATGTGCAATCTTCATTTTATCCCTTTTCTGGAGTGCCTTTTTTATGGACTGTACTTCTAACTTTGTGACGGAAAGCCCAAAATACTTCGCTAATGTTTTTTCTACATTTGCACCATTCAACACTTCTGCTGTTATTGGTTGTATTTCTTTGGTTTGCTCCATGTAAATCCCTCCTAAGCTTTCTCTTTAAGCTAATGATAAAGGTTAATGTTTAAATTACAATGAAGATTTTTTTAAGACATTATTAAGATTATTAATAAAAAGTGACATGTTCCTCATACTTTTACAAATACTATAAAATATTGGGTGAAAATATATTGGAATAGAGAGTATAGTGCAATATTTCTGAATGCAACCCTTTCCATTGTTAATCGGAAACTTTTATGTTTTAATTTGAAAGGAGTTTAATTCACTGGTGTTATTTTTAAAGTCGATAAAGAATTTCATCATGCGTTAAACTTGAAAAAATTAGAATATGTATGTAACATCACTTGCATTTATTATATTAATAAAATATTTAATGGGGAAGGATGGAAGGGGGTCTTCATTCCGCCATTGTATGTTGTACGCAAGGTGAGAAATACATCAGAATGGAGGAAAAAAGATGAAGTATATCATTTCTATCATCGGTTTGCTGGTTGTTTTGGGACTAGCACTTATAGCGAGTAATAATCGTAAAAAGGTTCATTATAAACCGATCATTTTAATGATTGTGATTCAAATTGCATTAGCTGCATTATTATTAAATACAAAATTTGGATTAATATTAATTAAAGCAATTGCAGAAATATTTACAAAGCTATTAGAATACGCAGGAGAAGGGATTTCTTTTGTATTTGGTGGATTAGCGAATAAGGGAGAAGCCCCCTTTTTCTTAACAGTATTACTTCCAATTGTTTTTATTTCTGTTCTAATAGGGATATTCCAATATTTAAGAATTCTCCCTTTAATCATGAAGGGAATTGGATTATTATTAAGCAAAATAAATGGTATGGGTAAATTAGAATCATATAATGCTGTTGCGTCTGCTATGGTAGGACAGTCTGAAGTATTTATAACAGTGAAAAAACAATTAGATCATCTGCCTGCACACCGCCTTTATACATTATGCGCATCAGCTATGTCGACCGTGTCAATGTCTATTGTAGGGGCATATATGACAATGATTGAACCAAAATATGTAGTTACGGCACTTGTTATCAATTTATTTGGTGGATTCATTATTGCTTCTATCATTAATCCATATAAGGTAGAAGATAAGGAAGATATATTGGAGATTCAGGAAGAAAAACAAAGCTTCTTTGAAATGTTAGGAGAATATATTCTCGATGGGTTTAAAGTAGCCATTATTGTTGGTGCTATGTTAATTGGGTTTGTTGCTTTAATGGCAGCTATTAATAGTGTGTTTGACTTGATCTTTGGCATTTCATTTCAGGATATCCTTGGCTACATTTTTTCTCCAGTTGCCTTTATTATGGGAATCCCATGGTCGGAAGCGATTAAAGCAGGAGGAATTATGGCTACAAAGCTTGTGACCAATGAATTTGTTGCCATGATTGATTTAACCAAAATCCAGTCAAGCTTTAGCCCAAGATCTATTGGGATCATTTCAGTGTTCCTTGTATCATTTGCAAACTTCTCATCTATTGGCATTATAGCTGGAGCAGTGAAAGGGCTTAGCGAGAAGCAAGGAAATACAGTTGCCAGATTCGGATTAAAATTATTGTATGGTGCTACTTTAGTTAGTATCTTATCTGCGATAATAGTCAGTTTTGTTTTATAATTTAGGCTCTTTTCTCAAACATTGTTGCTATTTAAGTAAAGTTATAACTATTAAATATCGACTGAGGATCGCTACAAGTATCAATTTACTGAGAAAGAGCTGCAATCTCCATAAAGTACCGCAAGAATCCTTTATTGGGAGTAAAAGCCGGCAGTTGGGCTTTTACAAAAGCAATAAACTTTACGAAAACATCCATAATTTAAAAGGCTCATTTGTATTAGAAATTTTACAAATGAGCCTTTTTTATTCTCCTAATAAATTCAGACTTTCGTTCTTCCTCATTCATTGGTAGACTTTCTTATAGAGGAGTATTTTCTAACGAATAATCAATATCATTAATGAATGGAGATTCATATGAAAAATATATTGGTTGTAGATGATGAACGAGAAATTGTCAATTTAATCACCATCTATTTGCAAAATGATGGGTTTCAAGTGTTAAAGGCATATAATGGTGTTGAAGCTTTACAGATCATTACGAATCAACAGGTAGATTTGATGATACTGGATATTATGATGCCTGAAATGGATGGAATAGAATTATGTCGTACGATTAGGGAAAAAAATCAAGTTCCTATTATTATGCTAAGTGCAAAAGGTGAGGATATGGATAAAGTTCTTGGGTTAATGACGGGAGCAGATGACTATATGATCAAACCTTTTAATCCATTGGAATTAATGGCTAGAGTGAAATCCCTGCTTAGACGCTCTTATCAATATAAATTGGAGACACAATCGACAGAAAGTGAAATCATTAAAATAAATTCACTTGAAATCAATCGTGCGTCCCATCAAGTATTAAATAATGGCTTCCCTATAACTTTAACAGCAAAGGAATTTGATATTTTATATTTACTTGCGAGTCATCGTGGTCGAGTGTTTAGTACTGAGGAGATTTTTGAAAGAGTATGGGTGGAAAAATACTTTGCTTCAAATAATACAGTCATGGTTCATATTAGTCATTTAAGGGACAAGCTTGAAAAAGAATTAGGATATAAACTGATTAAAACAGTATGGGGAGTGGGGTATAAGATTGAGGAATAGATTTGTCAATCAAATACAAGGAAAGATCATGCTTCTGATTTTAAGCAGTTTATTGTTATCAGTTATTACAGAGGCAATCCTTTTTTTTATTTTATATATTTTGAAAAACATGTCTGTGATTCCTTATCGATTTTTATATAGTTTATATCGTTTTGACCAAAAGTATGGATATTTTTATATAACGGTTATTATCTTTTTCCTTCTATTTTTCTTATTTGTCCTCTTACTTAGCAGAGCTTGGGGAAAGGACTTTTATAAGGTATTACTTGGGACTAAGAAAATTTCTGAAGGAGAGTTTGATTTCCAAGTCCCTGTGTATTCGAATAATGAGCTTGGGGAGATGGCAGGAAATATCAATCGAATTTCTGAACAATTACATCAATCGATCCAGGAAGAACGTAGGGCTGTTCAGGCCAAGAACGAGTTAATCACTAATGTCTCTCATGATTTACGGACCCCTCTAACATCAATTATGGGCTATTTGCGTTTAATTGAAGAGGATAGGTATAAGGATGAAGTAGAGCTTCGTTATTATGTAAATATTGCTTATGAGAAAGCAATGAACCTAGAAAAGATGGTCAGTGATTTATTTGAATATACTAGGGTGAATTTCGGTGCCTTACGCCTAAATAAAACGGAAATAGATCTTATTCAACTATTGTCACAGATCACCTCTCAATTCATTCCGCTTCTTGAGGAAGTTGGATTGGAAGTAGCATTAGTTACTAAGGATGAAAATATGATGATTAAGGCTGATCCTGATAAATTAGTGAGGGTGTTCGATAATCTAATTTCTAACGCGATGAAGTATGGAGAAAATGGTAAGAAAATCATAATAAGAGCGAAAAAAATAGACAATTTTGGCGTGGTTGAAGTGATTAATTACGGAAATCCGATCCCTTCGGTTGATCTTCCATACATCTTTAACCGCTTCTATCGTGTAGAGAAATCTCGCTCACTAGATACAGGAGGAACTGGCTTAGGTCTTGCGATTGCTAAAAGCATCGTCGATCTTCATGATGGGAAAATTGAAGTAACAAGTAATGAAATCGAAACGAATTTTAAAATTACTTTACCTTTAGATCAAATCGCCTATATTGAGTAGGTGATTTTTTTTATTCTTCTATTACGCAAAAGATGGAAGCGAATATGTCTGTAATTAGTAAAAAAAGGCAAAGATAAATTCAGGAATAATCTACCTTATCATCATTCTTAAGAAACTTTTAAGAAATTATTACAATGCACTTAAACAAAATAGGGTAGATTGAAAAGACACATTTCTCATAATGGCATGAACAGGAAATGATTTTCAGTTAGAAGAATTTAAGGGGAGAGCAATAAGTGAAGAAGTTTATTTTATTATGTTTCGTCTTATTTTTAACCGGTATTTTATATAAGTATTCCGATGGTATTAAAGATCGCATAAAGGAAATATCCGTATCATCAAGCGAACAATTAATTAATGGGGAAGCGGGAGTCTTGATGGATGAAAATAGTGGTGAGATCCTTTATGCAAAAAATGCAAATGAACGTTTATTCCCAGCAAGTACCACAAAAATACTAACCGCTTTAATTGCTTTGAATAAAGGAAATATAAATGATACTGTCCATATAGGAGATGAAGTAACATTAAGGGAACCAGATGAAAGCTCTGCTGGACTAAAACCTGGCCAAAGTCTTTCTCTAAAAGTATTATTGAGAGCAATGCTCCTACCTTCCGGGAATGATGCTGCAAGAAGTGTAGCAGTATATGTTGCCAAAAAAGAGAGTAATAATCCACAAATGTCATCAAAAGAGGCTTTAGATTATTTTGCACAACTAATGAATCAGGAAGCAAATAGGCTAGGAGCGAAACATTCACATTTTGTTAATCCTCATGGACTTCATAACCCTAATCACTATTCAACAGCTAAGGATTTAGCCCTTATTGCAAGAGAGGCTAGAAAGAATTCTGAATTCCGTGAAATAGTTAGTGAGGAGATGTATAAGGATGCTAAACATACTTATTACAATCGTAACGAACTAGTGAATCGAGGTAGTCAAAATTATTACCAAGGAGCTAATGGCATTAAAACAGGTTTCACTGATCAGGCAGGATATTGTTTAGTTTCATCTGCTTCAAGAAATGGGAAAAATCTTATTGCGGTTGTTTTACATTCGACCAATTCGGATGTTTGGAGTGATTCAACGGCTATGCTAGAGTATGGTTTTGAGGAGAAGTATGCAAGTAAGTGAGGGAACTTCTCCTCTATCCTTTATTTTGTTTCGCTATCAACCCATGGTTCAAATGAAAATGGTATACCAATCATCCGTGCAGTCAACTCTTCATAGGACACTAGATCCTTTTTAGAAAGATCTTTTAATGAATGCTTTCCCATTGCTCGTAGAGCCATTTTCATTTCTTCTACACTTGCTGTTAGAAATTTTTCTGCAGATGCTGCCCCTTCTTCAAGATCAAATTGATTTTTATATTTCCCTTGATTCCAAACGACTTGAGTAGGAGGTTCAAATGGAAGTGGTTTCGTTGATTGGCTATGTGAAACAGTAAATAACATAGCTGATCCAATATATACTGCATCTGCGCCGAGTGCTAACACTTTTAGAAAATGCCCTGGTACGAAGAGTCCTCCAGATACAATTAAGCTAACTTGTCCCTTTATTTGCTTTTTTTCAAAATGATTCGCAGCTCTAACAACCGCATGTAGGGTTGGGATACCAAAGTCATCAGATAAAATCGGAGGGGCACCGTGTGTTGCTGCTTGACCACCATCTATGGCAATATAATCAACACCTAGTTCAATTAAATGGTCAATATCTTCTTCTATTTTCCCCCCTGCCCCTATTTTAGCTCCAATCGGAACACCTCCGGAAATATTTTTCAGTTCCTCAATCAGTTCCTTTAGATTTTCTAGAGTTTGATTTTGAAAAAAATGTTCATAAATTACAGCATCCTCATTTTCTTTGAGCCCCATAATGTTACGAGCTCGACCTGTGAGGTTTTTAGGAGAGATTTTCCCTCCCATACCGACTAGAGCCCCTTGTCCTAATTTAATTTCAATCATGTCTGCACGCTTAATCAAATTTTCTTCTTTTGACCATTCAGTTTTAGAGAATTGCAATATGTATTTACCTGCAGCGTCCAATTCCTCTGGTAAAATACCTCCTTCACCGGAATTAATGGCTGTACCTGTATTTTTCGCTGCTCTAGCTAGCGCGATTCTAACCTCTTCACTTAAGGCGATTCCATAGGCCATTCCACTAATAATAAGAGGGATTTTAAGCTTAAGAGGTTTTTCTGCTTTAGGTCCAATTGTAACTGTTACGTCCACCTCTTCCTGTCCATCGATGGGGAATGGCAATGTCTGTGCTGGGATAAATGTAATCGGATCGAAATGAGGCCATTTTTTTGAGGAACCTAGCGGTCGATGTAAAACATCTCCAGTTTCAGCACGAAGGCTATTTTCTAGAACATTTTGAATCCCCATATGCTTGAAACCAGGTAGCAGTTCCATAAGATTTTCTTGATAACTATCAGTTAAAATGATCTTTCCAATCTTTTTAACTAGACGTCTCATTATCCAGCGCCAAAAAAGGAGCAGAATTATAAGAACGATAACGGTTAATAAGATCATTCCATCTGCCAAAAGAGATAGTAGGTTTGGCATATCTTCTTCTCCTAGTTCTAAAGAATAAGTATAAGCACTTTTTATTATTTACTAAGAAATGAAAATTATAGTTGTAAATTAACTAATTAAAGGATTTTGGTGAATAAATTGGAAGGAAAGAAGAATCCTAACTATGATGGAGATCGACCTGGTTATTGGAGGGACAAGTTTGATTCGTAATGTAAGCAAGCTACTTAAGAAGACGATGATCAAGGATCATCATGATCAAAAAAAACAGATTTCTAAACCTCAGGATTGTCTGGTAGCGGATTTTCAGCAAAATGTCCAAGCACTCCAGTCGATATATGAACATAGTACAGATGTGGTTTTTCGTTCCTTTTTTCTTTTTGGAAAAATACGGGCGATGATTATCTATATTGAAGGTTTATCAAATACTGATGGGATTGAAGAATATGTACTTTCGCCATTAATGAAAGAAGAGAATTTAGAGACAATTTCTACAGAATTACTGGAGTATCGAATACCTATTGCAAAAGTGAAACGGGCGGAATTGCTAGCAGATTGTATTGAATCAATATCTACCGGAAACCCAATTTTACTCTACGAAGGAGAAGTGAACGCATTTTCTTTAGGGTTAGCTAAATGGGAAAAGCGAAGTATTGAAGAACCTGTGGCAGAATCCGGTATTAGGGGACCAAGAGAGGGATTTAATGAGTGTTTACGCATTAGTACATCTCAGCTGAGAAGAATCATTAAAAGCCCTGCCCTAAAAATTCAATCAATCATTATTGGAAAATATACGAGAACAACAGTAGCTATTGCGTATATCGAAGGTCTTGCTAACAAAAATTTGATTGAAGAGGTAAGCAATCGATTGAAGAGGATTGAGATTGATGGAATATTGGAAAGTCAATATATTGAGGAACTTATTGAAGATTATCCATATTCACCTTTTCCTCAGTTATTATCAACAGAACGACCAGATATTTCCTGTGCAAATTTATTGGAAGGGCGTATTGCTATTTTAATTGAAGGGACTCCTTTTGTCTTAATAGCACCTATTTCTTTTTTTAGTCTATTACAGTCTCAAGAGGATTATTATCAAGGATTTTTGGTAGGGACATTAATACGTTGGCTCCGTTATTTATTCCTTGCTATCTCGCTCTTATTACCTTCTCTCTATGTAGCAATTACGACGTTCCATCAGGAAATGGTACCGAGTGACTTACTCCTTAGTGTTGCAGCAGCAAGGGAATCGGTTCCTTTTCCTGCTTTAGTAGAGGCGTTAATGATGGAAGTTACTTTTGAAGCGCTTCGAGAAGCAGGGATTCGTTTACCTAAGCAGGTCGGTGCTGCTGTTAGTATTGTTGGAGCACTTGTTATAGGACAAGCCGCCGTACAAGCTGGGTTAGTATCGGCACCAATGGTGATTGTCGTTGCTATTACCGGAATTGCCTCGTTTATGATCCCACGCTATATTGCTGGGATTGCTATACGAATGATTCGTTTTCCGATGATTGTCCTTGCTGGTATTTTCGGCTTGCTAGGAATTGTTATGGGACTAATAGCGATAGCCATTCATTTATGTACCATCCGCTCCTTGGGTGAGCCTTATTTAGCTCCGATTGCACCTCTGAAACGCAAAGAACTAAAGGATGTATTGTGGAAATCGCCTTTATGGATGATGGATCAACGACCACATTTTACTGGATCATATAATAAATATCGTCAATCTACAGATCAATCACCGAATCCAAATAGGGGAGGAGAAACGGAGAACTAGTATATCACATCCCATTTTGGAAGGAGAAAGTCATTTGATGAGAGGTATCATATACTTGGCTCTATTTGGTGGATCCCTTCTTTTATTGTCGGGTTGCTGGGATCGAGTAGAAGTAAATGATTTAGCTATTATCACAGCAGCGGCTATTGATAAAAAAGAGGATGATCGCATTGAACTGTCTCTCCAAGTGTTTATCCCAAGAGCTATGAGCAGTGGAGGAGGGCAGGGAGGCGGTGGTGGAAGTGGTGAGCCAGTAACGTTTGTATCATCTTACGAAGGGAAGAATTTAGCCGAAGCTCTTTCAAAACTTCAGACAGAGTTACCTAGAAAAGTTTTCTGGGGACATTGTCATATTTTTATCTTTGGGGAAGAAGTGGCGAGAGAAGGGATACAAGATCATTTAGATTTTTTGCTACGTCATCCACAGCCTAGGGAGAGGGCGTTTGTATTTGTTAGTGATGGAAAGGCAAGACCATTAACAGAATTGCAAACACGTTTGGAGAATTTTTCCGCAGAAACCATTCGCCGTCAGGCAAACTTAGGAGTGGGATTAAAGACGACGATGCAAAAGTTAGATGAAATGCTATCAAGTGAAGCTCAAGCAGCTGCTCTCCCTTTTATTAAACTATCTACAGAAAAAGGCACACAAAGTGATTATCAATATCCACATATTGTAGGTACAGCTGTTTTTAAAAAGGACAAAATGGTTGGTACGCTATCCTTGGCTAAAACAAGAGGAGTCATTTGGTTGAAAAATGAAATAGAGGAATACACAGTAACGTTGAAACCTAAAAACATAGATGGAGATATATCGCTTAATCCGGTCTCTACTCATGTCGCAATGATTCCCCATATTTATAATGATGAGTGGGAAATGGATGTAAACATTAGAACGGAGGGAGCAGTTGTACAAAATAGCACAACAATGGACCTTACTAATCCTAGCTCCATTCGATTAGCGGAAATTGCATTTCAGAAGGATATTAAACATCGAATTGAATCGACAATTCACGAATTACAGCAAGAGTTAGATACCGATATTTTAGACTTTGCCAAGGAATTTCATCATAAATATCCGAAACATTGGAGGAGTGTTAAAAATCGTTGGGATGAAATTTTTCCACAAGTAAAAGTAAATGTAAATGTTAAAGGGAATATACGGAGACAGGGGAATATAAACGAATCAGTTAAAAGTAGAGAAGAGAGGTGAGGGAAACTGAGATGGGGTGCATTTTCTATAACTACATTAATTGTTTTGGTCATCATTGTATTTCAGAAGTCTCAACTAAAGAAGAAACCTAAGAAAGATAAGTTTGCAATTTTTATCCTTTTAT
Organism: Heyndrickxia oleronia; assembly: GCF_017809215.1. GTDB lineage: Bacteria > Bacillota > Bacilli > Bacillales > Bacillaceae_C > Heyndrickxia > Heyndrickxia oleronia. The sequence goes on from NZ_CP065424.1 coordinate 374,905, forward strand.
TTATTGGCTGGATGCTATCCATGTTTGATTTATCAAATATGAGTGGCCCGATCACATGGGTTACTGCAATTTTTAGACCAATCGGTCAGTTCATGGAAGAATGAGTCTGCTTCTGTTTTTCTTGTGGAAAGGAGTTAGTTAATGGAGAAGGGGAAAATAACCTCACTTCAGATGGCATTGCTGATGTATCCTACGATTGTAGCAACTGCTATTCTTGCTGTTCCAAGCTTAACTGCGAAATATGCAAAACAGGATCTATGGATTTCACCAATATTAGCATCAGTGGTGGGTTTATTTACAGTGTATGTAACGTGCAGTTTAAATAAACTGTACCCAAACAAGACAATCATTCAAATGAGTGAAAACATTATGGGTAAAGTTCCAGGTAAACTGATTACATTATTTTTTCTTTTCTTTTATATTCATGTTACTGGACTAATTGTTAGGGATTATAGTGAATTTCTTGTTGGTTCCTTTTTCTTCAAAACACCTATTACGATTATTTCAGGGTCAATGGTATTCCTTTGTGCCTTAGCTGTTCGTGGAGGTATCGAAGTATTAGGTAGAGTAGCTCAATTATTTTCACCGATATTTTGCATTCCTCTTATCATATTAATCATTTTATTAATTCCAGAATTTAGAATAAGTAATCTCTCCCCTATACTGGAGGGAGGCTTTTTCCCAGCGATGAAAGGGGCGATTGTTCCAAGTGGCTGGTTTAGCGAATTTTTTATAATGATTTTCCTTCTACCTTTTTTAAATGAGAAGAAAAAGGGGATGAAATATGGAATGGTAGCAGTTGTGGTAGTTATGCTAACACTAGTGGTAGTTAATCTGACCGTTCAATTAGTTCTCGGGACTACTACAGCGACGAAAGTATATCCTTTGATGAATGTAAGTCGATATATCGGAGTAGGGGATTTTTTTGAGCATTTGGAGTCAATCTCGATGGCGATTTGGATCATGGGTGCCTTTGTGAAAATATCTGTATTCTACTATGCAGTTTCTTCTGGGATAGCACAGTGGTTTAATTTATCAGATTTCCGTTTAGTTATCTGGCCCGTAGCCATCTTGATAGTGGAATTCAGTTTCTGGTCCATTCCTAATATTATGGAATATTCTCGTTTTGATTTTATTGCCTTTCCTTTTTACGCTATTTTCATACAAGTAATTATACCTGTATTTTTACTATTAATTGCGACGATACAAAAGAAAAGGGAAAGTAAAAATATGTGATGAAGTAAACAGAGTATAGTTAATTATGTTACAAAGGGGCAAACAGATGGAGAAAGGAAAAATTTCATCCCTTCAAATGGTGTTGTTAATGTACCCAACCATTCTTGCAACGGCTATTCTTTCGGTACCTAGTGCAACAGCTAAATACGCAAATCAGGATTTATGGCTTTCTCCTATAATTGCGGCAATATTTGGGTTTATAACTGTCTATATCACTACACAATTACATAAAATGTATCCCAGTGAGACTTTTATTCAAATAAGTGATCGTATTATTGGGAAATTTCTTGGGAAGCTGCTTGGCCTTATTATCTTGTTTTTTTACTTATTAAATACTGGGCAAATTGTCCGATCCTATAGTGAATTTATTGTTTCTGCCTTTTTAAGTAAAACACCAATTAGTGTTATTACTGGCTCAATGATTTTACTCTGTGCTTTGGCAGTTTATGGTGGGGTAGAAGTTTTGGGAAGAATGGCTCAATTGATATTTCCGCTATTAATTGTACCACTCTTGTTTTTCACGATATTAATTAGTCCTGATCTTGATTTTGGTAATATTCTTCCCATACTGGAGAAAGGGGTAACCCCTGCATTTAAAGGAGCTGTTGTTCCAGGGGGCTGGTTTACTGAATTTTTCATTATTAGTTTTTTACTTCCCTTTTTAAATGATAAACTAAAGGGAATGAAATATGGCATTTTAGCGGTGGTATACGTTATGCTATCGTTAGTTCTAGTCAACTTAATTGTCCTTTTTGTTCTTGGGACAACAGTGAGTTCAAAGGATTATCCGCTAATGGTGGTAGGGCGATATATAAGTATTGGCCAAGTGTTTGAAAATCTTGAATCGTTCATAATGGCAATTTGGATATTAGGAGCATTCGTTAAAATATCAGTTTTTTATTATGTGACGGCAATAGTGACTGCCAATTGGTTGAATGTATCCACTGTTAAGCCGTTAGTATGGCCAATTGGCATTCTGATAGTAGAATTCAGCTTTTGGGCACTTCCCAGTAGAACGGAAGTGGAGCGTTACGATAATTTCACTTTTCCTTTTTATGGTGTACTGATTCAGACCCTAATTCCACTAATCTTATTAGTTATAGCAATAATAAAAAATCGAAAAAAGAAGAATGCATCTACATGATATTGGGTGCAATTATGTACATACCCTCCATGGTACAATAAGTAATACAAAGGAGGATGGACAAAATGGATGTCAGACAAGTAAAGAGTAAAATTGCTCTCTCATGGAGCGGTGGAAAGGATAGCTGTTTTGCTCTTCAGGAACTAACAAATCAGGGCTTTGAAGTGAGTTGTCTAGTGACTACTGCTCCTAAAGAAACCGGTGTAACGTTCGCACATGGAGAGAGAATTGAACTCATAGAGGCACAAGGAAGGTCTTTAGGAATACCTGTACATATTATTCATTGTACTTTTGATACATACACAGATGATTTTCGAAAAGAGCTAACTCAATTAAAAAATCGTTACCAGTTAAAGGGAATTGCCTTCGGGGATTTGTATTTAGATGGTCATCGAGAATGGGGAGAAGCTTTAGCTAAGGATACGGGTTTAGAGGCTCTGTATCCTTTATGGATGCAACAAAAGGATACATTACTTGAGCTTTCAAAATTTATTGATTCTGGATACCGAGCTATCGTCATTCGCGTGATGCGCGAAAAATTATCCGATGAGTGGCTTGGAAAACAGCTTGATGGCCAGTTTCTTGAGGATATTCAAAAATATGATATTTGTCCGATGGGTGAGTCTGGAGAGTATCATACATTTGTTTATGATGGTCCATTGTTTCATGAAGAAATTAAGATTCGGGTAGGTAACAAGCTTAAGGAAGATTTATCTAATAGATTAGAAGTTTTCCTTTTAGAATAGTAGTAGAAGAAGCGATTGATTCTCGAATAAAGAATTGATCGCTTTTTTTTGAACTGAAAATGACATTCCGTTCTATAAAAATAGTACAGTGTGTTCGAAAAATATTGAATAATTTATTCAGAAAGTTTACAATACATAGAAAAAGGGGGCTGCAAATTGAATGTAATTGATATGTCATTTAAACGAACAAGCTATGAGGTAGAAGTAAAATATTCAATTTTATATGAATGTGTTTTAGGGATAGCGATGATTACTTATCCTAAATTAAAGGGGAAATTAGAGAAGTCTGAATCCTATTGGGAGCATTTAAGAAATAGTCTTTCAGAATCATTGGATGCAGAATTGCAATATTGCCAGGAACATAATACTTGGAAAATACTTCTTCAGCTCTTACATACACAGGATTTTGATTCCCTCCCAAGCTTCTTAGGATTTCTAGCAAATCTATCAAACCAACAATTAGTCTATCATGCGCTACCATTTTTAGAAGAATCCCAACAGCATGTTCGAGAGGCTGCCTCAAAAGGTGATAAAGATGCCTTTAGCGAAATGATTTTAGCTAGTAGACAGCATATTTTTTTTCCGAATCTGATTCATTTTATTTCAGAGGTTGATCAAAATGAGTTAAGACGTCACCTCATTTGTTTAATGAATGGGTGGTTCCTTGAAGTTATTGAAAAAGATAAAGAAGAAACAAAACGAATATTGAAAAAGGACTTTGAGGAAAAACAAAGGATGATGAATAAAGTATCCGCCGAGGAATTTGTCCAATGGGCTACAGGAGAGGAATATAAACCGGAAACAAATATAAGTAAGGTACTGCTTATTCCACACTATATTTACAGCCCCTGGACAATTCATGCAAATTTAGAAGGTACGAAAGTCTTTTATTACCCGGTGAGCCAAACAAGTCTTTCTGATGAGCCGGATGTTGCATTATTAGCCCAATTTTATAAGGCTCTTGGTGATGAAAAGAGATTAAAAATAATCAAACTCCTCCATGAGAAGGATCGATCTTTAAAGGAATTAACTGATAGTTTAGGAATTGGAAAAACGACTGTTCATCATCATTTAGTGATTTTGCGGTCTGCACAAATAATTAAGATGAAAGATTCAACTTATTCTTTGGTGCATCATACATTAAGTACGCTAAAACCTAAGCTATTAGAATTTTTACAAGAAGAGGACAATAAGTGAATGAAAAGAGATTATTCTATTACACTATTATTTCTTAGTCAAATAATCTCAACATTTGCTAGTACATTTGGAACATTTTGTATTTCTTGGCTTGTTTATGATGTAACAGGTTCAAAAATGGCGATGGGAGGGCTGTGGCTTGTAAGTATAATCGGCCAGTTAATTGTACAGTTATTTGCTGGTCCATTTATTGATCGCTGGAAACGAACAACGATGATGAAACTATCAGAATGGTTAAGAGTATGTACTTACTTATTCGTTTTTATTTTTTGGGTGCTTAACCAAAACTCAGTAGGGATTTTATATATTTGTTCATTTATCAGTTCGATTTTTGTTTATGATTCAGCAGCAAGTGCCTTAATTCCAAAGTTAGTCAATAGTGATCATCTAGTGAAAATCAATGCAAGAATATCTGGACTCGTTCAGCTGATGAGATTCCTTTCCTTACCTATTGCTGGATTCATAATGGGGAATATAGGAAGTGTGAAAAGTCTACTCCTTATTATAATTTTATATAGCTTTTCTCTAAGTAGTTTATATTTCATTCATGAACCAAAAAGTCGAGTTTCTCGCAAACAAACATGGATGCAACAATTCAAGGCAGGAATCCAGATCTATCAACAGTATAAGATCCTCCTTTTATTAGGGTTATTAGTATCGGTTACTAGTTTTGGAGTTTTTGCCACACAAGCAATGTATCTTCCCTATGTATCTGAAGTATTAGATGGTTCCTCCTTTGAATATAGTCTGTTTGCTGCTGCATTTCCATTTGGTTATATCATTGGGACGTTTATTGTAGGGAAGTTGAAGCAACCAAAAAAATATTTATATGTAGTCATGAGTTCCTCCTTATTTATTGGTGGTTGTACCTATATAGGTTTAGGTTTAACAAAAGCAATCATCGTCGCCTTATTGATTGAGACAATTGCCGGAATCGTCATGCCATTTTGGAATGTTTTTAGTACCACGCTATATCAGCGGCTTGTCCCTGAAACAATTTTAGGTCAGGTGATGTCCGTCCGTTTTCTTTTAACAAAAGCAGTTGTTCCTTTAGGGATTGTTTATGGGACTTTCGTTGCTACAAAAATTAGTCTATCTTTTTTATTTTTATCGATTGGAGGAATCATTTGTTTCGTCTCTGGATTGGGTTTATGTTATCTAGTTATGTTTTCGTCAAAACGTGAACATTTAATTCAGTGATTGAGGGTATTGGCAAATAGCTGTTCTTCTTTTCATTGTGGGGAATATAAATTTTATAGTGGGATGTGGAAGGAGGATAGATGAAAATTACTCATGTTTGAAATAACAAACATTAACTTAGATCATATAAAAATTAACTCTTCGGATCATGGAAGTTCAATTTCTTTCGGTTCAACAGTGATGATTGGCAAGAGAGTATATGCAAAGAAAAATCAAGCATTTGGTCAAAATGTAGCTGATTCTATCATTCATATTACTCCAGTTAGTATGACTATTGACGATGATATTGAGGATATGTTTAGTAGCAAACATTCGTTATAAAAAACATGGTGTTTGCTAGATTATTCCTTCCTAAAAGGGGGAGATTCGATGATATTTGCTCCAGTTACAATTAACTTTCAAACCCTAAAAGTAAATTCCCTTGATCATTCTGCAGTGTTAAATATGGGAACGAATCAATATTTAGATGTTTTTGTTTCATATAAGAGAAATCAAGGAATTGGTGAACAAAATGGTGATTTTGTTCAAATGTTACTACCAGTTTCAGCGGTAGCTGATTCAGATATTCTCGATTCACCATCGGTCAAAAATAGTCTTATATAAGGCTGTTGCCTTATAGTTTGTTGCCTTTGTAAAAGCCTAACTGCCGGCTTTTACACCCATAAAGGATTCAGCAATTTTAATGGAGTTTGTAGCTCTTTTGAAATGAAAAGCGCAGCGGTCTTCAGATGATAGTTATTTACTAAAACATTACTAAACTGCAAAATTGTTTAAGGAAAGAGCCAATATAAATGACAGAAGCTTTGGGAGTGGTTATCAATGTTCTTTTTCACACCAACAGTTGTAAATATGCTAGGCTTTAAGATTAATTCAGTGGATAATTCATCTGTAATTAATGCTGGCCCCGTTCAAGCCATTGACCAGTTTACTTCATATAAGCGGAACCAGGCATTCGGAGAACAGAATGGGGATTTTTCTTTAATGAATCTCCCCTTATCCTCTGTTGTTGATCCGGATATTAGTGATAGTGCAACTGCCAAAAACAGTTTTATTTAGTATATGGATGTGTAAAAGCACGATAATGAGTGCTTTTACACATGAAATATACTCTCAAGTACAACCAAAGGATCATAATATGGTCTTCCGAATTCGCTACCGGTATAGTAGAATTCAGGATTCTCCAGATAACTAAATAATGTGTTTTCCTTTTTTATTTCCCATTTTAACTGTTCTTCTTCAGTGTCAAACTGATATGATGCGGACCGTGTTGGTGTTTTGTATTTAACAGATATGGAGGCAATCGTTTCTCTATCCTTTAATATAAATATAGTCGGGTCGCCCTTTGAAAAAGCAGTAAACTCTAAGGAATCGAAAGCTGCGCGAACAGTCAAGTGACCTGCGTTTACAACAAGCCCTCTTTCTCTAAAATAATCTTCAAAGGCATCTAAAAAATCCTGAACTTTTTCTTTCAATATCGGTTGAATATTATTCTCCAATAATTTACTATTTAGTTCTTTTATTTTATTTAATTCGAATGTTAATTTTTCTAAATCACTTTTGCTCATGATTATCAAGCTCCTTATGATTGTTAAATATATTTTACCAAAAATTCTCCTCCATGATGTTATTTGTCTCTAATAGAATAGGTTAAGAATAAGAGAACCTTTCATGACACCGAGAAAAGAACTACAAACTTCATAATAACACTGAACCTTTTATTAGGAGAAAAGCCGGCAATAGGGCTTTGCAAAGCAACAAACTATCTGAACAGCTTTTGGTTCAAAGGAAACGAGTCTTGAGGCATTGAAAATGATTGCATCTATTTGATACATACTAAATTTTTTTATGTCTGTTTGGTTCATTATCCATGAGTATGCATAATGTATGAATGGAGGTGGGGAAAGTGGCATATGAAATTCATGTATCAACAGCAAAACGCCGTTTGACATTGTTGAATGCCGGAAGAGTTGTCAAAACCTATCCAATCGGGGTGGGGAAGATGCTGACCCCTACACCTAAAGGGGTATATACAATCATCAATAAACAGCCAAATCCAGGAGGTCCATTCGGTATCATGTGGATGGGATTATCGAAGCAGCACTATGGAATACACGGGACTAATAATCCTGCCTCAATTGGGAAGCTGGTTTCACATGGGTGTATTCGAATGTACAATAAGGATGTTCTTTCCCTTTCGAAAATTGTTCCGATAGGCACTAAGGTGAGCATAAGCCGAAATTAGTGGTTAAAAAGTATCCACTAGGTCGAGTCCACAGACTTCATTCAAAAAAATTATTTAAGAAAAATAAAAAAAGATATTGACTTATATTATATTTCGGAATATTATTGAACATAATTAATTGAACAAAAATTAAATAAAATGACTATTACTTATCCAGAGAGGTGGAGGGACTGGCCCTGCGAAGCCTCGGCAACGGGTTTGCTATTTTGCAAATACCGTGCTAATTCCTGCAAGCTGATTGTTTTATCAGCTTGAAAGATAAGAAGTAGAGCGGTTAATATAAACCCTTCTTCTTATCTGTGTGCGGATAAGAAGAAGGGTTTTTTTGTTCTTGAGAGGAGAATACAACATGATTAAGTTTGAAGGTGTAAGTAAGGTTTTCCAGTCAAAAGGCAGAGAAGTTGCAGCTGTGCAGGATGTCTCCTTGTCGATTGAAAAAGGGGAAATATTTGGGGTCATCGGCTTCAGTGGAGCCGGGAAAAGTACCCTACTTAGGCTGGTAAATCTATTAGAACGACCAACAACTGGAAAAGTGATTGTCAATGATCAGGAAAATTTATCGCTTACAGAGAAGGAACTCAGGATGATGAGGCAAAGAATTGGAATGATCTTTCAGACCTTTAATCTATTTAACTCCCGAACGGTGTTTGGAAATGTTGCTTATCCATTAAAACTTGCGAAAGTGCCAAAACAGGAGATTAATCGTAGAGTAACAGAACTATTACAATTTGTAGGATTAGCAGATAAGGCGAAGTATTATCCTGAACAATTGTCTGGTGGTCAGAAACAGCGGGTAGGTATTGCAAGAGCTCTTGCTACATCCCCAGATATTCTTATCTGTGATGAGGCTACCTCTGCATTAGATCCAGAAACTACTAGTGATATTTTGAATCTGTTAAAAAAGGTAAATGAAGAGTACAATGTGACCATTCTATTAATCACCCATGAAATGCAAGTCATTCGCAATATATGTGACAGAGTAGCAGTGATGGAAAACGGAAGGGTCATAGAGGAAGGATCGGTTTTTGATATTTTCACAAATCCAAAAACACAAACAACTAAGAATTTTATTAGTTCTGTTTTAAATGACAAAATCTCTTCTAAACTATTTGAAAAATTACGATCTAACCCATCAAGTCGCTTATACAGATTAGTTTTTACTGGGGAAGAGACAAGTAAACCGTTGCTTTCTGATATTGCGAAGTCCTATCAAGTAGATGTTAATATCATTTACGGCAATATTAGCGAGTTACAGGAAGTGCTTTTTGGCCAGCTTATCGTTGAATTACAAGGGACAGATCATGAAGTTGATAAGGCAGTGAAGCATTTAGAAAGATTTGTACAAATAAAGGAGGTTACAACTCATGCAAGTTGATTGGAGTACATTTTGGCCCAGAGTAGTGCAGGCATCGGGTCAAACAGTGACTATGGTTATTTTTACATTAATCTTTTCAACAATCATTGGAACGATTATTGGTTTACTCCTTTTCGTCACTCGAAAAGGCAATATTTTAGAAAATAAAACGGTATCTACTATCTTAAATATTTTAATAAATATTATTCGACCGATTCCATTTATTATTTTTCTCGTTGCCATTAGCCCAATTACTAGGATGGTGATGGGGTCAACCATTGGAACAGCTGCAGCTATCTTTCCGATGACCATAGCAGCATCCTTCGGAATTGCACGTGTGGTCGAAAACAATCTTGTATCCATCGATCCGGGAATTATAGAAGCAGCGAAGGCCATGGGGGCAGGTAAGCTACAAATTATCTTCGGGGTATTAATTCGTGAAGCCTTGGGTCCACTAATTTTAGGAATTACCTTTATCACCGTTGGATTAATTGATTTTTCAGCCATGGCAGGTACAGTAGGCGGCGGTGGCCTTGGAGATTTGGCGATGACCTATGGTTATCAACGCTTTGATACGCAAGTGATGATTGTGACAGTTGTGTTATTAATTATTCTTGTACAAATTGCTCAATTTGTTGGCAACTACTTAGCGAGAATTTTCCTTCGTAGATAAAAATAAAGCAATGATAAAAACATCATAAGAAAAGAGGAAATATAAATGAAAAAATCATTTTTACTAAGCATTATTGCAGTAATCACTCTTTCCCTTCTTGCTGCATGTGGCAAAGAAACTAGTGGAAAAGATAGTAAAGTCGTGACGATTGGAGTGACAGGATCGGACGGACAAATGTGGGATATTATTAAGGAAAAGGCAAAAAAAGAGGGTATAACAGTTAAATTGAAGGAATTCTCTGATTATACGATTCCAAATCAAGCACTAGCCGATGGAGATATCGATCTGAATGCCTTTCAGCATATAGCTTTTCTAAACCAATTTAAAGAAGAACATAACCTAGATATTACACCAATTGGAACTACACAAATCGCACCTATGGGAATGTTTTCTGATAAATATAAGAATCCTGATGACATCCCGACTGGAGGAGAAATTGCGATTCCTAACGACCCGTCAAATCAAGCACGTGCTCTATTATTATTACAATCAGCAGGTCTAATTAAATTAAAGGATGATTTTGGTCTATTTGGTGACCCAAGTGGGATTGTAGAAAATCCAAAGAAGCTTAAGATTACACCAGTTGTGGCGCAACAAACACCTCGTGTTCTAAAAGATGTTGCTGCATCAGTCATTAATAATGGGGTGGCCGGCCAAGCTGGTCTTAATATTACAAAGGAATCTATTTATCTCGAGGATCCAAATAGTGATTCGGTAAAGCCATATATTAATATTATTGCTGCACGAACAAAGGAAAAGGATAACAAAATCTATAAAAAAATTCTTGAAATTTATCATAGTAAGGAAGTAGAGGAAGCAATCAAAAAAGATACAAAAGGTGGATCAATCGTGGTTGATATGCCAATTAAAGATCTTGATGGGATTATTAAATAAGGACTAGTCGATTTTTTTAGCATTCACTACCTTTAATTCTGATTAAACATATATGAAAAACAAGAAATAGGAAGGGGAAAAATAATGACAATACAAACAGAAAGTTTAAGAGAAAGTATTGTAAAAAGCATTGAGGATTCAAAGGAGCTATACATTGAGGCAAGCCATAAAATTCACGAAAATCCTGAAATAGGAAATCAAGAGTTCTTTGCAGCAAAGACATTAACAGCTATTCTTGAAAAAGCTGGTTTCGAGGTAACTCGTAATGTTGCAGGGCATGAAACAGGATTTGTTGCACGAAAATCTTCAGCTAAAAAAGGACCTCGAATTGCATTTCTTGCCGAATATGATGCTTTGCCAGGCTTAGGTCATGCTTGTGGTCATAATATCATTGGTACGACAAGTGTAGCAGCGGGGATTGCCTTAGCTGAAGTAATCGATGAAACAGGCGGAGAAGTAGTAGTATTTGGGACACCAGCGGAAGAAGGAGGGCCAAATGGCAGTGCAAAGGGAAGCTTCGTTAAACATGGATTATTAGAAGGAGTTGACATTGCTTTAATCATTCATCCTTCTGGAAAAACAGGTATCACGACACCTTTTCTTGCTGTAGATCCGCTTGATTTTCATTTTTATGGAAAGGCAGCCCATGCATCTGGTTCGCCTGAAAAGGGAATTAATGCGTTGGATGCGGTTATCCAATTATTCAATGGAATCAATGCACTACGCCAGCAATTACCTACAGATGTGAGAATTCATGGTATCATTACTCATGGTGGAGAAGCTCCAAATATCATTCCTGAATATGCATCTGCTCGATTCTTTATCCGTGCAAGTACATGGAAGCGTGCTGAAGAAGTATCTGAAAAGGTACGAAATATCGCTCAAGGAGCAGCACTTGCGACGGGCAGTACAGTAAAAGTGGATCGTTTCCAAAATGAGGTTCATGATTTCGTCATCAATGATACGCTTGATGAAGTAATAAAGAAAGAACTCGAATTATTAGGTGAAGTGGTATCGACAGAAAAGGAAAAAGGGATTGGATCTTCGGATGCTGGAAATGTTAGTCATGTTGTTCCGACCGCACATCCATATATTAAAATTGGCCCTGATGATTTAATTGGCCATACAAATGAATTTCGGGAATGTGCTAAATCAGAACTCGGGGATAAAGCATTAATTACGGGAGCGAAAGCATTGGCCTTTACTGGATATCAAATTTTAACAGAGCCTGGCTTACTGGAAAAAGTCCGTGCTGATTTTGAGGCACAATTAAAGAAGTAAGAAATGAACATTGAATATACTAATCTTCGAGAGAGTAAATAAAAACAAAGGTGTAGGACATTTGTCTTACACCTTATTTTTATTGAAAATTAGCTTAGAGTTCCTTCAGAAATTATGATAAGATAACTTAGCTATAATATTTTTCTAAAACTATTTTTTCAAATATCGTTGCTATTTAGGGAATGTTTAAACGAATAAAAAGTTTGGAAGACTGACAAGTCCTTTCATTCCAAAATAGCCTTTTTGGAAAGGGAATATTAAGTAAATTTTGATTATTTAGTTGATTTTCTGGAGGAGAAACATTTGTCAAAGAAAGAATCATTTATGTTTGTGATAGCAGTTGGTTTTATGCTTTTTGCCTTGTTCTTTGGGGCTGGAAATTTAATATTTCCAGTTATGTTAGGTCAATCTGCGGGTTCTAATATTTGGCTAGCGAATGCCGGTTTTATTGTTACAGGAGTTGGTCTGCCATTACTAGGGGTATTGGCATTAGGTTATTCTGGGAAAAGTGATCTGCAAGCTTTAGCAAGTAGAGCACATCCTGTTTTTGGCCTTATTTTTACTACTGTGCTTTATTTAGCTGTTGGTCCACTATTTGCTATTCCGAGAACAGGAAGTGTTTCCTATGAAATAGGTGTAAAACCATTTTTACCTGAAGATGTTGGCTTCCTACCATTATTAATCTTCACGATTATTTTTTTTGGTATGACCTGTTATTTTTCGATGAATGCATCAAAGATCGTTGATATTGTTGGGAAAATTTTAACGCCATTACTCTTAATTTTTATAGCTATCCTTATTATTACAGCAATTATTTATCCAATGGGTGAGTTTCAAGCCCCTACAAAACCTTATTTAAATCATTCATTCTTTAAAGGTTTTCAGGATGGTTATTTGACCATGGATACTTTAGCTGCTTTCGTTTTTGGAATTATCGTTATTCAGACGATTAAGGACAAGGGAATTGTAAGTAAAAGTAACATTATGATTACCTGTATAAAGGCAGGATTACTTTCAGCTATATTATTGGCCATTATCTATTCAGCACTTACTTATATTGGTGCAAGCAGTGTTAATAAACTAGGTTTGCTAGATAATGGTGCGACTATTTTAGCAGGTGTATCTAGTCATTATTTTGGTTCCTATGGAAAAATTTTAATAGGGTTCATTGTTCTAGCTGCGTGTTTAACAACAAGCATTGGGTTAATTACATCTAGTGCATCATATTTTCATAAACTATTCCCAAAAATTTCGTATAAAATGTTTTCTGTTATTTTGTCGATCATTAGTGCGATTTTTGCCAATGTAGGATTAATGAAGCTAATTAGTATCTCCGAACCAGTATTAGTTGCTATCTACCCATTAGCTATTTGTTTAATTTTCTTAACATTCTTTCATTCGATATTTAAGGGTAAATCTGAGGTTTATATAGGGAGTTTGTTTTTGACCTTTATCATTAGTTTAATTGATGGCTTGAAAGAGGCGGGACTACATATAAGATCACTTGATCAATTATTAAAAGGTATACTTCCTTTCTATTCAGTTGGAATGGGGTGGCTGATTCCAGCGATTATTGGAGGGTTTTTAGGGTTTGTACTTTCTTATATAAAAAAGATAAGATAGAATAGAATGAATTGAAAAGGAATCACAACAGATTTCCTTTTTTTTTATAGCCTGTTTTCGTATCGTTTGTTGCTTTTGTAAAAGCCCAACTGCCGGCTTTTACTCCCAATAAAGGATTCTAGCGGTTCTTATGGGGATTGCAGTTCTTTTCTCAGTAAAATAAAACGTGTAGCGATGCTCAGACGATATTTATACTTATAACTTTACTTAAATAGCAACAATGTTTGAGAAATGAGCCTTTTAATAAAAACTTTCTTGGATATAACAAATTTCCCTTAATTTCGTCACTTTTTTATCCAATTTTATCAAAAATAATATTTGTAGATGACAAATTTATGTTTTTTTAAGATAATATAAAGGCAATGCTAGTAATAGCATGATAATTAAAAAACAAAAAATTTGAGGGATTATATGAATTCTAGATATAAAAGAAAAAAAAGAAGAATACGTAAAAGAAGAGTGTTTCTCTTCATCGTTTTATTATTGATCTTAGGGGTTGTTGGCTATGCAGCAGCTCAATACTATATAGGTAAAAACCAAGCCGGTGAGGGCTTTGAGAAACTAGAAGATGTAAAATTTAATGGGAAAAAGGACGCGAAGGGAAGGATAAACTTCCTTTTACTAGGTATAGATAAGCGTGAAGGTGAAAAAAAATCACATACTGACACGATAATGGTTGCACAATATGATCCGAAAAAAGATGATGTTAAAATTATATCTTTAATGCGTGATATGTTTGTGGATGTTCCTGGTTATAAAAAATGGAAAATTAATACTGCATTTTTCCTAGATGGTCCTGAATTATTGAGAAAAACGATTCAGCAAAACTTTGGTTTAGATGTTCAATACTATGTCATGGTAGATTTCAAAGGCTTTGAGAAAATTGTTGATACACTTGCTCCGAACGGAATTGAAATCGATGTTGAAAAGAAAATGTCCGAAAATATTGATGTAACGCTTGAACCAGGATTACAAAGATTAAACGGGAAAGAGCTTTTGGGCTATGCAAGATTCAGACATGATGCTGAAGCTGATTTTGGACGTGTTGCACGTCAGCAAAAGGTTATTAATGCATTAAAAGATGAAGTTTTAAGTGTAAATGGTATTACGAAGGCACCGAAGCTCTTCGGAACGATTCAACCTTATATACAAACAAATATGAGCAAAACAGATAGTATTGCTTTATTAACCAAGGTGTTATTAAACAAACCAGATAAAATTGAAACGTTGACTGTGCCTGTTCAGGGAGCTTATCAACCAGGTTACTCAGATTATGCTGGATCCGTTCTTGAAGTGGATTTAGAAAAAAATAAACAGGCGATCGATGATTTCTTAAACGACAGGAATAAGGACAACACAGAAACAACAAATGAAGATACGAATCCTTAAAATTTGAAAAGAGGGTACCCGATAGGAGTGGAAAACAAAACACCTATCGGTACCCTCTTTTTTGTTTTTTTGATATTTATAAATGTTCTTATGAGGTTTGTAGCTCTTTTTTAGTGAAATGGTATCTAGGTCACTAAGTAAAAGTTTGCGATCCTCTTCTTTTTCGATTGCTTGGCTTGCTTTTAGAGCTAATTGTTTATTTTGTCTCTTTTCTCAAACATTGTTGCTATTTAAGAGTAAAGTTAAATCAATAAGCAGTACCCAAAGAGAGAGTGTGAATCTTGAGAGGGAGAAAAGTGCGAGAACTTTTAGAGCTATAGATGACCGAGAAGGAGGAAAACGTGTGTGTCTGGTAACAAAAGAGAGTGATTGGTTACCGAGAAGGAGGAAAATATGTGTGTCGGGTAACAAAAGAGAGCGAATGATGACCGAGAAGGAGGAAAATATGTGTGTCTGGTAACAAAAGAGAGTGATTGGTTACTGAGAAGGATGAAATCATGTGTGTCGGGTAACAAACGAGAGCGATAGATGACCGAGAAGGAGGAAAATATGTGTGTCTGGTAACAAAAGAGAGCGATAGATGACCGAGAAGGAGGAAAACGTGTGTGTCTGGTAACAAAAGAGAGCGATAGATGACCGAGAAGGAGGAAAATATGTGTGTCTGGTAACAAAAGAGAGCGATAGATGACCGAGAAGGAGGAAAACGTGTGTGTCTGGTAACAAAAGAGAGCGATAGATGACCGAGAAGGAGGAAAATATGTGTGTCTGGTAACGAAAGAGAGTGATTGGTTACCGAGAAGGAG
This sequence comes from Heyndrickxia oleronia, assembly GCF_017809215.1. Lineage (GTDB taxonomy): Bacteria > Bacillota > Bacilli > Bacillales > Bacillaceae_C > Heyndrickxia > Heyndrickxia oleronia. Next base: position 390,687 of record NZ_CP065424.1, read on the forward strand.
GAAAATATGTGTGTCGGGTAACAAAAGAGAGCGAATGATGACCGAGAAGGAGGGAAATATGTGTGTCTGGTAACGAAAGAGAGTGATTGGTTACCGAGAAGGAGGAAAATATGTGTGTCTGGTAACGAAAGAGAGTGATTGGTTACCGAGAAGGAGGAAATGATGTGTGTCTGGTAACAAAAGAGAGCGATAGATGACCGAGAAGGAGGAAAATATGTGTGTCTGGTAACAAAAGAGAGTGATTGGTTACCGAGAAGGAGGAAATGATGTGTGTCAGGTAACGAAAGAGAGCGATTGGTTACCGGGAAGGAGAAAAGTGCGAGAGCCCGTAAAGAAAGAGTGCGATTGACTACCCTGAAGAAAGAAATAAACTCCCCCCTTTTCATTTCAAAGGAAAAGAGCGGAAAACTCCATAAGACCGCTCTGAATCCTTTAACATGCAGTTTGGCTTTTACAAAGGCAACAAACCCTACGAAAACTGTCTTTAATTATGTCATTCGCCATGTCCTTATCCTGTTAAAAAATGGTGATAATATTGATTATTCCGCTTTTTATTAATATACCATATGATTTGCAGGGGACTTTTTAAAATATTCATATTCAGTTCATAAAAACATTGTATAGTGTGCTTACAAGATATGAAAGGATGAAGGAAATGGAAGATACTATAAAACAACCGGGGTGGCGGCAATTTGTTCGGTTAGTCAAGCAAACAAAACCATCAAAATTACTATTATGTATTGCCTTGGTACTAAGTGTTAGTACAACAATTGTTGGACTCTTAGTTCCTTTATTTACGAAAAATCTAATCAATGATTTCTCGTTGAGCTCATTAAATACGGGGAAAATTATACTACTTGTAGTAGCCATGCTTATTCAAGCATTAGCCAGTGGTATATCCATCTATATTTTGAATCATATCGGACAGTCAGTGGTAGCGGGAATTAGGGATCGTTTATGGAAAAAGCTCCTTGTTTTACCGGTATCCTATTATGATGAGAATCAAACCGGTGAAACGGTTAGTCGAATGACAAATGATACAGCGGTGGTTAAAGGATTGATTACCGACCATTTAGCTAATTTTCTAACGGGGATTATTTCAATCATCGGTTCAATTATTGTCTTGCTTATTTTAGACTGGAAAATGACATTACTTATGTTTATAGCAATTCCATTATCATTTGTTATTTTATTTCCATTAGGGAAGAAAATGCACAAGGTGTCAAAAGGAATGCAAGATGAGACGGCAAAGTTTACTTCTGTTATTCAACAAGTACTATCGGAAGTCCGTTTAGTAAAAGCGTCGAATGCGGAAAAGATTGAATATGAAAATGGCAAAAAAGGCATTACTGAGTTATTTCAATTTGGCCTAAAAGAGGCAAAAATTCAAGCTATGATCGCACCGTTGATTGGTTTAGTGATTATGCTGTTACTTGTTGTTATTCTTGGTTATGGAGGAATGAGAGTTTCTTCTGGAGTATTAACAGCAGGTGATTTAGTCGCTTTTATTATGTATTTATTTCAAATTGTTATGCCTATGGGACAATTAACCACATTTTTCACTCAATTTCAAAAAGCAACAGGTGCAACGGAACGAATCATTTCAATATTAGAAACAGTGGAAGAAGAGCATAAGATCAAACAGGAAGTAAAAAATGTGAACCAGCCTATTAATGTTGAACATGTCAGCTTTTCCTATGGTGATGCGGAGCCTGTTCTAAAGGACATTAGCTTTTCAGTTGATTCGGGTAAAGTAACGGCAATAGTAGGTCCTAGCGGAAGTGGAAAAACGACACTCTTTTCTTTATTAGAGAGATATTATCAACCACAGGAAGGAGAAATTCGATTAGGACGGGAATCAATTCATCATTTCTCCTTGTTATCGTGGAGAAGTCAAATCGGGTATGTGTCACAAGAAAGTCCCATCGTTTCAGGAACGATTCGTGATAATATTTGCTATGGTTTAGATCGAAAAGTGGATGAGGCAGATTTATATCGGGTAGCAAAAATGGCTTATGCTGATCAGTTTATTACTGAGCTACCTCAAGGTTTCGACACTGAAGTAGGGGAAAGAGGGATTAAGCTGTCTGGTGGTCAAAGACAAAGAATTGCGATTGCTCGCGCCTTTTTGAGGGATCCAAAAATATTAATGCTTGATGAGGCCACCTCTAGTTTGGACAGCAAATCAGAGCTTGTTGTTCAACAAGCTTTACAAAACTTAATGAAGGGACGTACCACTCTCGTAATTGCCCATCGATTATCGACAGTTATTGATGCGGATCAAATTTTATTTTTTGAAAAGGGGAAAATTACAGGGCAAGGTACACATGAGGAGCTCGTACAATCACATACTCTCTATCGTGAATTTGCCAATCAACAATTACGTATGAAGGAACCAGTGTAGGGAAAGGAATGACGGACCATGTCAAAGCTGCTAATAGTTGATGATGATTCATATATACGTGAGCTCGTCCTTCTTTTTTTAAAGAAGGAGGGATTCGAGCTTTATGAAGCGTCAGATGGAAGACATGCATTAAATATAATGGAAAAGATGAAGATGGATCTTGCAATTATCGATATTATGATGCCCAATATGGATGGCTGGCAGTTGTGTCAAGAGATTAGGGAATATAGTGATATTCCTATTCTAATGCTCACAGCTAAAGGAGAAACTACACAAAAGGTAAAGGGATTTGAACTAGGAGCGGATGATTATTTAGTCAAACCTTTCGAACCGATTGAACTGGTGGCAAGGGTTAAAGCATTGTTAAAAAGATACAATATTACTATATCGCAAACAGTTGAGATAGGTGGGTTTACACTTAATCGAAGGACACATGAAATTTCGTTTTATGATCAGGATTTTACTATTCCTTTAAAAGAATTTGAGCTGTTATTTAAATTGGCCAGCTATCCTGGAAAAACCTTTTCAAGAGAACAGCTCATTGAGGATATTTGGGGATATGATTATGAGGGGGATGAACGAACAGTGGATGTGCATATTAAAAGACTAAGGGAGCGCTTTTCCGATCAAGAATTTCCATTTCGAATAAAAACAATAAGAGGATTAGGGTACCGGCTTGAGGTTCTCAAATGAAAGTTAAAAAATTTCTACAGCATCTTTTTGGGTTCCTAATGTTTCTTGTTCTCATGTCCGTTAGTTTTTCTGTCGGTTATTTTATCATAAATGATATCTATCCAGTGTTTCACTTTCAAATGTCCGATTATATTCGACATTTACTGGCAGTTATTCTTGGTTTCTTCATTCTAGGGGGGATTAGTTTTACGATCTCCTTATTTACTCGAACGAAGCAACGAACTCACTTTCAAGAGGTAATTGATGCGTTAAGAAAAATTGCCAAGGGTGATTTTAATGTTCACCTGGAATTCAAGACAAATAGGGAACATCCGTTTACAAAAATTATCGATAATATTAATCATATGGCTGTAAAACTAAAGCAAATGGAAGATATGCGTCAGGAGTTCATCTCAAATGTATCTCACGAAATTCAGTCCCCATTAACATCGATCAGTGGTTTTGCACGTGCACTCCAATATGAAGAACTGACCCAGGAGGAGAGAACACATTACCTCCAAATAATTGAAACGGAAAGTAAAAGATTATCCAAATTAAGTGATAATTTGTTAAAACTTACTTCGCTTGAATCAACGAATCATCCATTTGAACAAAAGGAGTTTCCTTTGGATAAGCAAATTAGAACGATCATTTTAGCCTGCGAACCGCAATGGGCTGAAAAGGATTTAGAATTAGATATCTCATTGGACAAGGTGACGATTGTTGGAGATGACGATTTAATGAGTCAAGTATGGATGAATTTAATTCATAATAGTATTAAATTTACTCCTCCTTCTGGTACGATACATGTGCAATTACAACAAGTAGATGACAAAGCCATTGTGAAAATTGTAGATACTGGTATTGGAATGTCTAAAGAAGATCAAATCCATATATTTGAACGATTTTATAAAGCAGATAAAGCGAGAGAACGATCTAAGGGAGGAAGTGGCTTAGGATTATCCATCGTCAAAAGAATCATAGAAATGCATCATGGAACAATCTTTGTTGAAAGTGAAGAGGGAAAAGGGGCTGTGTTCACTGTAATTATTCCGCTAGGATGGTAGATCTACCATCCTATTTTTTATGGAATGATAAGCTCGCATTTGAAAGTCTTGGAAATTCTAGCTTCACGTGATTTGTAGTCCAACAAAACCAATACTAGATTTAGAATAAAAAATGAATATTCCACCTTACTTTATAAATTCTTTATATTTTCATTTTATACTCCACTTATAGGAGGGAATCCAATGATGAAAAAAATAGTAGAATTTAAATCCGTATCCAAAAAGGTGAAAGGTAGGAAGTTAATTAATAATTTGACGTTACAGGTGGAAAGAGGAGCCATATGTGGATTACTTGGACCAAATGGGGCAGGGAAGACTACTTTTATTCGTATGCTAACGGGTCTCATTCGCCCAACATCAGGTCAAATTTTCATTAATGGTAAAAATGTAGTAGAAAATCGTGAAGAGGCGATGACAAATGTAGGTGCAATTGTAGAATCACCAATCTTTTTCCCTTATATGACTGGAAGAGAAAATTTGAGAAATTTAGCAAGATTACATGGAAATGGAACGAAACCAAAAGTGGAAGAAGTGCTACAAATTGTCGGATTAGAGAAGCGTGCAGATGAAAAGGTAAAAATGTATTCTTTAGGAATGAAGCAGCGGCTTGGAATTGCACAGGCATTATTAGGTGATCCAGATTTACTCATATTGGATGAACCTGCAAATGGACTTGATCCAATGGGCATTCGGGAGCTAAGGGAACTGATTCTTTCTTTAAAACATCAATACAAAAAAACCATTCTCATCTCTAGTCATCTTCTAGATGAATTACAAAAAATATGCGATGAAATAGTGATAATTCGCGAAGGTGAACTGGTATGGATAGGTGAACTGAAAGATCAACAGAACCTTGAAGAAATGTTTATTGAGTTGGTGTCAAAATGAAACAGCTTATCATAAGTGAATGGGAAAGATTATGGAAACGAAAAACAACATGGCTTTTATTTGTTGCTATACCAATTCTAGTGTTTGCTGCAGCAAAATATTATCAGAAACAGAATCTATCTTTTACAAAGAATGATCCACAGTTTGCTGTAGCTGGGAATTTCCCTATTCTTGGACTTTCAGAGATGTTAATGACAGCATTTAACATAATTATTCTACTCTTGGCTGCGTTTATAATTACAGATGAATATCGAACAGGACAGCTACGAATGGTAATGATTCGTTCCTATTCTTTTCAAAAGGTGTTTTTCGCGAAATTCATCGTAATGGTGGGCGTATTGACACTGTATTTAATCATATATTTCATAATTAGCTACTTGATTGGTTCCTTAATGTTTTCGCGTCCGGAAGCTTATTCACAATTTTATCATAAGGACTCTTTTACATTATTAGAAGGCTTCGTATATAATCTGAAGTTTTATGGAGTCGCATGGCTTACTTTATTAGCTATGAGTTGTGTTCTGATTTTTATCGCAACTATTTCCTACTCCACGACGACTGCACTAGGTGCAGGTGTGGGATTTTTACTATTAAGCTTAGTTTTTCAATATACTTTACGTCTATTCCAACCGATCCTAGGTAATGAAATGACTACAAAGCTCTATTTTTCTTCTATACTAGCGATTCAAACAGAAGGAATAACCGCAATGCTTTCAGAAAATGCTCAGCAATTTAGTTGGATGTACTACATTTTGATCGGATATATTTTGTTATTTGGGCTTTTTCTCTTTTTTGTAACAAGGAAAAAGGATAATTTTTTGTGAGGGGTGTACGAAATGAAAGGAATCATAGTTAGTGAGTATGAACGGACATTTAAAAGAAAGAAAACGATAATAGGTTTAATTATCTATTGTATTGTTTTAGCATTCGAATGCTTATTTTTGTATGGAATGAATGGTTTAAGTTTCTATGATCCTGAACATTCAGTGCAATTAAATTCAATAAATACAGCACCATTCTTTATAAGGGAAGTAGGCATATTTATCAATTTTATTTTAATTCCTATGCTGGTAGTAGATAGTTTTAATGGGGAATATACTTCGGGAGCTTTACGTTTAGTGTTAATTCGTCCGCAAGCAAGATTAAAATTATTTTTAGCAAAGTGGGTCGTTCAAGCAAGTATTTTCTTAGGAATAACAATTATCACATGGATTACATCCACTCTATTTGGACGTCTAGTCATGGAACATGTCAGTGAAACCACTTTTTTTCATACAGGAAAAATGGATGCCTTTCAAGGGATGATCTATACCTTGAAATTCTATTCAATGACTTTTCTCATCTTCTTAAGTGTAATTGGGCTTTGTAGTTTGATTAGCGTGATTATGCCTAACTCAATTCTAGCTTTTGTAGGGACGATAGGTTGCTTAGTAGGCGGCGTTTATATTTCGGACCATTTCGTTTACCTTCTATCTGTATCTGATTCTATATTCTCTGTATTAGGAGGAATCGGTCAGAGTGGTTTTTATGTTAGTCTATTTCTGCTATTCTTTATAAGTACGATATTGAATGTAGGTATTTGGAAAAAGAAGCAATGGATGGGATGAGCGATAAATGGATACGAAAATATTAATAGTTGACGATGAACCTGAGATTGTTGCATTTACAAAGGATTATCTTCAGGAACAGGGATATCAAGTGATAACGGCGTACAATGGACAAGAAGCGTTACGTTCTCTTCAACGACAACCTAACATGATTATTCTTGATATTATGATGCCTGGTATGGATGGATTTGAACTTTGTGAGTTAGTTAGAAAGAGGGTTACTTGTCCCATTATTTTTTTAAGTGCTAAACATAGTGAGGAAGATCGTATCAGAGGATTAATGGTTGGAGGAGATGATTATCTTACTAAACCATTTAGCTTAAAAGAATTACATGCAAGAATTATTGCCCACTTACGAAGGGAACATAGGCTAGCCGAAGAAACAAAGAAATGTTTGTATTTTGGTAACTTAATGATTGATTTAGAAGGGTATGAGGTTTATTACTTAAATGAAAGGCTTTCCTTTACATCGAAGGAGTTTGAAATGATTCAATTTCTTGCTCTCCATCCCGGTCAGGTCTTTTCTCGTGAAAGTATGTATGAAAGAATTTGGGGATATGATGCAGAGGGGGATTCTTCAACAATAACGGAACATATCAAAAAGATACGTTCAAAGCTAGCGAAGCATGATCCAGATCAGAGTTATATATCAACCGTTTGGGGAGTAGGGTACAAATGGGAAAAGTAGCTCGTCCGATTCGAAAGCAAATCGCTACCTCCTTTTACTTAATTCTCATATTCAGCATTGTCGCAACTGCCCTAACATGGGGGATTTTGTTACTTTTGCTTATTTTTCAATCGAATAATATGAACCCAGCAAACTACTATGAACAGCAAATTCCGCGAATAGTTAAAGAGATTGATCAGGACGGGGAACGGTGGGTGAGAATAGAAAACCAAGCGAAATTAGAAAAGAAAATTCCGTTAGATGGTTTGGAGTATCAAGTACTTAGTAAAGATGGAAGTTTTCTCTTCGGTTCAATGAAAAAGGAATATGTGAAAAACGAACGTGAATTAGTAAGCAGTTTTAATAAAAATATATATGATTTAGATCGAATTATTGTTATGCATCCCTTATTTAATCAAAAGAAGGGGCTGGTAGGAGCTATTGGCTTTCGCTATAAGCTTAGCCTAATAGGAGCAAATCCAGAGAAAAGTTTATTACTGGGGGCACTTCTCATTCTCTCATTTGCTTGTCCATTTATTTATTTCTATCTTTTTTCTTATCTGATTGGAAAAAGATTTAGTAAAAAAATTGAGATACCATTTCAACATTTGATGGAGGGAGCAAGGAAAATTCAAACACAGGATTTGGATTTTCAATTAGTTGAATCAAAGTCATCTAAAGAGTTAAATCAACTGATTTGTTCATTTGAAGAGATGCGACTTGCTCTGAGAGAATCTCTTCTTAGACAGTGGCAATTAGAGGAAGAGAGGAAGGAAATGGTTGCTGCTATTGCACATGATTTGCGTACGCCTTTGACGATAATTAATGGACATATTGAAGGGCTATTATCGGGTGGTTTTCATAATACCGAACGTCTCAATCGATATTTACAAACGATTGAATCAAGTACAAAACGTTCAATTAGACTGATTGATCAGTTAAATGAAGTATCAGCAATTGACCGGAGTGATTTTACTATTGAGCCTGTGCTAGTAGATATAGAAGAATTTATCCAGAATAAGGTCGAAGAATATAAAGTTCTTTGTTCAAAGAAACAGATTACACTAAGGTACTCTATAAAAGGGAAAGAAAAAATGAAAATGGATCCATACCGTATTTCGCAAGTATTAGACAATATTATTACAAATAGTATTCGCTATTGCTCAGAAAAGGGGCAAATTCATTGGGATACAACAATTGGTTATGGGACCATCATTTTTGAAATCATGGATAATGGACCCGGCTTTAAAAGTAAAGCCACTGAGAAAGTGTTTGATAAATTTTATCGTGAAGATGAGTCTAGGTCAGGAAACGAAGCTAATTTCGGATTAGGCCTCTATATTGCACAAACGATTGTAAAGAAACATCATGGAGCTATAACTATTCAAAATCGACCTGAGGGTGGAGCGTTTACAAAAATAATCATAAGTGAAATGACATGATAGCATCATTTGTTTTAACGTAAATTTGACAATTATTCGAAAATGTCAAATTTACATTAAAACAAAATGAAAACGGTAACATTAACCAAAGGAATTTAATGAAAAATCCCGTATAATATATATACGGGATATTATTATACAGAAATAGCGGGGGATCATCGATGAATCAGTTTGCTTTAGAAGGAAAAAACGTTTCACTGAGAAAACCTAGTTTCGAAGACTTAGAGTATGTGACATGGCTATGGGCGGATGAAGAAACAATGAAAACAATCGGTGGCCCAATTCAATTCACTGACGAGGAAAAAAGACGCTGGTATGAAGTTGTTGTAAATCCTAGTAACGGAAAGCACTTTTACTGTCTGATTTTTAATAAAGCTAATAAGCCAGTTGGAGAAATAAGTTTTCATGATTTCGATAAAATTGCCAAAACAGCGACCCTTAATATTAAAATTGCCTTTGGTGAAAGAAGGAAAGGCTATGCATTGGAAGCAGCAAAACTGATGCTAGACTACTATTTTAATGTTTGGAATGGAGAAATCATGAGGTATTCCACAAACAAGGATAATAAAGAAGGACATGACGCTCTACTTCGGTTTGGGTTTGGAAAAGTCTATGAAACGGACAAGGAGTTCCTTGTAGCCTTTATGAAGGATACGTTTAATTTAAAATATAATAGAAAAGCTAAGTGAAGTGTAAATCTATAAATGATTTACACTTTTTTACTTGGTTGTTTTCGTATGGTTAGTAGCTCTTTTCTCAGTGGAATGAAGCGTTTGACGTTTTTAATCTATCTTTCTATTAGTCAAAAATTAAATTTATTAACATCAAGTTTGAGAAAAGAGCTTTACAAACGAAACTGGGATAAAAATTGTAAAAACTGAGTTTCTTTTTCGCTTTCGTATTTGAGAATAGCGTAGGTTTTAGCAACAGGTAGGTGTAAAAAAGGACAGGGTGCTTCGAGTAAGCGCCCTTCTAATAATTCCCGTCGGACAGTTGAAGAAGGTAGAAAGGATATACCAAGTCCCTCCATAATAAAACGCCTTGTTACATGTACTTGTGATACAGCCATTGTTTTAATCGTAGGAATTTTTAAGCGAAGGGATCTAAGAAGTCCATCCCAATATTCAGGATGGTTATGGGTAATTAAATAATGATTCATTAATAGCTCCTCGGCATCAAGCGGTGGGGCTGTTTCACTATCTCTTCCATCATGCGGGACTACAAGAATGACGGGATCTTCATATAAGGGTCGACAAGTCAGGTCGGCATTTTTTATTTCTGAACGTGATAGACCTAGATCAACTTTTCCAGACAGAACCGCTTCAGGTATTTTGATAGAATCTAAAACTTGAACGGAGATTTCGATGTTTGGATAGGCAAGCATAAATTTTTTTAGGACATAGGGCATAATGGACTCGGCTATTAATGGAGACATCGCTAAAATTAGTTTTTGTGTGTAGCCCTGTCGAAAACGGTCCATTTCCGCTTTGCCTTCTTCGTATACTCCAATCATAGTTCTAGCAATTGGAATAAACTTTTTCCCTGCTTCTGTTAGAATAATTTTTCTTCCTTCTCTTTCAAACAATGAACTGCCTATTTCTTCTTCTAAGAGTTTAATATGGACTGTAACAGTTGGTTGAGAAATAAAAAGCTCTTCTGCTGTTTTGCGAAAATTCTCGTGCCTAGCTGCCGCAATAAAGGTATGCAACCATTTTAATTCCACTATATTTCACCCTTAATTACAAAAATTAATTGAATTGATTAAAAATGTTTAATTTTTTTAATCGATTATAGCATCTATACTTAAGATAACCAATAGAGATAGTTGATTATAAGAAATTAGAACACATTGAATTCTCATAAAAACAAGGAGGATGATAAAATGCTTCAACACGGATTAAAGGGAGTTATTGCTGCTGAAACAGCAATTAGCTATATCGATGGGGAGAAAGGGCATTTAGTATACCGGGGGCTGGAAGCGAAGGATATTGCACTGAATTATTCATTTGAAGAAGCAGCATATTTTATATGGAATGGGTCCCTGCCCTCTCAAACAGAGGTGGAGTTACTTAGTGAAAAATTAAAGAAGTATCGGGTATTACCCGAGCATATGGAAAAGATGCTTCATCTTCTCCCTACTGATATGGAGATAATGAGTGTACTAAGAACGTTGATTTCAAGTTTGGGGAATTCGCATTTCCAATGGAAGCCAACTGTCGAGGAAGCAATTCAATTAACAGCTATAATTCCAACGATCATCGCTTATTGGCATAGGCGAAAAGCAGGGAAATCTCCCGTTGCTCCACATGAAAATTATGATCATGTTGCGAATTATTTATATATGTTAACTGGTGAAACACCATCCAATGTTCATGTGAAAACATTAGAAACATATATGATATTAACATTGGAGCATGGAATGAATGCATCGACATTTTCTGCAAGAGTGACGATTTCCACTGAGTCGGATATGATATCTGCGATTACCTCTGCTATTGGAACGATGAAGGGCCCGCTTCATGGGGGAGCACCTTCAGATGTAACGAAAATGCTCAATGGTATCGGAAGAAAGGAAAATGCTGAGAGTTGGTTGAGAGAGAAATTGGAAAATGGAGAAAGACTAATGGGGTTCGGTCATAGGGTTTATAAAACAAAGGATCCGAGAGCATTAGCATTGAAGGAAAAAGCATTAGAGGTTGGTCAGGATGATCCGTGGCTTGCACTTGCACTGTATGTTGAGGAAACAGCCATTCAACTATTAGAAGAATATAAACCGGGCCGAAAGCTGTACACAAATGTTGAGTTTTTTGCCGCTGCAGTCATGCGCTCCATTCATTTGGAGGATGACTTGTTCACCCCGACATTTACAGCGAGTAGAATAGTAGGTTGGACAGCACATGTATTAGAGCAAGCAGAGAGAAATGTTATCTTTCGACCGGAATCTCAGTATATTGGACAATTACCTACTTTATCATAAAAAATTCAAGAGGAGCCATCTGACAGTCAGATGGCTCCTATGATGTTGTAGAGAAAAAATCTTCTATATTGAAAAGAAATATTGAAACCTTTTTCCACCTTAAAACGTCTGTAATAGTGATAATAAATAAGGGGACTTCTAATGAATAAATTGGCTCTTGCTTCATGTTTAATCATCCTCCTTCTTGCGGGATGTGGTGACAAAGATCACCTGTCTAATCAGGCAACAGGGAATAAGGAAGTATCTTCAGGGGTTGATAATAATCAATCACAAGAAGATACCGATAATAATCAACAGGGAGACATTCAAGGCGATAGTAGTGATCAAATTACTGAAAATAATACAAAGGGAAATGACGGTAGTAAACAGGATCAGAATGAAAATAACGAGACGCAATCAGATCAGAGGAAAGAAGTACCTCAGAATGATCAAATAAGTCAATCATCAGATAAAGTTGTTGATCATTCCAAGCAGGATTCTGTCTCTGTTGTTGGTAATCCGACTGCGATAACTGTTATGGTCAATAAATCCAATGCACTGCCTAAAGGATATCGTCCAAATGATCTCGTCCGTCCAAAAGTGAAGTTTACTTTCGGGAGTCAGCAGCTAGATAAGGCATTAATGCGAGCAGAAGCAGCAGATGCACTAGAGAGGATGTTCAATCAAGCTTCCTCAAATGGGATTCAGCTTTATGCTGCATCAGGTTTTCGTTCCTATGAAACCCAAGAATATTTATTCAATCGGGAAATTGAACAAGTTGGTCGCCAAAAAGCGGAGCTTGCAGTGGCGAAACCGGGAACGAGTGAACACCAGACAGGATTAACAATGGATATTTCAGCAGCGAGCATGAACTATACGTTAGATGAAAGCTTTGAATATAAACCAGAAGGTAAGTGGTTAGCGGAACATGCCCATGAATATGGATTTATTCTCCGATATCCAAAGGGAAAAGAGAATATTACAAAATATCAATTTGAACCATGGCATTTTCGATATGTAGGAAAGGAAATTGCAACTGAAATATACCATAAGGGAATCACCCTTGAAGAATATTTTCAAAATAAAAAGGGAATTTAAGAAGCAAATCAATGCGCCCCCCGCATTTTATATAGATTCTAATGGCCTGTACTGTTATCAGTATGGGCCATTATTTTTTATTATGCAAAGGGAAAAATGAACCACTCAAAAGAGGTGGCGAGCCAATAAAAATATACGATAACCACTCAAAAAAGTGTATAAACCAGTCAAAAAGCATCGAACCACTTAAACAGTTCAAGAATACCATTGTGATCGTAATAAACCAGGCAAATTGAATAATAGGCTACAAAATATTCTGAAAAGACTTGTAAAAATAAGTTAGTTTTATTATTATCTAATTAGATAAATGTTGAATTAGGGGTGTATAGTATGCAAATGAGTAAAATTGTTGATTTTCATAAAGCTTTGGGGGATTTAACGAGAGTGAGGATTATTGCACTGTTACAGCAAGGACCTCTTCATGGACAGGCGATTGCTGGAAAGCTAGGCTTAAAGCCGCCAACTATTACTCATCATATAGCAAAACTGCGTGAGGTGGGGCTAATTAAGGAAAGGCGTGAAAAAAATACTATCTATTTTTCTTTAAATGAAAAGATTCTTAAAGGAAGTGCCATGGCGATATTAACTGTAGGAAAAGGGGGAGATCATATGGAAATGACAGTTACAGAAACAGAGAGAGCGAGTATTATTAATAATTTCTTTACAAGGGATGGTAAGTTAAAAACTATACCTGCGCAACGAAAGAAAAAGCTGGTGATATTAGCGCATATTGTAAGAGGCTTTGAATTTGGAAAGGTGTATCCTGAAAAAGAAGTGAATGAATACTTAAAGCGATTTCATGAAGACTATGCAACTTTAAGACGTGAATTGATTATGTGTCAATTTATGTACCGAGAAAATAATGAGTATGAAATGAATCCGCCTGAATTATGGTGGCTGCGCTAAAAAAATGGATAGAACCTATCCATATTTTTTTGTTCAACTAATTCGACATTTATTTAATTAGATAATCATTAAAGTAGGTGGATAAAATGAAGATATCCTTATTGAAACAAGAAAAATCATACCGAAAATTATTTGCAGCGGGAATTATTAATGGAATTGGGGATAGATTTAGCCAGGTTGCTATGCTTACTTTAATTATTCAACTAACAGGATCTGGTCTAGCGGTGGGAGTAACAATGGCTCTTCGTTTACTTCCTTTCCTGTTATTTGGTCCTTTAGGTGGGCGGCTTGCAGATCGCTTTTCAAGAAAACGGGTGCTGATCACAACGGATCTTGTGCGAATCTTCTTTGCATTATCTTTTTTGCTTGTAAATAGTAAAGAGGATATCTGGATTATTTATATAGGCTCCTTCATTTTAGCGGCAGGTGAAGCAATTTATGCCCCGACACGAAAGGCCTCGATTCCTAGAATGGTAAAAAAAGAAAACCTATTAATGGTAAATAGTTTGGAACAAGTAATGGTTGGTGTTGTATTAATTGGAGGGGCATTTTCAGGAGGCCTCGTTTCTTATTTATTTGGACCAGATATGACTTTTTGGTTGAATGGATTATCATTTTTAGTTGCTGCCCTTTTTATTTCCAGCATTACTTTTCCTGAAATAGACTTTGATAACAATTCAAATCAATCTAATTCAAGATTTCTTTCTGAACTAAAAAAGGTAATTATACTTTCTTTACCTTTACAAGTGATTTTATTATGTGAATTTATTATTTCATTGCTGAACGGAATCGATAATGTGTTAATTAGTATTTACGCAGTAGAAGAATACAAACTTGGCGAAGTAGGGGTGGGGCTTTTTTATGGAGCGCTTGGGATTGGGTTAATTACAAGCTTTACAGTTGCAAAGAGAATAAAGAAGCATTTTTTAATGATAGGACTTTTCTGTTTAATATTGGAAGGATTAGGACTAGTCCTATTAAGTCAGGTCTATTTGGTATTCCTTTCGTTTGTGGTTTTCTGTTTTATTGCACTTATGTCGGGGATTGGAAATGCTTGCTTTGATACTGTTTTAATGAAGGAGGTACCCGAAAAATATCAAGGTACAATGTTTGCTCTATCTGCCACAATATCGAATACATTGCTGGGAATATCGATGTTTTTAGCTGGTATAGTCTTAGAAATCATTGATCCACGATTATTAGGATGTCTTGGAGGCATATCTTTTATGTTTGTAGCCATTTCTTTGATTTTTATGTTGAGAATAAAAAGGAAGAAATATGTAAAATATTTTCGCAATATTTAGATGAATGTATTACTTTGAGGAGAAATGTGGTGTAAAATAATTATTGGAACATTATGATTAATACAACTAGATAAATGGGGGTTCAAACGATGGGAAATGATCCGATGAATAATCAAATAAGTGATGTTCATATAGGACAATTAGCTTCAGTTGGACAAATAGCAGCAGGAATTGCTCATGAGGTAAGGAATCCTTTAACCTCTGTAAAGGGTTTTTTACAGCTATTAAAAGAAAAAAGTCCTGATACCTATATTGATGTAGCTGAGGCAGAATTGAACAATGCATTACTTACTCTAGAGAACCTCCTTCAAGTTTCTAAACCGGATATGGAAGATGAATTATTATCCACTTTTAATTTATGTGCAGAAATAGAATCGATCCTTTACTTATTTCAAGACCAACAATATCGAGTGAAATTAGAAACTAATTTTGAAAACGTCGATTCAGCTATTGTCTCAGGTAAAAGAAATCAGTTGAAAAAGACTTTTTTTAATTTATTTAAGAATGCGTTTGAAGCGATTCCTGATAAGGGAACCATCTATGTGAATCAATTTATTCGTGATGGGTATGTATATATTTTAGTTAAAGACACGGGAGTTGGGATACCAAAAGATAAGTGTGCACTGCTTGGTACCCCCCTTTTTTACTACAAAGGAAAATGGGACAGGAATGGGGTTAACACAGGTTTTTACAACGATTTACCAGCATGGTGGTCGTATTGAAGTAGATAGTGAAGAAAATGTAGGGACAACTTTCCGTATTATCCTTCCGATAGATATATCACATATACAGCATGGAGTGGTGAGGTTGAATATTAAAAATGTAGAAAGTGGAAATTTGAAGGAATACCTATTAGAAAATCAAGATGTGTTTGAACAGCATTTATTATCAGAGGCAGTAAACGTACGCGATAAAATTAACGAAATACATACTGTAGGAAATATTGATTTGTTAGGAAATGCACAAAAACTAGTTTTGTTCATAGTAGAAAATCGTCGTCACGAATTGATGATGTTTGCTCAAAAAGAAGGGGAAGCATGGGCAAAACATTCGTTAACCATTGCGTTTAAGTTAGAATGGCTTCAAGCCATTCGTCGTGTGCTGTGGAATTTCCTTTATAATTTTGATCGTATTAGAGGGACTGAAACAAATCGTGAAGAGTTCTTTACTTTGGAAAAAAATACCAATGACCTCATTGATCAATTTTTAAATAGCTTTTTTATTAGCTATACGAACTATAAAGAAGAAGTACTTCAATCCCAACAGGAGATAATAGAAGATTTATCAGTGCCGATTATCCCGATTATCGATTCGATGTGTATATTGCCTTTAATTGGCAAGGTAGATAATGACAGAATGTTGGGGATGAAGGAAAAGATTTTTAATCAAATCAGTCAACACAAAATTATGACGCTCATCATGGACTTTTCTGGGGTTGCTATTATTGAAGAGGAGGCCATTCTTTACTTTCTAAAAATTTTAGAAGGGATCAGTATGATGGGATGTAAAACGGTTATTACAGGGATTCGTCCTGAATGTGTAAATACAATGATTGATTTAAATTTAACTATTTCAGATAAAGCGGAAACATATGGGACGTTAAATCAAGCTTTGGAGAAATATTTGATGAGGAGAGATGTATAGTGACTGATCTAACAAATAAAACAGTTGATCAAATATGGCTTGACATCGAAAGAGTGATGAATGAGAATCCTATTCCATTTAAGGATTTAAATGTGATCTATCAATTTGATTTAACTGGGGAAGATGGTGGAACCTTTCAACTGGTATTTTCCAATGAAACAGTAAAGGTTTTACGTAATGAGTTTAAAGAGCCGAAATGTACACTTAAAATGAAGGTAACTGACTTCAAAAAGTTTTTACAAGGGACGATGAATAGTGCTGCAGCATTTATGATGGGGAAATTAAAAGTACAAGGAAGTATTGGATTAGCATTGAAGCTGGAAAGCTTATTAGGTGAATATGAGCTATAACTTAGAAATTAAGGCAATAGACGACTTGAGAGTTGCAGCTGCATTTATATCAAAATGCAACTCCACTTCCCATCAGCATGTTGGCTATTGCGGCGAGAATGAGAAGGAAATTCTACATGCCCTTGAATATGACTTTTCGGATCTGCCCCTTGCAGAGTCATTGATTGGGGCTTTTCACCATGATCAGCTTGTAGGTGTTCTTGGGTTAGATATAGAGAAGGATTCTCAAGAAGCAGAAATTTGGGGCCCTTTTATCCAGTGGGATGATTGGTTAGATGTTGCACATAAGATGTGGGATGGGTTAATAAAAAAGCTATCTATTCCTGTCCAACAATATAACGGCTTTTATCATAAGGAACATCAGTATGCAGCTCCATTCATGGATCAGCTTCAATTTGAGAAAGGAAATGCTCATTATATATTAATTGCTAAACCATCTCCAGACGATTCTCTCTGTGATGAAGGGATTCAGGAAATAACAAGCAATTTATTTCCGACATTTATTACTTTACATCAAGAGTTGTTTCCTCATACATATTATAATGGGGAGGACATTATTCAACGATTAAACGATGATCGAAAAGTTCTTATTTCTAAGGATAACGAGGAATTACAGGGCTATGTATATTTCGAGGCAAATCCTGAATTTTATGAAGGAAGTCTGGAATATATTGGTGTCTCGCAAGACCATCGTAAAAAAGGTGTCGGAAAACGATTGATAAGGTCTGCTTTATTTCAACTCTTTAATCATTTTTCGATTGAAGAAATTCAATTATGTGTAGCTGCAGAAAATGAGAAGGCATTAAAATTATATAAAAGTGCTGGTTTTTTAGTGAAAAATAAGCTTATTTCCTATAGAAGAAAGGAAATCTTTGCATATAATATCAATGTCAATAAACTCCTCACTGAATGATTGTGTGGGAGTTTATTTTTATACCGCTATACTATTTACCAGCTTTATAAGAGATTGAAAACGCAGGAAGATGCTCATCCTATAAAAAGATGGTTAGTTGAAAGGGGATAAGATCATTTTGTTTATACGACATTCAATCATCTCTTTGTGGACATTATTTGATCCTTTTTATCATTTAGTTAGAAGGCTGAAATATATTGGTACATTTCAAAACAGAAAAGCTGTGTTTCGGGTAAAGTTGACCAAATATAAAGGGAAGGATTTTCTTTTATCAGATGGAACTTTAATTACAAAAAATGATCGTTTGCTTAAAATTCATCTTCATAATGTTCGTATACTGAAGGAAGTGATTAAAGTGAATGATTCATTACACAGAACACGAGCGATTTATCGAATGGTGGAACAATCGATGCCAATTTTAGCTATGTTTCTGGAAAATCATCGTAAGGTTGATGATATAAAGGGAATTATCGGAATTACGATGCTCAATAAGGGTGTGAAGAAACTTGGGTTTGAGCTAATGTATCCAGAAAACGGATTTTATATTCATTTTAAGCGAATATCGCAAATGCCTATCTATCTTCTTTCTACAACATCTTTGTCAATTAGAAAGATAAAAAGAAAAAAACCAACATATTTATTAATGTCGAAGGAACAATTATTTGAAAAATATTTAGGGGCTTAAGCCTCTTTTTTTTGGTCTTTTTAATTTCGTGTAATGTTTCTTAACGTTAATTTTTAGATTTTTTACAATTCTCTATTGACACACGCTTAAAATCCACTAAAATAATAAGAAAAAATGTAATCATGTTAGATTTTTTAACATGAATTATGCAATTAAACTTACAGGGAGGGTTTTTATATGGCAGTAGAGATATTAATGAACAATATGTGGGTAATGTTGGGGGCTATCTTAGTTATCCTCATGCAAGGGGGATTCATTTTACTGGAGTGTGGATCTACACGAATGAAAAATGCGGGACATATAGCTGGAAAAACAATTTTTACTTTTGGGATTGGATCACTTATTTTTTGGGCCTGTGGGTATGCATTTATATTTGGTGAAAACTCTAACTTTTTTGTTGGACTATCACACTTTTTTTACTCGAGCAATGAATTGAATGGTGAACTTTCTTCTTCTGTCTTCTTCTTATTCCAATTAGCATTTGCGACAATTGCATTAACCATTGCATTTGGTGGTTTTGCTGAACGTGCTAAATTTTCCACTTATGTTATTTTTTCTATCTTATTTTCGATTATGGTCTACCCAGTAATTGCCCATTGGATTTGGGGTGGTGGCTGGCTTGCTGAGCATGGTAAGCAAGATTTTGCAGGGTCTACAGTTGTTCACTTGACGGGGGCAATGGCCGCCTTAGCAGCAACATTATTATTGAAACCAAGAATAGGTAAGTACAATAAGGATGGTTCAGTTAATCAAATTTTGGGACATAACCAGGTGTTTACTGCATTAGGAGTTTTAATTTTGTGGATTGGTTGGTTTGGTTTCAATGCAGGCAGCACATTATCTGTCTCAGAAGGGTTTTTTGGATTTGTTGCTTTAAATACAAACTTAGCTGCGGGATCAGGAGCATTAGGGGCACTTCTTATTTCGTGGTTATTGCTAGGAAAGGCAGATGTACCGGCAATTTTAAATGGAGCATTGGCAGGGCTAGTAGCGATTACAGCATCATGTGCGTTTGTAGCTACGTGGGCAGCAGTAGTTATTGGCTTTATCGCTGGTATTTTAGTATTTTATAGCATGAGATTTTTTGATAAAAGAAACATTGATGATCCGATATATGCATTATCAGTTCACGGGACAGCGGGTATATGGGGAACATTATCTACAGGATTTTTTGCTACAAAGGAACTTGCAACTGTTGGATCCCCAGGCTTATTTTACGGAGGTGGATTTCATCAATTAGGAGTGCAGTTTCTGGGTGTTTTCGCTTCTGGGTTGTATGCATTTCTTGTATCATATGTCATTTTATTTGTAATGAAGAAAATGATGAAGGGGCTTCGTGTCACTGAAGAAGAAGAGACCATTGGACTCGATTTAAGTGAACATGGCAGCTATGGCTATCCGGAGCTCGTATCAAAAGAAAAAATAAGCTGATTCAACGCCATTGAATCATTAATACATCTTTTCCTTTGATTAATAAGGCTCTTTTTTTAAACACCCTTGCTATTTAAGTATAGTTTTAACGAATAACTATCGGCTGATGATCGCAACACCTTTAAATTTTTACTAGAGAAAAGAGTTACAATAAGCATAAGAATTGCAGGAATTTTTTATTGGGGAAAAAGATGGTAGTTGGGCTTTTATAAGAGCAACAAACGATACGAAAACATCCATTAATAAATGACTCGTTTGGAAGACCGATGTGAATGTTTAACTATATTTGTTGTGAACAGACATTATACTTTAGGATATGCAGTTTTAACAGCAGGTTAGCGAGTGGTGTGTTTATTTAATGGACCTATATGAGAGAGTAGGTAGAAAAAATTCGAATAATTAAATGAAGTTAAAAAATCTTGATTATTTAATAATTTTATTGTACATTTAACATTAAGTTTGAAAATTTTAACACATAAACTATATAGTTAAATCTTATCTAGAGAGGTCGAGGGACTGGCCCTATGACGCCTCAGCAACCAGTCAACATGATTGATATGGTGCTAATTCCAGCAGGTTTTATAACCTGAACGATAAGGAGAATCTAATGGCTAATAGGGACTTCTTCTTATAGAAGTCCCTTTTTTAGTTGTATGTTCTCCTCATAGTCCAAGTAAAAATGAGGGAGGAAGTTTAAATTGAGCAATCATCATATTGAAACGAATCTTGTTCAAATTGGTAATCGAAGTGAATCCGAGACAGGAGCAGTCAATCCACCTATTTTTTTATCGACTGCTTATCGACATGAGGGAATAGGATTGTCAACAGGGTTTGACTATTCACGAACCAAAAATCCAACTCGTGCGTTGCTAGAAGATAGCTTTGCGAAATTAGAAGAGGGAGATCAAGGATTTGCCTGCAGTTCTGGAATGGCAGCTATACAATTGGTATTATCTCTTTTTGAAAGTGGAGATGAATTAATTGCATCTGATGATTTATATGGGGGAACCTATCGCCTATTTGAACATTATGCGAAGGCATATGGAATCGTAACGAAATATATAAATGTAAATGATATTGAGTTAGTAAATGAATCAATCACTGAAAAAACAAAAGCCATCTTTATTGAAACACCTACTAATCCACTGATGGTGGAAACGGATATTACAAAAGTGGCCACTTTTACTAAAGATCACCAACTATTGCTCATTGTCGATAATACTTTTTTAACTCCATATCTTCAAAAACCAATTCTTTCTGGTGCTGATATTGTTGTGCATAGCGCAACGAAGTACATTGGTGGACATAATGATGTACTTGCTGGACTTGTTGTGGCAAAGGGCAAAGAGATATGTGAGAAGCTTTCTACCTTTCACAATGGTGCAGGTGCAGTATTATCACCTTTTGATTCTTGGCTGTTAATAAGAGGCTTGAAAACTTTAGCATTACGTATGGAGAAGCATGTAGATAATGCAAAACATCTAGTGGAATTTTTAAATGAACGTCAAGAAGTAACTGATGTTTTGTATCCGGTTAGAGGTGGGATGGTTTCTTTTCGTTTGGAAAAAGAGGAGTGGATTTCGCCGTTTTTAAGGAACTTAAAGCTTATAACTTTTGCTGAAAGCTTAGGTGGAGTTGAAAGCTTTATTACTTATCCTGCTACGCAAACTCATGGAGATATACCTGAGGAAATTAGAATAAAGAATGGAGTCTGTAATCGATTGCTTCGCTTCTCTGTAGGAATTGAATATGTTGAAGACATAAAGAACGATCTTGAACAGGCTTTTCAGTTGCTTCAGAAGGAGGAACAATTCCTATGAGTAGAAGCCAAAATGATTTTGATATAGAAACAAGACTTACTTCTCAATCAGCATTTATCGACTCGGCTACAGGGGCTGTCAATCCACCGATTCATTATTCTTCAACATTTCATCAACATCAATTTGATCAATTTGGGCCATATGATTATAGTCGTTCTGGTAATCCAACGCGTAAGGTGCTCGAGGATATGATTGCGGATTTAGAAGGGGGGGCCAAAGGATTTGCCTTTGCATCTGGGATGGCCGCTATTTCTTCTGCTTTTATGCTTCTTTCTGCTGGAGACCATGTTTTAATCTCGGAAGATGTGTATGGTGGTACATTTCGAATGATTACTCAGGTCCTGTCAAGATTTAAGATTGAACATACCTTTGTTAATATGACGGATTTAAGTGAAGTAGCCCGTTCCTTTCAACCAAACACGAAAGTAGTTTATGTTGAAACGCCTTCTAATCCACTTTTGCACATTACAGATATAGAAGAAGTGGTGAGATTAGCCAAAGCTAAAAATTGTTTCGTCTTTGTTGACAATACATTCATGACGCCTTTTTTGCAAAGACCACTTGAGTTGGGAGCGGATATTGTAATACATAGTGCGACAAAGTTTTTATCCGGTCATAGTGATGTCGTTGCAGGTCTAGCTGTGGTTAAAGATGAACAATTGGCGGAACAATTAGGCTATATTCAAAATGCATTTGGCTCAATTTTAGGAGTCCATGATTGCTGGCTACTATTACGTGGGATGAAAACATTAGGTGTTCGACTGAAGCAATCCTCCCAGTCGGCAAATGAGATTGCATTACGTTTGCAAAGTCATCCACTGATTGAAGCGGTATATTATCCAGGATTTACAACTCACCCAGGACACTCCGTCCATTTTCGACAATCATCAGGAGCAGGTGCGGTTCTTTCTTTTAGCTTACCTAATCAGGCAACCACTAAATTATTTGTTGAAAGTCTTAAGATTCCTGTGTTTGCTGTTAGTTTGGGTGCCGTTGAATCCATTCTGTCCTATCCGGCTACAATGTCCCATGCTGCAATGCCAAAAAAGGAAAGAGAGAAAAGAGGAATTACAGATGGATTATTACGTTTATCTGTGGGATTAGAAAATGTGGATGACTTAATTAAGGACATTGAGCAAGCCCTATTAGTAGCTAGTAAAATTGGCGAGGTTACCGAGCATGTATAGCCGATTAGCATTAAAAGGGGGAGTGTGGTTCGGATGAACATTGTTGAGAAACTAAAATCTTCTGTACTAGTAGCAGATGGTGCGATGGGAACCCTTCTTTATTCTTACGGGAAGGATACTTGCTATGAGGAATTTAATTTGTCTCACCCAGATGAAATAATTAATATTCATCAAGCTTATATACAAGCAGGTGCACAGGTAATTCAGACCAATACATACGGAGCAAATTATTTTAAATTGAGCCAATATGGTCTTGAAGAGCAAGTAAAGGCAGTGAATACAGAAGCGGTTCGTATCGCCAAGAAAGCCGCAAACAAAGAAACCATCATCTTAGGTTCCTTTGGTGGATACAGAGGCATTCGTAAGGCGGATATTACATTATCAGAAATTAAAAGAAGTTTTAGAGAACAGTTATTTCATATCCTTAATGAAGGTGTAGATGGAATTTTGCTTGAAACCTTTTACGATGTGGAAGAGCTTTTGGCGATAGTTGAAATTGCTAAAAAAGAGTCAGATCTTCCGGTTATTGCTCAATTCTCTTTGCTAGAACCGGGTGTCCTGCAGAATGGAATGGAATTAAGGGAAGGGTTATACCGGTTGGAGGAGATGGGAGCAGATGTAATTGGTTTAAATTGTCGGCTCGGACCTCATCATATGATTCAATCGCTAGAAGAAATCCCTTTACCGAAGAATGCCTTTCTATCTGCCTATCCAAATGCAAGTTTACTTGATTATGAGGATGGAAGATTTGTTTTTACGAATAATGCAACGTATTTCAAGGATTGTGCTGTCCAATTAGTGAAGCAAGGAGTTCGGCTTATCGGGGGATGTTGTGGGACAACACCTGAGCATATACGAGCCATCACAGAGGGGATTGAGGGACTCGTGCCGATTACAAAGAAGGTGGTTAAGCCTTCTAAAGAAAAGATCGAATTAGCTATAACCCAAGTTCCTACTGAACCCCCATTACACGAAATTGTTAAGGGGAGAACCTCTATTATTGTCGAATTAGACACACCTAAGCATCTGCAAACAGAAAGATTTATAGAAGGGGCAAAAGCATTAAAAGCGGTAAATATTGATGCTATTACGATGGCCGATAATTCATTGGCTTCCCCGCGAATTAGCAATGTTGCTATGGGGACAATTTTAAAGGAACAATACAATATTCGCCCGCTCGTACACATTACATGTCGTGATCGAAATTTGATTGGCTTGCAATCACATTTGATGGGATTGGATGCCTTAGGCATTGATCAGGTTCTTGCAGTAACAGGTGATCCTTCAAAAATAGGTGATTTTCCTGGAGCGACATCGGTATATGATGTGTCCTCCATTGATTTAATTCAAATGATCAAACAATTTAATGAGGGACTCTCTTATTCTGGAAAATCACTACGAAAAAAAGCTTCTTTCTCCGTAGCGGCCGCTTTTAATCCGAATGTACGGAATATTGATCGTGCAGTTGGCAGACTAGAGAGAAAGATAAAGAGTGGGGCAGATTATTTTATTACCCAACCTCTGTTTAGTGAAGAAAAAATTATAGAAGTATATGAAGCGACCAAACATTTACAGACACCTATTTATATAGGCATTATGCCATTAACTAGTTATAAAAATGCAAACTTCCTTCACCATGAGGTTCCAGGGATTACGTTAACTGATTCGATTTTATCGGCTATGGAAAGGGCAGCAGATGATCCACTTCAAGCAACGACAGAAAGCTTGGCTATTTCAAAATCTCTTATTGATACAGCAATGGAATATTTTAATGGTATTTATTTAATTACCCCATTTATTCGCTATGATTTAACGATTGAATGCTCGAATTATATTCATGCAAAGGAGAATGTTGTCCATGTCACAAACCGTATTTGAACAACAATTAAAGAAGAGGATTCTCATATTAGATGGGGCGATGGGGACGATGATTCAATCGAAAAATCTATCGGCAAGTGACTTTGGAGGCGAAGAGTATGAAGGATGTAATGAATATCTAAGTATCACTGCTCCAAAAATTATTGAAGAGATTCATAGGGAATATCTTGCTGCAGGTGCGGATGTCATTGAAACGAATACATTTGGTGCAACTAGTACGGTTTTAGATGAGTATCAGTTAGGAAATCAAGCGGAGGAAATCAATTATGTATCTGCAAAAATTGCCAAAAAGGTGGCGGATGAATTTTCGACAGTTGCGCATCCACGTTTTGTTGCTGGGTCAATGGGGCCGACAACGAAAACTTTATCTATAACAGGTGGGGCGACATTTGAACAATTAAGAGCAGCCTACGAGGAACAAGCTCGAGGACTAATTCGTGGTGGAGTAGATGTTCTTCTTTTGGAAACATCACAAGATTTATTAAATGTAAAGGCTGCCTATCTTGGGATAACAACAGCATTTGAACAAACAAAAAAGCAAGTTCCTCTAATTATATCTGGAACAATTGAACCGATGGGAACAACTTTGGCTGGTCAGAGTATTGAGGCATTTTATATCTCCGTTGAGCATATGAATCCCGTTGCCGTTGGACTTAACTGTGCAACAGGACCAGAATTTATGGCAGAGCATATTCGTTCCCTTTCTAATTTATCGACGACTGCTGTCAGTTGTTATCCAAACGCAGGTTTACCAGATGAGGAAGGCAATTACCATGAAACACCTGAATCACTGGCAGCAAAAATTAAGGCTTTTGCCGAAAAGGGCTGGTTAAATCTAGCCGGAGGTTGTTGTGGAACGACTCCTGCACATATTAAAGCAATGGTGGATGCTTTAAAAGATATTCACCCTAGAATCGCGAATACTAGCCATCCACATGCAGTATCTGGGATTGAACCATTTATTTATGAAGATGAAAGTAGTAGACCGTTATTCGTAGGTGAACGTACCAATGTCATTGGTTCCCGTAAATTTAAACGTCTCATTGCTGAAGGTAGATTTGAAGAGGCCAGCGAGGTCGCCCGTGCACAAGTAAAAAATGGGGCTCATATTATTGATATTTGTTTGGCAGACCCTGACCGTGAAGAATTAGAGGATATGGAGAATTTTATTCAAGAAGTTGTAAAAAAGGTGAAAGTACCATTGATGATCGATTCGACGGATGAAAATGTAATTGAATGTGCATTTAGATTTTGCCAAGGGAAAAATATAATCAATTCGATAAATCTAGAAAATGGTGAGGAGAGATTTGAGAAAGTAACCCCTCTTTTGCATCAATATGGTGGTGCAATTGTTGTTGGGACAATTGATGAAAAGGGCATGGGAGTTACAGCCGAACGGAAGCTGGAAATTGCCTTACGATCCTTTGATCTTTTAGTAAATAAGTATAAAGTCAATCCTCATGATATTATTTTTGATCCTCTTGTTTTTCCTGCTGGTACAGGGGATGAGCAATATTTCCGAGCAGCTAAAGAAACCGTTGAAGGGATTCGTCTAATTAAGGAACAGCTTCCTAAATGCCAAACAATTTTAGGGGTGAGTAATGTTTCATTTGGTTTACCTCCTGCCGGTCGTGAAGTATTAAACTCGGTTTTTCTTTACCATTGTACAAAAGCAGGACTAGACTATGCGATTGTAAATACGGAGAAACTGGAACGTTTTGCTTCGATCCCTGAATTAGAGGTACAAATGGCTGAACAGCTTCTATTTGATACGAGTGAAAAGGCACTAACGGTGTTTACAGAATTTTATCGTGGGAAAAAGAAAGAAAAAAAGGTAGATGTACAGCAATTATCACTCCCTGAGAGAATAGCTAGTTATGTCATCGAAGGGACGAAGGAAGGATTAATTGATGATTTGCAAAAGGCATTGAAGGAATACCCTTCTCCATTGGCAATAATTAATGGACCGCTGATGGATGGAATGGCAGAAGTAGGGCGTCTTTTTAATGATAATCAGTTGATCGTAGCGGAAGTATTACAAAGTGCTGAGGTCATGAAATCATCGGTCTCTTTTTTAGAACCGTATATGAAAAAAAATGATACATCGAGTTCGAAAGGAAAAATTTTACTTGCGACAGTAAAAGGTGATGTTCATGATATAGGGAAAAATTTAGTGGATATTATTTTAAATAATAATGGTTATGATGTTGTTGATCTTGGAATTAAAGTAGCTCCAGCGGAACTCATTGAAGCCATTAGAAGAGAAAAGCCCAAGTTGATTGGATTATCAGGATTATTGGTGAAATCCGCCCAGCAAATGGTTGCTACTGCTCAAGACTTGAAAGAAGCTGACATTAGTATTCCGATGTTAGTGGGAGGGGCAGCTTTATCGAGAAAATTTACCCTTAATAAAATCGTACCTGAGTATGATGGTTTGGTCGTTTACGCAAAGGATGCGATGGATGGATTATCACTTGCCAATCGATTACAGGATGAGAAGGAAAGAGAAATTCTATTACAAGAACAGCGACAAAAACAGCTTCAACAATTAGAAATTGACCGAACAATTGAACGTCCTGTGAAGAAGGTGATTGAACGTTCATCTGTCGCGAAGGATGCGCCAGTATATATACCTTCTGATTTGAAAACACATATTTTACGAGACTATTCGGTGTCACACATCGAGCCTTATGTAAATAGACAAATGTTACTTGGCCATCATTTAGGCCTTAAAGGAAAGTTGTCGAAACTCCTTGCCGAACAAGACGAAAAAGCATTGAAGCTATCACAACAGGTAGACGAACTCTTAGAATTAGCAAAGAGGGAAAAGATTATTGTGCCATCTGCCATCTTTCAATTTTTTCCTGCTCAGTCCGATGGTGATGATGTAATTATATATGACCCTGATACACCAAGCGTAATACTTGAACGATTTACATTTCCGAGACAGGACAAGAAACCGTATCTTTGCCTTGCAGATTTTTTACGATCGAAAGATAGTGGTGTGATGGATTATGTAGGTATGTTTGCAGTGGTTGCAGGGAAAAACATTCGTGAACGAGCTCAGCGCTTTAAAGCAGAAGGGGACTATTTCAGAAGTCATGCATTGCAAGCGATGGCTCTTGAATTTGCTGAAGGCTTTGCGGAGAGAGTCCACCAGCTTATGCGGGATCAATGGGGATTTCCAGATGCGCCAGAGTTTACGATGCAACAACGATTTGCTGCAAAATATCAAGGACAACGTTTCTCGTTTGGTTATCCAGCCTGCCCAAATCTTGAAGACCAAGAAAAACTTTTTAAGCTACTCCACCCTGAAAGGATTGGTCTTCAATTAACAGAGGGGTTTATGATGGAACCTGAAGCAGCAGTGACGGCGATTGTTTTTTCCCATCCTGAAGCCAGGTATTTTAATGTTATGTGAACTTGATGGGTAATGCTCTTTTCTCAAACATTATTGATCTTTAGTGGGTGAAAAACGCTAAACCCTTTTATTTTACTGAGAAAAGAGCTGCTACCTTTATAATAACCGCTGAATATTTTATTAAGTGAAAAAGCTAGTAGTAGGGTTTGGGTTTTTCTTTTACATACGCAACAAATGATACTAATCAAACGTTTGATTAATTATTTTCTTTGTTGATGAATCTATTGGGATAGCGATCTATCAATTTTAATCAAACGTTTGAATAATAGGATTTTTGGGGAATCTGGCAGCAGATTCTTATTTTTATTTATAACTAGCATTGCTAGGTTTTTCTTATTATGGTAAAAATGAATATACATCTTAATTCTAGGTAGGTGATTATTTGTTTAATCGAGAATTGGTCAAAGGAAGCACTTCTCTTCTTTTACTTCACTTATTGGATGAACAAGATATGTATGGATATCAATTAGCGAGAGAAATGGAACGTAGAAGCGAAGAGGCTCTGCATGTAAAGGAAGGGACCCTATATCCTGCATTGAAAAAATTAGAGGAAAAGGGATATATTGATTCTTATTGGGTTGAGCAAGAAAAAGGTCCTGCACGTAAATATTACCGAATTACAGGAGATGGGAAAGTAGTATTGCTACAAAAGTCAAAAGAATGGAATCGTTTTGTTGGAGTTATTTCTAAAATGTTAGGTGAATTATAATGTTAGATCAAAAAGCTGTATATCTAGAAAAACTGAAACAATCACTAGGTAATCATCCCGAAAAAGATATGATTTGTCGTGAAATTTCATCACATATTGCTGAAGGCATACGGGAAAGAATGCTTTATGGAATAAGTGAAAAAGAAGCTCATGATACGATTTTAAGTGACTTAGGTGACCCAACTGAACTAGGACAGAGCTATCATTTACTAGTAGAAGGTCAAAATAAAACAACTATGGCCATTCTATTAAATTGGTGTTTTTTCATCGGCGGAATATTATTAACAATAATGAATCAAATGTTTCATTTTTCGGTTCTTCATCAAGCTTGGATTGTATTAGAGCGAATATCTCAAGATATTCTTTTACTATATTCCGTTTACTGGTTTTTCTTAGGCTTCACTATTGGAAAAGTTTATGGTCCAAAAGGGAAAAAATGTATTAGTCAAATTGTAATACGAGCATTAATTCCAAATCTGTTATTAATGATTCTTGTACTGAGTAATATGATTCCCAAAGAGTTTTATTCACCACTTCTAGATCCAATATTTATTATTCTTTGTATGATTGCCACAATACTTTTCTATCCGATCAGTAGAGTAGCTTTTAACTATGGGATCGTTCACGGTCTCTAATTTTTTATACAAGTACATAGAAATTCTATGTACTAGGAGGAGAGAGAATGTCTTTAACATCTTTATCGTTTATTGCACTTATTTTAGCCTTTTTTGGACTGAAATTTACAAGAATAGATGGAAAGCTAAATTTTGTATTTAATTATTTTTGGTCTGCTGGTAGTGCATTGTTAGGTATAAATATACTTTTACTTGGAATGACAATTTTAGGAGTAGTCTTGTTTCCTATTTCAACCCCTTTTTTTATTGTGCTATCACCAGTAATTAGTGTAATTTCTTGGAATTGTATAAGGATATGCTTTAGAAAACCATTGGTAAAACGATTGTATGCCTTTTTTATAGGGCATTCTATTTACTTTATTCTTTTACTATATTGTATTTATGGTTTTTTTACCCTTAAACCTTCCTATCCAGGAGAAGATATGTTTATGTCTGGGCTGGGTTATTTGATTGGAGTGATTATTAGTTTTTTTGCAATCATTCTTGGACTCATTACATTTCTATTGCCTTATAAAAATATCAAGCATTAGGGTAGTCATTTATTCATTCGACTTTCGACAAATTTCCTATTTTCTACTATAATAAATAATTTACTTTCCATGATCATTTTTAGTTAATTTAATTGAATTATATTGTAGTAATAGAATTGAAATATAATTGTAATATGAAAAACCCCCATTTTAACATAGTTTGATGCTATAATAGCCTTTGTGAAAAAGACAGTTAATTCTTATTTTTACATAATAATAGACGATAAGATCTTAAATATATATCTACAGAATGCAACAGGAATCGACTATGAATCGGGGGAATATAGAAAATGAAGAGAAGATTACTTTCACTTAGTTTAGCGTCTGTAATTGGGACGAGCGGATTATTTACTACCCATAGCGTGTTTGCAGCCGAGAATTTAAATCAAAAAATTAATAATAAACAACAAGAAATTTCAGAACTTCAAATGAATGAAAAGAGTTTAAAAGCGACAGTTGCTGAAATTAACGCAAAAGTTGAAAATACAAATGAAAAAATGAAACAAACAAAGGCAGAAATAGCTACTACGAAACAAGAATCAGAAGAGTTAAAAGTAAAAATTGCAAAAACAAAAAAGAGAATTGAAGAACGTAATGAACTACTAGAAAAACGTGCGCGTGCAATGCAAGAGAATGGTGGTTCAAGCTATCTAGATGTGCTTTTGGGTGCAGAAAGCTTTGGAGATTTCATTGATCGGGCAATGGCGGTAACAACGATTGTCAATGCAGATCAGGATATAGTAAATGAACAGAAGAAAGACAAGGAATCATTAGAAAAAGCTGAAGCAGATCTTTCAAAGAAACTTGCAAAAGTTGAGAAGGATTTAAAAGAACTAGAAGATATGAAGGTAGCATTACAGTATCAAATTAATGATAAAAATAGTATTCTAGCAAAAATTAAGGAAGAACAAAAAGTTGCCTCAAATGAACTTGGAGAGTTAAAGGGGCAAGCAGCAAAAATTGCAGAGCAGGAACGAGCTGCTGCTGCACAAGCCGCACAAGCTGCTAAAGCAGCACAGGAACAAGCAAGAGTTACTACATCTTCCGATAATTCTAGTTATAGTGCACCACCTCAATCAAATAATGTAACTATTCATATAGGCTCTGGTGGAATCGAAACAGCTATTAGTGTTGGATCATCCATTGTTGGGCGTTCTCCATATAATTGGGGTGGTGGACGTTCTGCGAGTGATATTGCAAACCGTTCTTTTGATTGTTCATCATTCGTACGTTGGGCATATGCCGAAGCGGGAGTGAATTTAGGACCTATTTCAGGTACAACAACTGATTCATTAGTAGTTCAAGGTAGGGCAGTTAGTGCCTCAGAGATGAAACGTGGAGACTTAGTATTTTTTGATACGTATAAGAGAAATGGGCATGTAGGAATTTATTTAGGGAACGGAACCTTCTTAAATGATAACAGCTCACACGGGGTATCAATTGACTCTATGAGTAATTCTTACTGGAGATCAACATTTAAAGGTGTCGTTAGACGCGTAGTTGAATAATAAATAAAGGCTGTATTCGTATAGTTTGTTGCTTTTGTAAAAGCCCAACTGTCGGCTTTTACACTTAATACAGATTAGCAACAATGTTTGAGAAAAGAGCCGAATAAAAACACTCTATCATTAGAGTGTTTTTATTTATGGATATTTTTAAAACCTTTTCTACCAAAAGAAGAATAGATTTGGAAAAAACATATTTCTTCATTTTTTCATGTTACAAGTTATATTCGATATCTATATGATAGGAAGCTTGAAAAAGGGGTTGTCTATCAAGGGTTAGACCCTCTAATAGACAACCCCTCACTCATTATTTCTTTTCTAGATCTTCTCCAATAATCTTTACTTCTCTTTCTAATGCAACATTGAACTTTTCCAACACTGTTTTTTGAACATGCTTGATTAACGAAATATACTCTTCTGCCGTAGCATTATCTTTATTCACAATGAATCCTGCGTGCTTCGTCGATACTTCAGCTCCACCCAATCGAGTACCTTGGAGCCCGCTATCTTGAATCAGCTTTCCTGCAAAGTAACCAGGCGGTCTTTTAAATACACTGCCACAGGAAGGATATTCTAATGGTTGTTTTGATTCTCTTTTGAATGTAAGATCATCCATTACCGCTTTAATTTCATCATAGTTTCCAGGTTTTAGATTAAATGCTGCTTCGAGAACAATATCACCCTTTTCTGGGATATTACTTGTACGATAACTTAGCTCCAAATCTGCTGCTGTTCTCTTAACGACATCACCATTTTTATCAACAACCATTGCGTAATCGAGGACATCTTTAATTTCTCCTCCATAGGCACCTGCATTCATGTACAATGCTCCACCGACTGTTCCTGGGATCCCACATGCGAATTCTAATCCGGATAAATGCTCTTTTAACGCATATCTAGAAGCATCAATAATGGCAGCCCCACTTTGTGCCACAAGCTGATTTCCATTTGTTGATATGCGATTGAAGTTCTTAAGCAAGATGACAATGCCTCGAATACCGCCATCCTTTACAATAAGATTGGAACCATTCCCTAATAAGGTAAAAGGGATGTTTTCTAACTTGGCAAACTTGACCACCGCTTGTACTTCTTCATAAGTAGATGGTGTTAAGAAAATATCGGCCTTGCCACCTAGTCTTGTATAAGTATGGTTTTTTAGGATTTCATTTATTTTAATATTTCTCTCATCAATGATTGAAGTTAATTTATTATAAATATTCGTATAATCAGTCATTCATATCATTCCTTTTACATAGATAATGCCAATGGGCATCCCATTCTAGATGCTGAATTTGTCTTTACAAAAAATATGCGACTTTTTTGAGATTATGCGCAAAATTGTTAAGTAGAAAAGTTTTAGACAATAATCTAATGATAGTAATAAAATGCTTAATTATCAACTGGAAAAAGGACTATTTAATGAACGCTGACAAAGTAATTAATGTTAAAAGGGAAATGAGTTAATATTATCCTTCACTATTTCCGGTTCTTTCCAAGTAAATAACCGAAATAGAAAATGACTATATAGCTAAGTAGCAACCAAATGAGGATAGGATTTTTCTTGAAAATTTTAGCTATTTCATTACTGATTTGAAGGAGATGCTTTCCTAAGGTTCCTTCGATATGAAGTCGATAAAGATAAACGAAAAAAATAGCGATGAGGATTAAAAATATAACCCAGAAAATCCGAAAAAGTGAAACACCTTTTTTTGTCTTCAATCGTGCCCCCCCATTTTCAATGGCTCTTTTTTGTTGCGAATTAGAAAAAAACTGTAGACTACAAAGCTAGATTTTTGATGTAAAAGGCGGCGGTAGGCGTTTACTAAAGTAACCATCTACTTTAGATTATTTTTTGATTTAATCCATTTTAATGATTCTCTTTTACTAAGAGGGGCAAGATCGGTGGATTCAACGAACTGAATGACCTTTTCAGAGTCGACTTTTGAATATTCCCTTAGTGCCCAGCCAATCGCTTTTTGGATGAAGAATTCTTTAGAATCCTTTAAAAATAAAATGCTATTAAAAAGGATAGATAAATTAGTGTTAGTTTTATATTTTAATTGAAATAGTAAGATGCTTCTTTGTAACCAGATGTTATTCGATTCCAACCACTTTTCTGTTGTTGGGTGGATGTGATGTGGGTATGTTTTCATATAATGTCCTAAAACATTCGTTGCAATTGAGTCAACAGAATCCCACCAAGATTTATGGGTAATACAATATTGAATTAGAGTTAAAACCTTTTCTCTCAACCATTTTTTATAGTGATTTAAAAACAATATGGCGATCATTTGATATTCTCTTTCTTCCTTTACCCATAAATAAGTAATTAAATCCTTTAATTCATTCTGTTGAATTGAATAATATGAAATAAAGTTTTTGAAAACTTCTTTTACAAGAGGTGCGCGTAACCCGAAAAACTTGAAATTATTTTTCATATATTTTTGCATTAGGCTCTTTTCTCAACCATTGTTTCTATTTAGTTAAAGTTTTAACAAATAAATATAGGTTGAAGACCCTCAATACCCTTCAATTCACTGAGAAAAGAGCTGCAATCTTCATAAGAACCGATGAATCTTTATTAGGTGTAAAAGCCGGCAGTAGGGCTTTTACAAAAGCAACAAACTAAAAGAAAGCGTCCTTCTATTAGAAAGCTTCTTTTTTATTCGCTCGTTCCTTCAAATCATTTTCTATCTTTTTGATAGGTAACATCATTCATCACCTCTAACATATTTGATTTACACTCATCATACAACTTTTTAATAGAGTATAAAATATTTTTTTGTTTTAAGTCAAAATATTCTAATAATTATTTGTGATATCAGTTACAATAGAGGAAAGCGTGTATAAGGGGGATTGTTTCTCATGCAACATCCTTATATTAAGGAGGAACATAAAATATTTCGTCGCACATTGCAAAGATTTCTTGCAAAAGAATGTCTTCCTTTTTATGAAAAGTGGGAGGAAGATCAAATGATTCCACGATCCTTCTGGTTGAAAATGGGGGAGCAAGGATATCTTTGTCCGGATATAGACATAGCCTATGGAGGAAGTGGGGTTGATTGGGGATTTTCAGTTATCATTAATGAGGAATTAGAAAGGGTAGGCTCCAGTCTTATTGGAATTGGATTACATAGTGACATTGTGATTCCGTACATTTCAACTTATGGAACAGAAGAACAAAAGCAACGATGGCTTCCTTTGTGTGCAAAAGGCGAAATGATTACAGCTATTGCAATGACAGAGCCAGGAGCAGGCTCAGATTTGGCTAATATCCAAACAACCGCAAGATTAGAAGGGGATCATTATATTGTAAATGGGCAAAAAACATTTATTACGAATGGAATTCATGCAGATCTTGTAATAGTGGCATGTAAAACGAATCCGCAGGCTGTTCCAAAACATAAAGGGATAAGCTTGCTTGCTATTGAACGTGGAACATCTGGTTTTTCGAGAGGAAGAAAGTTAAATAAAGTAGGGTTACATTCTCAAGATACGGCAGAGTTAATCTTTGAAGAGTGCCGAGTTCCTAAGGAGAATTTGATTGGAATTGAAGGAGAAGGATTTACGTATATGATGGAAAAGCTGCAGCAGGAACGACTAATAGTTGCAATTGCTGCACAGGTTTCGGCAGAGAGAATGCTGGAATTAACCATTGATTATGTAAAATCTCGTAAGGCATTTGGAAAGTCGATTGGCCAGTTCCAACATAACCAGTTTAAGCTTGTCGAAATGGCTACTGATATTGAAATGGGGAGAACCTTTTTAGATCAATTAATAGCTGAACATATTGAAGGTGTAGACGTCGTTACAAAAGTTTCAATGGCGAAATGGAAGTTGACGGAAATGGCTAGAAATATAGCTACCCAATGTATGCAATTACATGGAGGATATGGCTATATGGAAGAATATGAGATTGCAAGGAGATATCGTGATATTCCAGTTGCTAGTATTTATGCTGGAACAAATGAAATAATGAAAGCGATTATTGCTAAAAAACTAGGATTGTAGTTAGTCAATGGAAAGGAAGATGAAGATGAAAGAAGTTGTCATTGTTGAAGGACTACGAACCCCGATCGGAAGAAAAAATGGTGATTTGAAAAATATACGACCAGATGATTTAGCGGCAGACGTCCTGAAAGCTCTTGTCGAACGTACCGGTATCGACCCTGGGATGATAGATGATGTAATTTTAGGTTGTGTCACGCAATCAGGTGAACAGGCAGGTGACATTGCGAGGGTGGCAGCATTAATTGCAGGTTATCCAATAGACGTACCTGGTACAACGATTGATCGTCAGTGCGGTTCGAGTCAACAGGCGGTTCATTTTGCAGCACAAGCTATTCTATCAGGGGATATGGATATAGTGGTTGCAGGCGGTGTCGAAAGCATGTCGAGAGTTCCAATTGCTTCAAATTTCCAAGGGGCTAATTTTAGTGCAAGATTAACCGATCGTTATGAAATGATTCACCAAGGATTGTCTGCAGAGCGAATTGCTGAAAACTATCAATTCACAAGAGAGGAATTGGACCGCTTTTCGTATGAGAGTCACCAAAAGGCTTTAAAGGCTCAAGCAGAAGGATATTTTCAACGGGAGATCATCCCAATTAGCAATGGTGATACAAAGATATATAGTGATTCAGGTCCGAGAAAGGAAACATCGATCGAGGCATTAAATTCTTTAAAAGCCTCCTTTAAAGAAGATGGCATCATCCATGCAGGAAATGCAAGTCAAATAAGTGATGGTGCAGCAGCACTCCTACTAATGTCCAGAGAAAAGGCTGAAGATCTCGGAATGGTCCCTCGGTTTAAAGTTCATACCCGTGTTGTCGTTGGATCTGACCCGACACTTATGCTAACGGGACCGATTCCTGCCACAGAAAAAGTGTTAAAAAAGGCGGGACTTACAATTGAAGAGATTGATGTTTTTGAGGTGAATGAAGCATTTGCCCCTATTCCATTAGCCTGGTTAAAGGAAACGGGTGCTGATCCCAAGAAACTTAATCCAAATGGAGGAGCAATCGCTCTTGGCCATCCTTTAGGTGCAAGTGGGGCAAGGCTAATGGTAACAATGATGCATGAGCTTGAAAGAACAGGTGGGCGTTATGGTTTACAGACGATGTGTGAAGGTTATGGAATGGCAAATGCAACCATTATTGAAAGGCTAGGGTAATTTAATTGAAATGAAAAATTCATTTAGGCTGGGGGTTCGTATATGTCCACAACAATTGGTAAACTATTCGATTTAACGGTTAAAAAGTTTCCTAATAAGGAAGCAATATATGATGTTAGACGAAATAGGAGATTTACTTATAAAGAATGGGAGGAACAGGTGAACCGTTTAGCAAATGCTCTTAAAGGGGAAGGAGTCCGTAAAGGAGATCGAGTCTCTACCTATCTGTTTAATAATGAGGAATTAGCAACTGCTATTTTTGCTTGTGCTAAAATCGGAGCGATTTTGAATCCGATAAATTTCAGATTAATGTCGGAGGAGCTCGCGTATATTTTAGATGATGCAAAGCCTAAAGTTGTCCTTTTTGAACAGATGCTAGCATCTACAATTTCCTCAATCGAACAGCGCTATCCACAAATTTCGTTTTGGTTTATTGATGATCAAACACCATCCTATGCAGCCAATTATCAACATAAGATCCAAGAAGCTTCAAGTGTTCTAGAAGAAATTTCAATCGAAGAAAATGATGATTATGCCATTATGTATACGAGTGGTACAACTGGACGTCCGAAAGGAGTTATACATCGTCATCGTGAAGTGATCGAACAAAGCCTAATTGTGATTAGTGCGATGAAGCTCCATGCAAATGATCATGGACTTGTTACTGCCCCAATGTTTCATTGTGCAGAGTTACATTGTGCACTAATACCGCGAATTCATGTTGGAGCTAAAAATACGATTTTACACCAATTTAACGCAAAGCAAATTCTATCATTAATTGAGCAGGAAAGAATCACGAAATTCTTTGCTGCACCAACAATGTGGAATATGCTCCTACAGGA
The DNA here is from genome assembly GCF_017809215.1 of Heyndrickxia oleronia. GTDB lineage: Bacteria > Bacillota > Bacilli > Bacillales > Bacillaceae_C > Heyndrickxia > Heyndrickxia oleronia. Next base: position 428,421 of record NZ_CP065424.1, read on the forward strand.
AGACTTGGAATCATATAATCTTGACAGCTTAGTACTTGGTCTGTATGGTGCGGCACCAATGGCTCCAGCCTTAGTCCGTGCTTGCCAGCAACAGTTAGGTATTGCTCTTGTTCAAGCATATGGGATGACAGAAATGGGTCCTGCTATATCCTTTCTTTTAGAAGATGACCAAATGATAAAAGCTGGATCTGCAGGTCAAGCCTGTTTAAATCATGAAATCCGGATTGCTAGGACACGCGAAGATGGTCCTTCAGACCCGGATGATCTCGTTCCGATTGGGGAAGAAGGAGAAATTATTGTCCAAGGTCCTTGTATGATGAGTGGCTATTTTGAAAACGAGGAAGCAACAGAGAGGGTGATGTATAAAGGCTGGTACCATTCAGGAGATATCGGTTATATCGATGAGGATGGTTATCTTTGGGTAAAGGACCGTGTGGATGACATGATTATTAGTGGAGGAGAGAACATTTTTCCAAGAGAAATTGAGGATGTTCTTTATGAACACAAAGGCGTGTTAGATATAGCAGTAATTGGCCAGCCAGATGAGCATTGGGGTGAAAGGGTTATCGCTTTCGTGGTAAAAAAGGATCCAGCAGTAACAGAAATGGAACTAGATGAATGGTGTAAGAACAGTGAGCATCTTGCCAATTATAAGCGCCCGAGGACATATATCTTCTGTGATATGTTACCTAGAAATGCAAGTGGTAAGATACAAAAGTTTCTATTGAGAGAAAGATTAAGAAATTTTGACACCCTAAGGAATGATACAGAGAATCAAATAGGTGATTTAAAAAATTTATCATAGATAAAGGGGATATGTGTCATGATGCAGGTACCATTAACAGTTGGTTCTTTATTAGAAAGGGCTGAAAAGTTCTTTCCGAAAAAGGAAATCGTTTCAAGAACATTGTCTGGAATAAGCCGTTTTACGTACAAGGAAATCGGACAAAGAACACGTAAGCTTGCATGTGCACTAGAAAGACTTGGTATTCAAAAAGGGGATAGAGTAGGAACATTAGCTTGGAATCACCATCGCCATCTTGAAATATACTTTGCTGCTCCAGGAATAGGAGCCGTTTTACACACCATTAATCTTCGATTATCTCCAGAACATATTTCTTATATTATTAACCATGCAGAGGATCAAGTACTATTTGTTGACGAAGATATCTTGCCACTTGTTGAAGCAGTAAAAGATCATCTGAAAACCGTAAAAGCATTTATTATTATGACAGATAAGGACAAATTGCCTTCAACTACATTGGAGCCTGTCTATTCATATGAAAGACTAATAGAAGCGGGGGACCCTACACACTCCTTCATTCAAGACATTGATGAAAATGACCCTGCTGGAATGTGCTATACATCAGCAACAACGGGAAACCCAAAGGGAGTTGTATACTCTCATAGAGGCATTGTTCTCCATAGCTTTGCACTAGGATTAGCAGATACAACTGCCTTATCTGAAAAGGATACATCAATGGCTGTTGTTCCTATGTTTCATGTAAATGCTTGGGGTCTACCTTTTGCGGCTACATGGTTTGGAGCAAAGCAAGTATTCCCGGGTCCAATGTTCACACCTAAGCTGCTTGCCCAATTTATTCAAGAGGAAAAGGTTACGGTGACAGCAGGAGTACCTACAATTTGGTTAGGATTATTAAAGGAATTAGAGCAAGGAAACTATGATACATCTTCATTAAGAGGAGTTCTTTGTGGAGGCTCAGCTGCACCAAAGGCGATGATCCAGGCATTTGAGCAAAAATATAATATCCCTTTCCTACATGCCTATGGGATGACCGAAACAACACCACTTGCGACCATTTCAACATTAAAAAGCTATCAAAAGGACCTAGAGCAAGAGGAGATATTAACCATTCGCTCTAAACAAGGCTTACTAGTACCTGGATTAGATATGAAAGTCATTGCAGGTGACAATGAGGTTCAATGGAATGGAAAAGAAATGGGAGAACTACTTATTAGGGGCCCTTGGATTGCAAATGAATATTATAAGGATGATCGTACGAGTGAAGCGTTTAAGGATGGATGGCTCTATACCGGTGACGTAGCAACCGTGGATGAAGAGGGAAATATTAAACTTGTTGATCGAACGAAGGATTTAGTGAAGAGTGGTGGGGAATGGATATCGTCTGTTGATTTAGAAAATGCATTAATGGCACATGAGGCTGTATTTGAGGCAACGGTTGTTGGAGTTCCCCACCCGCGATGGCAGGAGCGTCCTGTTGCATGTATTGTTTTGAAGGATGCCTTCAAGGAAAAGGTGAATAAACAGGAATTACTTGATTTTATTGCACCACAATTCGCTAAATGGTGGTTGCCCGATGAAATTATTTTTATGGATGATATTCCAAAGACATCCGTAGGAAAGTTTCTGAAACGTGAACTAAGATCAAGGCTAAAAGACTATTTTATAGAAGCTTAATGGTTTATTACAAAAACTTTTTCTATTCATATATTTCATAATATAAAAGTTAACAATAGAATAAAACTTGGTGGTAGGAATTCCTAGCAATGTAGAATTAGAAAAGAGCTTCACTAAAAGAGTATTTGGGGATAATTTTTTTAAAACTGTATTTTTAGTAAAAATGATTAAAATAAAAGTAGATTCTAAGTAAATGGAGTGTCTGAAATATTACTTTTCAGACACTCTTTTTTTGAAAGGCTGTTTACACAATTTTGATGCTTTTGTTAAAGCCCAACTGCAAGTTTTGCTTTACACCCAATAAAGGATTCAGAGCGGTCAATGGGGTTTTCAGTTCTTTTCTAGTGAAATGAAAGGGGGGGATAGCTATATGTATCGGTATTTTCTACCTTCACGGCATTCAGACACTCTTTTAGGTTACCGAGCCCCTACACTTTACTCCATCCCGATAATCAACCGTTCTCTTTGTTTACCGAACGCCTGCAAATTCGTCCATCTCGGTAACCAAACGTTCTCTAAGGTAACCGAGTCCCCGCACTTTACTCCATCCCGGTAATCAATCCCTCTCTTTGTTTACCGAGCCCCAGCAAATTCGTCCATCTCGGTAATCAACCGTTGTCTTAGGTTACCGAGCCCTCGCACTTTTCTCCATCCCGGTAACCAAACGCTCTCTTTGATTACCGAACGCCCGCAAATTCGTCCATCTCGGTAATCAACCGTTGTCTTAGGTTACCGAGTCCCTGCACTTTACTCCATCCCGGTAATCAACCGTTCTCTTTGAGTACCGAGCGCCCGCAAATTCGTCCATCCCGGTAACCAAACGTTCTCTAAGGTAACCGAGTCCCCGCACTTTACTCCATCCCGGTAATCAATCCCTCTCTTTGATTACCGAACGCCCGTAAAATCGTCCATCCCGGTAACCAAACGTTCTCTAAGGTAACCGAGTCCCCGCACTTTACTCCATCCCGGTAATCAACCGCTCTCTTAGGTTACCAAGCTCCCGCAAAATCGTCCATCCCAGTAACCAACCCCTCCCTTAGGTTACCGTGCCTAGGTGATTATCTCCTGTTCCTTGTAAAGAACGAAACAAGATATCCCTTTTCTATGTATTTTTTAGTAGAAGAGTATTGAGTCATATAGAAATGATGAGACTAAGTGAAAATAAACCAAAATACCTATCATTTAATTGAAAATTTAGTAAAATTAGGTGTTTCGTACTGTTTCTTTAAGTAGAGATAAAAAATATAATTATATCAAATGTTCTTAATAATGGACATGGCAATAAAAAGCGTAGGTGCCTTGGTAGTCTGAAAACCAAACTTTACCTTCATTTTAGGGGAGTTCATTGATCCTGAGGGGCAGGCGCTAGAAGCTAAAAAACGTATACTCAAAGTAAAAGAAGGGGGCGGTAAATAATTAAACGGACAATGGTCATACTTTTTATCATCTTTTCACTCATCAGTGCTGGGACAACCTATGCATTATTGGATCCGAGCGGCAACTATTTAAAAGGATCTAACTCCAACTTACAAGTAACTACTAGCGAGACTCCAACAAATGAAATAGAAACCTCCTTAGAACAATTCAAAAAAGATATAAAAGCAGTAAATTCAAAATCAGAGAAGGAAATAGGTGATTATGAATCCAATAGCCTAGTTGATGTACTAAATAATATAACATTGTATCAAAGAAACCGTCTTAGCCAAGTTCAGTTATTTTCCGAAGAAGCTAAATATCAACAACTAGATAGAATAATAGTTTATACGGAACAAAAGAAACAATTTGAAAGCGAGCAAATCGTAAAGGACCTAACAGATATATTAACTGACTTAACAAAGGAGTAAGTCTAATCCTACTTTTTAAAAAGGGAGCTAATGAGTGGATGAAATCAGTTAAAGGGAAAATTGTTACCGGAGTCATTGCATTAGGACTATTATCAGGAATAGGTGCTGTATTTGCTAATACAGATGCAGGTGCAAGATTGCAAGCTTGGTATAAGGCACAATTTGATAAATCAGCAAAGGTTATTGCAGATGATACAAAGGCATATGCAAAATCAAAAGCACCGGGGCTAAAAGAAGAATATAACAATCTAAAGGATGAAAAAGGTGAGCAAATTTCTGATGCAAAGGATATGCAAACATCAATGGCTGATGATGCCATCAAGAATGCAAAGAATAGCCATATTAGGAATTTAAATAATCAAAAGGAAAAAATCCTCAACGAAATGGGCGCTGCTTTTGACGGCATCGTATCTGATGCTCAGACGGAGATTAATAGTGCAGGAGACAGAGCATATGCTCTAGCAACAAGCGATTTAGGAAAATATACAGATGCGGAAGGCAAGAAGGCGCTCACTGATATGACGACACAGTTAACAGCTTCAAAGGATAAAGCAGTTAATGAATTAAGAGAGGCCATTGATTTGGCAAAGCTGGAAATACAAAAGCAGCTTGACTATCAAACAGAAGCTTCTACAACAGAGATAAAGGCAGCAATAGATGCCAAAATTGTGGAGTTAAGAGGGCTAATTAATCAAAAAGCAGATGAATTATTATCTCAGCAAAAACAAATCATTGCCGCAAAAGCTACAGAACTTGAGCAAATAGCTAAAAATGAATTAGATTCAGTGATTAGTGGAATTTAAATCAATATTCTAATATAAGGAAAATAATAGTGGGGGGACATGTGATCAGAGTTCCATTTTGGAGCTCTGATTTGATTGAAGTGGAGGGAAGTAAATGGATAGTAAAAAGGGAAGTAGCCTAAAACAAAGGAAGCATAATAAATATAGGCTTCTAGTTGGAATTCTTTTTTTAAGTATAACAATAGGTAGTAGCATTGGTTTTGTTTATGCTGATCAAGACATTCATGGTTTATTATCCAGATGGTTTGACAATAAAGGGAGCGAATCGATTCTCACGATTGAACAGGCTATTATGACAGAAAAAGATAGGCAGAAGATGCGGTTAAAAGAAGAATTGCAACTAGAATTAAAGCGATCCGAGGATGATCTTATCTCATTTACGGAACAAGAAAGAATGAATCGTATCAATGAGCTAAAAGAGTATACTGACCACCTCATTGCTAACTTGCATATTGATAATGAAGCAGAAAAACAGCAAATGAGTGAAAAACTACTATTCATTATGAATGAAGCAATCAATGAGATGGAGAAAACAATACCGAAAAAAGAGGAGATGTCTCCAAAAGAGCCCGATGAAAATAAAGAAGCGGAAAAAGATGAAAAAGATAAATCCGAGGGAGAAACCAATCAGGAGGAAAATGGTGCAAATGAAAGCGAGGATGTAGAGCAAAAATAGAGCTGGAGGCCTGTTTAATGAGTAATGAAAAAATACTTCATTCTGAAATTGATATAAAGGATGTTCCTCGAACTGTGAAAAGAGAGTGGATTAGCTGGATACGATTTGTACTTATAATCGTAATATTATATGGAGCTATACATTATACGATTGGTATAAAAATTGTCAGTGGGGATTCGATGAATCCTACGATTCAGGATCGGGATATAGTTGTTGTAAGTAAGCTTTTCTTTACTCCAGAAAGAGGAGATATAATTGTATTAAAAGACCCAGAGGGGTTTGACATTGTCAAAAGAGTGATTGGTCTCCCAAATGATCATGTTCGAATTAAAGATGGTATTGTGTATATTAATCAGCAAGTATTGGATGAGCCATACATAATCGGTCAGTCGATGGATATCGATGAAGTGGTCGTCGGCACTGACAGTTATTTTATAATGGGTGACAATCGGACCCCAGGTGAAAGCCTTGATAGCCGTGATCCGAGCATTGGTACGATATCAAAGGAGCAAATAGTTGGCGAAAAATTATTTTAATCATAGGCTGTTTTCGTTTAGTTTATGAAAGTCCTACTGACTGCTTTTACAGCTAATAAAGATTCAGTGATTGTAGTTTTATAAAAAAGATTGATCATTTAAAACAAAGTTCGATTATTTAAAATAAATATTGATCATTTATAATAAAGTTTGATTAAAAATAACCTCTTCGGATATGATGTCTGTAAGAGCTTATTTTTATTTTTTGGACAATTTGAGGTGGAATATGATAATAGGGGGTAGCCTCAGGAACCGCATTTTCCTGACGCTACCCCTAATAGGAAAAATTAAATAGATAAGAGAACATATAGTTCAAAATCGAAAACATATTCGATGGAAGGAAAGCAAAACAAGAATCATTATTAATTTGCGTTAAAGGAGATGCAAGAGTGATCTTAGAATTATGCCGTTCACGATACTATGGCCATAGACATAGTGAAGTATTAGCTAGTGGCTACCCAAAACAGAAAGTTTCTACGTACATTTGGTATATTTATAAGTTTTTTTATAAACTGGATACAAAGTTTTTGTTTTGTGAAAAATGCTTGAACTATTCATTCCCTCAGGTAAGAAAAAGGAGTAGAACCATGCCTACTCCTTTTTCTTAATTTTTGCATCCAAAAAACACAAATAATATGCAAATGATCTGCCCTGTCATTAGATTTGTTGCACTTTTTCACCTTCAATCTATGTCGCTTTTTACAAATTAACGCGGTGGAAAGTTAATGTTTAGATAAAATACAGGCTGCCGAGGTTTCTCGGCAGCCTGACAAGGCTATTAACCTTGTTTTAATTTTGTATTGCAATTAAACTGGGCATTCTTCCGGTCTTGCTGCAACTTCGACACACATACGGCAATCCCACAGACATCCAACTTTTGCAACTGCACAAACTGCACAAAAAGCGCAAAAAAGTGGGTTCGCACAACCTCCACATAGGAGTAAACACGAAGAGGTACTAGTACAGGACGCCCAAGTACCACACCCAATACATTTCGCCATGCATTTTTTCCATTTACTTCCGGCTAATGGGACAACAATTGGTGTACCTTCATTGAAAGTCACAGCTCCCTCTTGACCATTAAACTGAATGAGAGTATTTTCATTAAAAACTAATAATCCAACGACTTCATCTTTTTCTTTAATTTCTATTGACAGTCCTTGTAAAAAGTTCTGAGTAGACTCTTGAGTTTCTTCATCAAAAGAATACTGTTCTACATTCATTACTTTGTGGCTATCTGCTGACAGATCGTATCCACCTTCTTCAAGAAATTCCATTACAGTATTATAGTCCCTGGAATTTTTGAACTTTTCATATTCTCGTTTAATGATTTGTTGATCTGTTTCAAATTTATTGAGTTGGTACGCCCAAACGTTATAAGCTTCTGTATATTTCAATTCAAATGAATTACCATTCTGTGAAACGGTTTGAGTATATTGCGTACCTATTATCTTACCCTCTTCCTCTTCGAAACCTAAATCTACTTCAACCGCAAAAAGGTCATCTGAAAAGTTTGTAATCTCGTTAAATAAATTTAAATTTAGACCGAGTTTACCATTCAAACGCTCATCGATCCGTTTTGTAACTTTTGCTTTCTCTGAAATAGATAAATTAACAATATTACCCATTTTTTAAAACCACCTTATAATATATTAGAGTTTTTCAACTCTTATACAATAAAGTGGAATTTAAGATAAATTTATAAACTTATTCTCTACTATAATTGAAAAAAAATTGAACCAATTGAGCAAACATAAATACAACCAAACTTGAAAAAAAAGCAAAACTAACAGAATCTCTAAACGACTCCAAGCTATTATCAGTAAAAATAGTAACACTTAGAAAGATAACTAGGTATAGATAAGAAATACTTAATGATGTTTTTAATCTCCCTAAAAGGAAACCGTCCATAATGACTTCTTTTTCAAACAATTTTTTGCTCTTAGTTACAGTAATAATCTCCTTTATAAGCAATACTACAGCAACTATAACGCCACCAGAAAAAACAATTCCATTAAAGGTAGATCCATCACTAAAATGCTTAATTGCCAAAAACGCAAACAACAAAATAAACGCTAACTCTATAATCAACTTTAGAAATTTCGGCATTTTTAATGTACCACCCATTAAGAATCACTCCCTTCATCAATATAAAAAACTTCTTTAATATCTTTTCCAACAGCAATACTAATCGCATATGCTACAACAATAGAAGGCGCATAGCTTTTATTTTCAATTGAGATTATGGTTTGACGGTGAACATCTGCTTTATCTGCTAGGTCTTGTTGTGTCATGTCATTTAACAACCTGAATTTTTTAACATTGTTATAAACAATAGGCTTTTTCACATTTTTTCACCTCATAAAATGTATATGATACTATACATTACTAAATGTATAGTATCATATACATTTAGTGTTGTAAACCATATATGTAAAAAAATACAAACAACCTGAAAAAGCATTGTTTGCATGAAACATTTAACTTAATTGTAAAAAACCGTTCCCCACTTGTTTCAGTGGATAGTCAGGTAGATTTAGAGCGTTTATTAACAGGTAATGATATACATACATGGGAATGAGGCTAGTATCTATATCTTTCATTTTTTTAATAATTAATGCCGCTGCCCCTGCGACAAATGGTGCCGCCATTGATGTTCCAGTTAATTCAGCATAGTTATTATTTAAGTGCGTTGACAATATGTCCTCACCTGGCCCTACGATGTCTAAGTTCACATTAGAATTTGAAAAGCTAGATGGAATATTATATTTAGAAATAGATCCTACTTGAATAACTTCTTTATAAAAACCAGGATATGATAACTCAACAGTTTCACCTTTTCCGTCACCCTCATTACCTGCGGCTGCCACTAAAACTATACCCTGCTTTCTTGCCCTTTTTATTATTCGATGTAATTCTTCGTTGTATTCACTTCCACCAAGAGACATATTTATAATGCTTACTTTTTGACCTCTAGGACCAACCCAATTCATTGCGTGATCTATTGCTTGGATTAAATGTGAAAAATTACCAACTCCGTTTTTATTTATTACTTTCAGTATAAGTAATTTACTCCTTGGAGCTACTCCAACAACTCCATTATCTCGCTCCGGTGAAGCAGCTATTATTCCAGCGACATGAGTCCCATGACCGATATAGTCTTGGAAATGATATGGGTCACTTCCGTCATCTTCGGTAAAATTGTAACCGCCAATTACGTTGCCGGCCAAGTCTCGATGGTTTTCAATTCCGCTATCTATTACAGCAGTAATTATCCCATCACCTTTATCTGTCTGATCCCAAATATCTCTTGCTTTAATAAGATCAAGCAAATTATGATCCTCACTTAATACTCTTAAAACCTTATTTATTCTAATAGGTTCTACTTTAAAGTCATATTTAAGAGATATGCTAGATTTTTCCAACTAAACACCTCCAAAAATCCCTTTATTTTACAGACGAAATTGAATTTCAATGTATTATATTAATATACCTATCTTTTATAACAATCTTTCTGCTAATATCTTTGGATTAAACCCTACGAAGGAATCTACCTCCTTAGTATTTTCATCTTCAATTGTCATGTAGGGAATAACTTTAATACCTTTATTTTGCAATTCCTCAGCAAATTTAGCCTTTTTAACATTCTTTTCGATATAGTCTATTTGATTATTTTTGAGCCATTTTTTTAAAGAAACACAATGAGGGCATGTATCACTCGAATACACTGTTATCTTCATTTTTAATCACTCCCTTTCTTTTATTACTAAAAGTGTATTTTTTCAAAAAATGTAAACCAGTCTGCTAGTGAATTTTTTTAAAACAGAATATATGTGAGCATCCAGTTTATAATTCACAAGGCTATTTCACTTATATAAGTAGGTGGAAATTTTTTTGAAGGAGTGACAATTAATGACATTATCTAACTGTAGCAATATAGTGAAGTCTATCTTACTAAAAAACAACATTCTAGATAATAACTTGCTAAGGACTTTCCTAGAAGATGAAAATCACTTCGAATTATTTGAAAAGGCTATCAATGATCCAAGCAAAGAAAATAAGCTCAAGGTGGAAAACGCATTTAATAACTACTACCTACAGATTCGCAAGTTTACATATCTTAATAGTTTAATACGCATTTATTCTATAGATTTTGAGAAGAAAGAAAGAAAAATGAAGCAAAGGTATTCATTAATTTTGGATCAACCAATAGATTCAAGTAATAACGAACATGCGTCTACACATCTTAGTTTATACAGTGACAATGAAAACACTCGTGAACAATATCATTCTTTATATGAGGCCATTAGCGATGAGAAGTTATTTGCTGCATTAGACCAACTTACACAATTCCAGTATAAAGTCCTCGAACTGATCTATCACCGCGAGCTAACAAGATCGGAAGTTGCAAATTTGTTTAATACAAGCCCTCAGAATATATCAAACACCCATAGAAAAGCTATAATTAAATTAAAGAATTATTTGAGGAGTGATGATAGTGAATCTTGATGAATTATGTTGTGACTTACATCCATCCCTTATTAATAAATTAAATGCAACAATGAGAAAAAAACTTTCAAATGTACACCCTAATGATAAAAATGACTTACAACAAGAACTTTGTATTAAAATATTTGAAAAGTCACAAAAAATAGAGTTCAGGGATAACCCACCTAAATTTTGGAGTTTTTTCAAAGAAACCCCCTAGTTAATGGAACCCCTTTTTTAAAATTATTAAACGGAAAGTTGTTATTACTTTTTTTATAAACATTTATGCAACCCCTTGCCACAACAAAAGAGAGAACGTGTCTCACGTTCTCTAAAATCTGTATTGCATATATTATCAATCCTGCTCTATACAATCTTGATGGCAAACGCATAAGTTTATACCATAAGTATCCTTTACTACTTTTTTGAGTTCTTTTATTTCAGTAGCATATGAAATACATAAATCTTGGTATTCTTCAATTTCGCTTTCCTCATTACAGCTCTTTATACATTGAGATGATTTAATCAGGTTAATTTTTAAATTAGTGTAGTCCTCTAACGCCTTTTCTAGTGATTTCATTTTTTACCTCCTCGAATACGAAAGGTGATACTCGGATTCGAACCGAGGATCAAGGTTTTGCAGACCTTTGCCTTACCTCTTGGCTACATCACCATTAATAAGAGGAATGAGATAATAAGAATTAACTCATTCGTTACAATAACCCCCATACAATTTATGAGCTTCATATCTCTTACAAAATTCCGCATAACCAATATTCACTATGAGGCCAATAACACTTGTTAAAAGGTGATTTACAACAGAAATAATAAGCGTCTCAACGATACTATTAGTCTTCAATTCAATATCTGACTGATTGATCTCATTAACTTTTTGCTCAAGATGACTAACGGTTGCTTCTGGCAATTTACCTATGATGGCTTCTTTATTAAGGCTAATCGATGGCCCTTTGATTACAATTGAACTGATTACATCTTCAATGGGTAAATTTATTTTCATCGAAATCACACCTCCTATCATTTTAAGTGAACACCTATTAACAAAATTAAACCAACAAGGATTTTTTGTGAACATACATGACTAATATGTAATGTACTCCTTATTAACCAATATCCCAATATTTTTCCTAATAGGCTTAGTGACAGGGTTGCTGCTATGAACTGTTGGTTTAAAACAAAGTTGAACTGTTTGTAAAAAAGTTGCACCGTTTATAAAAAAGATGCGATGTTTATAAAAAAGTTTAACCGTTTGGAAAGCTGAATTCTTAAATAAACATTGTTATATGGGGATTTCTAAAATATTTTGATCAAACTTTTTTATAAAAATTGTTCATGTATTCACAAGGGAATTCTCCATTTTGATCAATCTTTGTTTTAAATGAATGGCTTCCATTTGTGGCTAAATCAGTGTTTATATTAAGGTTTTAGTCAATCTTTATTTCAAAGCTACAGTGATACTTGTGAAGCTAGATGCTCTTTTCTCGGTTAATTGATTTGGGAAATTTTCAACTTATATACTAGTTAAAATATTTAAAAGTGATATTGTTTGAGAAGAGCCCAACCATAGTAGAATATCCTTTCTAAGAATTTATTATAGTAGCTATGGATTTACTAACAGGTAAAGAACTTATCATATAAAGGGGGCATCTATTAATGGTTTAGCATTAATAGATGCCCCTTTTGGATTATAACTTTTTTAAAGAAACAGCTTCACGCATCTTATGAAGTGACTCATGGCCAGCATTATTAAGTTTGGCCATGACATTTACATAAAGAGCATCAATGATACTTAATTGCGCAATACGTGACGAGAGTGCTTCAGATCGGTAATCTGTCTCTTGGGAAGCAGTAAATAATGGTATATCTACCTTTTGGCTTAAGGGGGATTTCGCTAGATTGGTAATTCCAATTGATTTTGCTCCATTTTTTTTGGCAATTTGTAGAACATCCATCATATCTTTATTAGACCCTGAGTGAGAAATCAACACAATCACATCTTGATCAGTTAATTGTGATGCTGACATTATTTGAAAATGGGAATCAGTATAAGCGACTGATTGTATGCCAGTTCTTAAAAATTTATGATGGGCATCCATTGCAATAACCCCTGAACCCCCATTCCCGTAAAATTCAACTCTTCTTGCGTTCATAATCATTTCGATAGCATCCTCAAAACGATTTTCATTAAAAATATTTAATGTATCATCTAGTGTCCGAATATTTGCTTTGAACACCTTTTCTGCTATTTCTTTTTCAGTATCATCCTCTTGGATGGTTTCATGAATATCTTGTATAGGGTTGACAATCTCTGAAGCTAGTGCGATTTTCATTGATTGAAAACCATTGAAACCGATTCGTTTACAAAAACGGAAGACCGTTGCATCAGCAACAAATAAATCATCAGACACTTGGTTAATCGTAGAATGAATGATTTTTTCAGGGTGTTCTAATATATAATCGGCAATCGTTTTTTCCTTTTCACTAAATTGAGAGTACATTGTTCGGATTCTAGGTAAGCAGGGGAAGTTATTAAAATTTGCTCCCATCTGTAAAAAACCTCTTTCTATTACTTATATCTATTATATTGTAATACAATTCTCACTGTTTTTGTAAACGGTTTCGAAAAAAGTTGTTGGTAAAGGTTTCTTGTTAAGAATTACTAGATATTATTATCAGAAAAATACCGTAGAATATGATTTCACCCCTCGTATACAAGTAATAACAGACATTTAAGGTTTTTCTTATCTGTTTTACGAATGATTACTCATCCGCTTTAGTCTTATATATTTAAGAAATATTTTATATGTAGGAAAAATATTCTTAATCAAAAATGTTGAAATAAAAAATTTTTATCGTAAAATAGTAATGTGATGAAAAAATATTTCTTCAATATTAATGTAAACGTTTAATATTTTTCCGTTGCTATTACGTCTTTAATATAAACAACGTAGTAGGGAATGGTTTTATAACAAAATGGAACCGATTACGGCTAAGAATGTAAGCCTTATCAATGGTGTTCTTCTAGGAGGTATGGAAAAGATGTCAGGTCATGATATAAGTCTATTAATTTACACTTTGATCGCTATTATCCTTTTGATCTTTTTGATTGCAAAAGTAAAATGGCATCCATTTGTTGTTCTATTATTAACTTCTGTCATACTAGGTATGCTAGCAGGAATGAAACTTCCTGATGTGGCAGATGCCATCCAAGATGGGGTGGGAAATACGCTTGGCTCTATAGCAGTTATTATTGGTTTAGGGACAATCCTCGGGAAGATGCTGGCTGAGTCCGGTGGAGCTGACCAAATAGCTAATACACTGTTGAATAAGTTTGGCGAGCGTAAGGTTCATTGGGCAATGATGATTGTTGCCTTTATCGTTGGGATTCCTGTTTTCTTTGAAGTAGGACTTGTACTTTTAATCCCATTAGTTTATACCGTAGCAAGGAAATCGGGGATGTCACTATTAAAAATAGGAATTCCGATGGTAGCAGGTTTATCAACTGTTCATGGTCTTTTGCCACCACATCCAGCACCGATGATCGCGGTTGAAGGTTTAAATGCAAATGTCGCTAAAACTATACTTTACGCATTAATTGTAGCAATTCCATCCGTTATAATTGCCGGGCCAGTTTTTGGTTCGTTTATCGCAAAAAGGATATCTGGTCTAGAAATGCCAAAAGCATTGTCAGAACAATTTTCAAAGAAGGATTCAAAGGAGTTACCAAGCTTTGGAATTACACTATTTACCATTCTTTTACCAGTAATTTTAATGTTAATTGGATCTTTAAGTGATGTTTTAGAAGAGAGTAAGACATTATCAGAATGGAGTGGGTTCCTAGGAAAACCAATTGTTGCGCTATTGATTTCAGTCATCGTTTCCTTTTTCACTCTTGGATATGCTAGGGGCTTTAATAAACAGCAGCTTTCAAGCTTTATGGGTGAATGTTTAGCACCTACCGCTACCATTATTTTAGTCATTGGTGGGGGAGGAGCCTTCAAGAATGTTTTAATTACGAGTGGGGTTGGAGATGCTATAGCTAACCTTGCTGTAAATACGCATATTTCTCCAATCTTGTTTGCTTGGTTAGTAGCAGCATTAATTCGTGTAGCAACAGGTTCAGCTTCTGTTGCGATGACAACAGCAGTTGGAATTGTTGCACCAGTTTTAGCCAGTGTGAATGGTGTTAATACAGAATTAATCGTTTTAGCTATTGGTTCAGGATCATTGATTCTGTCACATGTGAATGATGCGGGCTTCTGGATGGTGAAAGAATTTTTCAATATGAGTGTCGCTCAAACATTAAAATCATGGACGGTTATGGAAACACTTCTTTCCATCGTTTCACTCATAATCGTGCTATTATTAAGTGTAATAGTATAATATTAGTAAATGATCATTCGGGGCTGCTATAAGCAAAGTGTTAGACACTTATGTAGCAGCCCCTTGCCGATTTTTTAGTTATACCAAAACTTGAGGTGAAATAAAACATGAAACAGTTATATATGATGGGTGTGGATATAGGAACAACAAGCACAAAGGCAGTCATTTTTACAAAAAGTGGCGAGGTTATTACAACTTTTTCAAAGGGGTATCCTCTTTATAATCCGACTCCATCTATTGCTGAACAGGACCCGGAAGAAATCTTTCAAGCGGTGATCACAGTTATTAGAGAAGTAATGAATAAAAGTAAGATACGACAGGATGAGCTAAGTTTTATCTCTTTTAGTTCAGCTATGCACAGTGTCATTGCAGTTGATGACCAAGGCACTCCACTAACGAAAAGTATTACTTGGGCAGATAATCGAAGTGTGAAATATGCGGAAGAATTAAAAGCATCTAATCGAGGATTAGATTTATATCGTCGAACAGGAACACCAATCCATCCGATGTCACCGATTACGAAATTAATATGGTTGAAAAATGAACATGTAGATGTTTTTCAGAAGACATATAAATTTATCGGCATAAAAGAATATATTTTTTATAGATTGTTTCATCAATATGTAATGGATTACTCATTAGCTTCAGCTACAGGAATGTTTAATGTAAATACACTGCAATGGGATAAAGAAGCATTAGAAATTGCAGGAATTACAGAGGAGAAGCTCCCAATCCTTGTGCCAACAACACATGTTTTGCATGAAATAGACCATCAGTTTGCTTATGAAATGAATATCTCCAAGGCGACCCCTTTTGTAGTAGGAGCAAGTGATGGAGTTCTTTCCAATTTAGGATTAAACGCCATTAAACCCGGTGTTTTAGCTGTTACGATCGGTACAAGTGGGGCAATACGGACTGTTAGCAATAAGCCATTAACTGATCCGAAGGGACGAACATTTTGTTATGCCTTGACCAAGGATCATTGGGTGATTGGTGGTCCAGTAAATAATGGTGGAGTTACCTTCCAATGGGCCCGTGATCAATTTGGCCAGACTGAAATTCAACAAGCAGAGAAGTCTGGTGCAGATGCATATGAGCTACTAACAGAAATGGCTGAAAAGATAGCTCCTGGAGCAGATGGACTAATCTTCCACCCGTATATGGCGGGCGAACGTGCGCCAATTTGGAATGCCGATGCACGAGGATCGTTTTTTGGACTTGCGCTATATCACACCCGTGCTCATCTTGTACGTGCGGTGCTTGAAGGTGTAATTTATAATCTTTATAGTGTTATGCTTGCCTTACAGGAATTAATCGGGGAACCGAAAAAGATTCATGCGAGTGGAGGCTTCGTTCGTTCAAAGCTGTGGTGTCAAATTATGGCGGATGTTTTTGGACAGCCTGTGACCATACCTGAGAGCTTCGAAAGCTCATGCTTAGGTGCAGTTGTTTTAGGATTATATGCATTAGGTGAAATTGAGCAATTAGAAGTGGTAGAAGAAATGATTGGCTCTACTAACGATATCGAACCGAATGCTCAGAATACTAAAACGTATGAAGAATTAATGTCCATTTTCCTTTCAATCAGTAGAAAAATGGAAGAGGATTATCACAGAATTGCTGAGTATCAACGAAAATTAGGGAAGAATGAATAAATCCATGAAAAAAGCCATCTGAGACAAATATTTCAGACGGCTTTTTTGAAATATGAGAAAGTATAAAAATTAATACAGTGTCTAAAGTAAAGTCGATCCCGATATAATGTTTGAGACAATAGCTTTATGAAAATTAAATCTATAGCTGCGCATGATTTAAGATAATTCGCTCAGGGTGGGAGTATACGTTTAATTGATTTTGTCTAATAAATCCTACCATCGTAATGCCTAAATCATTTGCAAGGTCAATTCCTAATGTTGTAGGAGCAGATTTGGAAAGAATAATTCCTATGCCTATTTTTGCCACCTTTAATAATACTTCAGAAGAAAGACGACCACTAAAGGCGAGGACTTTATCTGCTCGGGGCATCTTCTTTTGAAGACAATATCCATAAATTTTATCAAGTGCATTATGTCTACCAATATCGGTACGACTAATGATTAATTCATCTGAAGTACATAGTGCCGCATTATGGACACCGCCTGTTTGTTTGAAATCAGTTGATTGTTCTTGCATTAGTTTCATTAGATGAAAGCATTGATCGATGGTTAAGGTGGTAGTCCTTTGAATCGTCTTTGCTGTTCTTGCATCATTATGAAAGTAAAATTGTCTGCTTTTTCCACAGCAAGATCCAATAAAACGTTTCGAATAGAAATCCTTATTAATAGATTGCTTGTTTTTTAAATTTATATAGGCAAATCCAAGACTTTCATCGATAGAAAGATGCTCAATATCAGAAGAGAGTCGTATTAGACCTTCTGCCGCTAGAAACCCTATAACGAGCTCTTCTAGATGGGTGGGGGAGCAAACCATCGTCGCAAATTCCTCTCCATCAATGATAATCGTTAAAGGAAATTCAATGGCGATATTATCCTGTATATTTGTTAATGTTCCATCATTATATTTAAGTGTCTTTGTGTGTGTAATGATATTTTTCATGGCACCCCCTCTTTCCCTTAAATTGTATAAATGTGTATCCCTTTAACTGAAAGTATGCCAGGCGAGGAAGGGCGTTAACTAATTTCCATTTCCAAATCTTCAATTCGCTTTTCAATGTATTTTGTATCTTTATGGGCATGATAGGTTTCTGCTTTTTCCACAATAACAGCTGTATTATACTCAGGTATCCCTGCATATTCTTCATACACGCCCTTTGGAATAAGAACATTACCTTCAGGCCAGAAGAGTAGAAGATTTCCTCGTTTCGTATCCGCAAATTTGGCACGACCGTGAAAATATCCATATTGATTGAATAGAACAATTGCTTCACCTTCGGATACATTTAAATCAGCTGCGTCCTCTGCATTGATGAGCACATCATAACGGTCTGCCGCGTTAAAGGAATCAGTTTCATTGTAAATCATTGAATTAAATTGCTTCCCTCGACGTGTAGTCACATAAAAATGTCCTTGTGGCTTTCGTAACTCAGGGAGTTCAATGCTTAACAAATGTCCACGTCCATCCTCAGTAGGACATACTCCATCTTCGCATAACCAGGCACCACCCCATTGGAAAACATCGCCTTTTTCCTTTAAATATTGAATTCCATCATAATTTGGGTTGGCTACTGCAATTTCTTTACGTATTTGCTCGGCAGATGTGAAATTTAAATATTTCGTTGCTTCTGGTTTAATCCGAGAAGCTAAATCAACATAGATTTCCCATTCTGAACGGGCTTCCTCTATTCGTGGCCCTTTAATTTCTGGGGAGAAGTAGACCATCCGCTCAGTAGATGTAGATGTACCACCACCTGGTTGTTCATAACGTGTCATTGCAGGTAAAACAATAACCTCTTCTTTTGCTTCAACTAACGTGGATGTATTGAAAATAATATCTTGATGAACGCGAAGTTCTACATTGGATAAGCATTCTCTGACGAACGTCGGATCGGGCATCGTCTCTAAGAAATTTCCACCTGAGGTGTAGAATACCTTCAATCGTCGCTCGTGGTCTTCAGGAAGCATGGCATTTTCAATCGAAACGCCAACAATATCACCTTGCCATTTAGGAATTTCAAAACCCCATATCTTTTCAAGGCGTTCAATATTCTTTGCATCAAAATCTCCACCAGGTAAGACAAAAGGATCGGCTCCCATTTCACCAGAACCTTGAACCCCTGAATGACCACGGATTGGCATAACACCACAATGTTCACGACCAATGAAACCACGGAGCATCGCTAAATTGGCGACTTGTGAAATATTATCCGTCCCAAATCGATGCTGTGTTAAGCCCATAGACCAGACAAATACAGCACTTTTGGCGTTTGCGAGTAACTGTGCAAATTCCAGCATTCTTTGTTTCGAGAGCCCAGAAGAATGTTCCAATAGCTCCCAGTCTTGCTTTGCTATATGCGCTTTGAGTTCTTCTAAACCAATTGTGTGCTCGTTAACAAAACGGTGATCAATAGCAGATCCTACTTCTTTTTCTTCCATCTCGAACCAATGCTTCATCACCCCATTCATAAAGGCGATGTCTCCACCGATATTCACTTGATAAAAATCATCAGCAAGCTTTGTCCCGAATAAGGCAGAATCAGGAATAGAAGGTACCCAATAGCCATCCATAGCAGGTTCACGGTATGGATTAATACATATAATTTTCGTTCCTTTTCTTTTGGCTGCATACATATACTTTGTCGAAACTGGCTGGTTATTTGCTGCAACAGATCCCCAAAAGATAAGAACATCGGTCCCAATCCAATCTTGATAATTACAACTCGATGCACCAATACCAAGTGAGCGTTTCAAGGCAGTTTTACTTGGTGAATGGCAAATCCTCGACGCATTGTCTATATTATTCGTGCCTAGAAATCGAGCCATTTTGCCTGCAGTGTAATATACCTCATTTGTTATCCCTCTAGATGTTAAGAAAAAGGCAAGTTGTTTTGGATCAATGGTTTTTATTTTTTTGGATATTCGGTTTAATGCATCATCCCAAGAAATTCGAGTGAACCTTTTTTCTCCTTTTTTTCTTGAAAGGGGATAGGGGATCCTACCTAGTTTTCTAAGGTCTGCACTGCTAAACTTTTGTAGTTCGTCTATATCACTATGAATAATAGATTCTTTCATTGCAGGCATCGTGTTTAAACGAAGAACATTTAAACGTGTTGTGCAAACATGGGGACCTGTCAAAGTTTGATCTCTTAGACCAGCTACCCCTAATGCACATCCATCACATACTCCCTGTGTTAGTATCCTTGTTGCGTAGGGAAGATTGTCACGATTTTCCCAGACGACCTTCATCGTATCTCGAATATGCTTTGGTTTTATTTTTCCAAGACCAAAAGGAATAGGACTGACCCAAAGCTTCGGATCAGGTGTTTTTGGTAGTTTAATTGGACCTTGATGTTTTGTTTTTCCCATTTTATCCACCTTTCCTTCTTATTTGTGTTCAAGTTCATGCGGTTTTTGTCGTTGATTGTTGTATCTTTTTCTCTCTTAGCTTTTTAATATCAATACGAATAATTAAGGAGATAATAAATGCGATAATGAATAATCCTGAGAAAAAAGTTAAGCTATTTGCGTAGGTTCCAGTAATATCCTTAATCCAGGCAGCAAATAATGGTCCGGCTAATCCAGCTGCTGCCCAAGCGGTTAAAATATATCCGTGAATAGCACCTAATTGTTTGGTTCCAAATAAATCACCTATGAAGGCAGGAATGGTAGCAAAACCACCACCGTAGCATGTGTAAATAATCGCTAGCATGATTTGAAACATAATGGAAATAGTCGTATGTGGGAGAACAGCGAATAAAATAATTTGTAAAACAAAGAAGGTTGTGTACGTATTCGCACGTCCGAAATAATCTGAGATGGATGCCCAGCCTAAGCGACCAAAGCCATTGAATAAACCAAGGATTCCAACAAGTGCAGCTGCTTCCGTTGTTGTTAGCCCGATACTTTCCTGAGCTAGCGGCTTAGCTGCAGAAAGAATGGCAATTCCACAAGTTGTGTTAATAAATAGCATGAACCATAAATAATAAAAACGTGCCGTTTTTATCGATTCATTTGCAGTTAATTGAGATAGATCGGTAGTCACCCGAGCTTTTTTTCGCCTATTTTGCTCCGAAAATCCTTTAGGCTTCCAATCCTCTGCAGGCTTTTCAAGATAAAGTGAAGATAATGTCATAATGATAAAATAGCCAATACCTAGGATGAAGAACGCATTAGCGGTTCCCAATCCTTTAATAAGTGCATCCATGATCGGACTACTAATCGCAGCGGCAAAGCCAAATCCCATAATAGCAAGGCCAGTTGCAAGGCCACGGCGGTCAGGGAACCACTTTACTAAGGTGGATACAGGAGTGATGTAGCCAACACCTAAACCAATTCCCCCTAATACTCCATAAAAAAGATAAAGTAATGGCAAGGATCCGGCATGAACAGCAAAACCAGAACCGAAAACACCAATTCCAAAGAAGATGGATGCAAGTAATCCCGCTTTCCGTGGCCCATGTTTTTCTACAAAATGACCTAAAAATGCAGCAGAGAGACCTAAGAAGAGGATGGCAACACTAAAGGTCATTTGTACCTGACTGGCAGACCAGCCAAATTCTTGAATTAATGGATTGGTAAAATTGCTCCAGGCATATACAGAGCCGATGCAAATATGAATCCCAACTCCAGACAAGGCAATCAACCATCTGTTTTTTGTCTTCTTCACAAAATTCCTCCCTTGTTTTTATATAGAATGGCCATGTTCTATTTGTATGTTATTAGTACATGTATCTATGAAGGAATGTTGAACAATGACTTCATTCATTTTTCAATGTTCAATAGACTAGTAAAGAAGAAAAGAATCTTCGAATGATTTAAATATTATATAAATCTATTGTAACAAGATAGCGCTTACAAACAACTCTTTTTTATTAGTATTTTGTTAGAGAAAAAAAGTGTAGCGGTTTTTTTGTAGTGTGTAGCTCTTTTCCCAGAGAATAGAAAGGTGAAGCGGTCTTATTAGTAAAAATTTTTCATAAATAGCAAAAATATAAGGGAAAAGAGCATAAATAAATTTTCTTCGTAATGATTGTAGCTTTTGTAAAAGCCCAACTGCCGGCTTTTACCCGTAAAAAAGGGTGAAGCGGTTTTTTTGTAGTGTGTAGCTCTTTTCCCAGAGAACAGAAAGGTGCGGTGGTCTTAATAGTAAAAACTATTCATATATAGCAACAATATTTGGGAAAAGAGCATAAATAAATTTTCTTCGTAATGATTGTAGCTTTTGTAAAAGCCCAACTGCCGGCTTTTACCCGTAAAAAAGGGTGAAGCGGTTTTTTTGTAGTTTGTAGCTCTTTTCCCAGAGAACAGAGAGGTGAAGTGGTCTTATTAGTAAAAACTTTTCATATATAGCAACAATATTTGGGAAAAGAGCATAAATCAAGCCACTAGTGAGAGGATACTAATGGCTCTACTTTTCATAGGACCAGAGAATGGTCCATTTATCTTTATTTTCTGCTACGTATACATTTTGATGGATGGTGAAATTTCCGAAAGTGCTTTTAAATGTTTGCGTAATAGGAACTTGATAAACATTTTTTAGTTTAGGACTCTCTTTGGAAAATCTCCAGCTTTTCAGATGCTTTGCTTTTCCTACTGTATAGCTAAATGTTTTTACACCAAAGTCCTGCATGAAAACGTGGGCTCTCTTTTGGATGTAATCATCTTGACTGAATTTTTTCTTCATCAATGGATGGAAGAGAATCCATGAACCACCGAAGTTTCCTGATTTTTCATATTGATAAAAGTCATCTACTAAACTAGTCGCACGGTCCTTTGCTGATTGAGAAAAGATGACATATAATAGTAGGCAAAACAATATAAAGATGCTAATGAAGACAATCATTTTTAAAAGAGGTTTTCTTTTTCTTCTCATATATTTATCACCTATTAATAAGTTATGCAGGCAAATAAAAAATATGATGATTTGTCCATTAGTAAAAAAATGAAACAAAAAAGAATAGAAATCCGTCTTATATAATAGTGTGTCTTATAAGGTTATAGATAACAAACCTTATAGGAGGATCACTCTGAAAATAAAAGGAGTAGAAAATGATGATCAAACGAATAAGTAAAATAATCCTAGTTGCTATTTTTCTGTTTGGGATTGGATTGAATAGTGTTGTTAAGGCATCTACAAATGATAATAGTGATAGCATAAATGAAAAGTTTGGTGCACCTATTGTTGTATACGGTGAAAAATTATCAGCAGACCAAAAACAAAAGGTAAAAGAGCTATTAGGCGTAAATGATAGTAGTCAGGTAAATGAGGTTACAGTGACGGTTGATGATCTTGTTAAATATATTAACGGGGATCCCCACTCAAACTTGTATTCTTCAGCAAAAATTACTAGAAAAGAAAAGGGTGAGGGGCTAGCTATTTCCATCGTTACACCTGATAATATTACAGAGGTAACGGAAGAAATGTATGCGAATGCGTTATTAACTGCAGGAGTAGAGGATGCAAATGTTGAGGTTGCTTCTCCTGTCAAGGTAAGCGGCCATTCTGCTCTTGTAGGAATTTATAAAGCCTATGATAAAGGTGGAGGAGATCTTAACAAGGATCGTATGGAAGTCGCTAATGATGAGCTAGACTTGGCTACAAATTTAGCAAAAAAAGAAGGAATGGATCAAGAAAAGGTTACCCAGCTTTTAACGGAAATTAAACAGGCAATAGCAGATCAAAACCCTGCGACGAAAGAAGATATTGAAAAAATAATTGATGAAAAGCTAAAATCATTAAAAATTGAGCTAAGTCCAAAGGATCGTGAGCTTCTCGTAAAATTATTTGATAGAATGAGAGATCTTAACATCAATTTTGATAATATGAAAAGTCAGCTAGGGGATATTGCCAACAATATTAAGGAAAAATTAAAGGATGTAGCTAGTGATAAAGGATTTTGGCAAGGAGTTGCAGACTTTTTCAAAAAGATATTTCAAGCAATAGCTGATTTCTTTAGTAATTTATTTGGATAAAGCAATAGAGAGTTTTTGAAAGAGACAGGTCATTCTGCATAATTTCTATGCAGGTGAGCCTGTTTTTTGTTTTATAGGCCTATTGTACTTCTTTAATATATATTGAATATGACTAGTTTACTAGAAAGGGAACGTGAGATAACCATAATTAATTAAATATTTCATCTTTATGCAATTTTCAACAAAATTTGAATAAATTATTGACAGATAATTTAAAATTGAGGTATATTTTGAAATATCATAGGATAAAAAATAATCAAAATTTTTTATCCTTTTATGTAGTTTGCATGTTTGAAGCGCTTACAATAAATGGCTATTTATGATATATTTCGTCTTCCGTAAAGTTTTTTGAGAAAAATTTTTCGACCATCGGAATACAGACGAAAGAATTCTAATAGTTTTATATTGGGCATGTAGACTCATAACTTTAGAAATACCTAAAAAAATAGGGGGGAAAGAGCTTGAAGAAAAAGTCATATTTCTCATTTTTTGCGGTTTTCCTAGCAGCTATGCTTTTACTAGCAGGTTGTTTCGGTGGGGAAGAAGCATCGAAATCAGGTGATGGTGATAGCGGCAAGAAAAAGGAAGAAAACGCAGGACCAAAAGTACTTCATTTGAATAATACAGAAGAACCTGGTGCGCTTCATCCTGGTAAAGCACAAGGAACTCATGACTCATGGATTTTAGAGGGAACATTTGAAGGATTAACAAAGAAAACACCTGAAGGAAAAATTGTAGACGGAATGGCAAAAGAAGGTTGGGAAATAAGTGAAGATGGTAAGACCTACACATTCCATCTTAAAGATGATATTAAATGGTCAAATGGAGACCCAGTAACAGCGGGTGACTTCGAATATGCATGGAAGTTTGCTTTAAATCCTAATACAGCAGCTGATTATGCCTACCAACTTTACTATCTTGAAGGTGGAGAGGAATACAACAGTGCTGACATCAAGAAATTATCAGCAGATGAGTTAAAAGCGTTAGAGGACAAAGTAGGAGTAAAAGCACTTGATGATAA
Organism: Heyndrickxia oleronia; assembly: GCF_017809215.1. Taxonomy (GTDB): domain Bacteria; phylum Bacillota; class Bacilli; order Bacillales; family Bacillaceae_C; genus Heyndrickxia; species Heyndrickxia oleronia. The sequence continues at coordinate 453,257 of NZ_CP065424.1, forward strand.
AACATTAGAAGTAAAATTGAAAGAAGCAACACCGTATTTCATTGATTTAACATCTTTCTATACGTACTATCCTGTAAATAAAAAGGTACAAGAAGCAACACCTAAATGGTATACAGAAGCAGATACATTTGTATCTAACGGACCATTCAAGTTAACTGAGTGGAAGCATAAGGAAAGCTTAAAGCTAGAGAAGAATGAAAATTACTATGATAAAGATAAGATCAAGCTTGATGAAGTAGACTTTGCTGTTATCGATAATGAATCAACAGCATATCAAATGTATCAAAACGGCGAGTTAGACATGGTTTATCCATTACCACAAGATGTTTTACCTACTCTTGATGGGAAGAAAGAATATCATAATGGACCAGATCTATCTACTTACTACTACAACTTAAATACAAAAGTTAAACCATTAAACAACGTAAAAGTAAGAAAAGCAATTTCTATGGCTATCGATCGTAAATCTATTGTTGAAAATGTTGCTCAAGGCGGACAACAACCTGCTTATTCTGTTGTACCACCAGGAATTCCAGAAGGAGATAATGGTGATTACCAAGAAAATGGCGGAGATTTATTTAAAGAGGATCTAAAGGGTGCAAAAGCGCTTTTAGAAGAAGGACTTAAAGAAGAAGGTATGGATAAAATGCCTAAATTCTCCATCCTTTATAATACAAACGAAGGACATAAAAAGATTGCTGAAGCCGTTCAAGCAATGTTAAAGGAAAACTTAGGTATTGAAGTACAACTAGAGAATGTTGAATTCCAAGTTAAACTTGATCGTGAAAAAGCTGGAGAATATCAAATGTCACGTGCAGGTTGGGTTGGAGACTATGTAGACCCTATGACATTTATGGATCTTTGGGTAACTGATGGTGCATATAATGATGCTGACTGGAGCAATAAAGAATATGATCAACTGATCAAAACTGCTAAAACATCTATGGATACAGAAACTCGTATGAAAGCAATGCATGATGCAGAAAAAATCCTAATGGATGAAATGCCAATTGTTCCAATCTATTTCTATACAAAACCTTATGTCTTAAAAGAAAATGTTAAAGGTTTCTTTACACCTATTAACAGATACCCTCAATACATCTATGCAGATATTGAGAAGTAAAACTATGAAAGCAGTTGGTATGTCAACAAGACATACCCCTGCTTTTTCTTAAGAGAGGGTGAATATGCATGCTAAAATATTCTATAAAAAGATTAGTAATGGCACTCATTACAATCTGGGCAGTTATTACCATTACCTTTTTCATTATGCATAGTATTCCTGGAAATCCATTTGCGAAGGAAGGGGTAATGCCAAAAGCCGTTTTTGATAATCTTCAAGCCTATTATAATTTGGACAAGCCTTTAGTTGTTCAATACTTCTTATATTTAAAAGGGCTATTACAATTTGATTTTGGACCTTCATTAAAGTCACAATCCATTACTGTTAACGATTATATTCGAACAGGATTTCCAATTTCCTTACATTTAGGATTGCAGGCAATGGTCATCGCCATTCCTTTTGGGATCATTTTCGGAGTTATTGCTGCTTTATTTAAAAACCGTTGGCCTGATTATCTTTCTATGATTTTAGCGATTTTAGGAATCTCTATCCCAAACTTTATTCTAGCAACAATTTTAATTAACTACTTCGCTGTTGAATGGAAATTGTTCCCTGTTGCTCAATGGAAATCATGGGCACATACCATTCTACCTTCAATATCTTTAGCTTTAATGCCGATGGCTTATGTTGCAAGACTGATGCGTTCAAGTATGCTGGAGGTGCTCGGGCAAGATTATATATTAACCGCAAAGGCAAAAGGCGTAGGAAAAAGCATGGTTATTATTAAACATGCCATCCGAAATGCGATTCTGCCTGTTACTACTGTGTTAGGAATATTAATTGCCAATGTTGTTACAGGTAGCTTTATTGTTGAGAATATCTTTGGTATCCCAGGGATGGGTGAAATGTTCGTAAAAGGTATTTTCAATCGGGACTATCCTGTGATACTGGGCTCTACAGTATTTTATAGTGCGATTCTTATCTTGCTGATATTCATTGTTGACATTGCTTACACATGGATCGATCCAAGAATTAAAGTTTCGGGGGAGAGCAAATAATGGCAAATGACTTAAAATTTACTGAAGAGATGTTTTTACCAGCAGAAGATAATTTTAAAGAGGCCGAAAAAATTTCCCGACCGACTACTTCTTATTGGTCAGGCGTATGGAGAAGATTAAAAGCAAATAAATTAGCTTTAATTGGCCTGATTATTATTGCTCTGTTAATAATTATGGCAATTATCGGTCCACATTTGAATGGATATAAATATGATGAAATGCATCTAGATCAAAAGAATTTAAAACCAAGTGCTGAGCATTGGTTTGGGACAGATACATTGGGACGAGATTTATTTACTCGTGCATGGTCAGGAGCAAGAATATCATTGTTTATTGGTCTCGCAGCAGCTGTGATTGACTTTATTATAGGTGTTATCTATGGAGGAATCTCAGCATTAAGAGGTGGGAAAACAGATAATATTATGATGAGAATTGCTGAAGTATTGTATGCGATTCCATATCTGTTAATGGTTATTTTAATCATGGTTGTATTCCCGGAAGAAGGACGTGGAATGTTTTCCATAATTGTCGCCATGACCATTACCGGCTGGATACAAATGGCTAGGCTAGTTCGTGGACAAGTATTACAATTGAAAGAATTTGAATATGTTCATGCCTCTCAATTAGCAGGAGGTAAAACGTCTTGGATATTAAGAAAGCATATGATCCCCAATACAATGGGACCCATTCTCGTTAATATTACATTAACAGTTCCGACAGCAATTTTCGGTGAGGCAACACTTAGTTTCTTAGGGTTAGGTATTCCAGCACCACAAGCTAGCTGGGGAACATTGGCAAGTGATGCACTTCAAAGCATTCTGATAGGAAACTTCTATCAACTCTTAATTCCAGCAATCTTAATTTCGTTAACCATGTTTGCTTTTAATGTCTTTGGAGATGGGCTAAGAGATGCACTTGATCCGAGATAAAAAGGTCAAATATGAAGGTAAAGGAGGATATCACCATGGGTAATTTACTAGAAGTTAAAGACTTACATGTTTCCTTTGGGACCTATGCAGGTGAAGTCCAAGCGGTTCGTGGCGTTAGTTTTGAAGTGAAACATGGGGAAGCAGTTGGTATTGTTGGAGAATCAGGATGTGGAAAAAGTGTAACGGCAAAATCGATTATGAAGCTATTGTCTACACCACCTGCTAATTATAAAAGTGGATCGATTATATTCAATGGATCAGATATGATTCCAAAGAGTGAAAAGGAAATGCAAAAAATACGTGGAAATGAAATCAGTATGATTTTTCAGGATCCGATGACTTCTTTGAATCCAACAAGTAAAATTGGTAATCAAATTATGGAGGCAGTCCTGCAGCATAATAAGATTCCTAGAAAAGAAGCGAGAGAAGTTGCCAGGAAAATGCTTGAACTAGTTGGTATACCACAACCTGAAAAAAGATTAGACCAGTATCCACATGAATTTTCCGGTGGTATGAGACAACGGGCAATGATTGCTATGGCACTTGCCTGTCGCCCGAAATTATTAATTGCTGATGAACCGACAACAGCTTTGGATGTAACTATTCAAGCACAAATTTTAGAGTTAATGAAGGATCTACAACAAAAAACGGAAACTTCTATTATATTAATCACTCATGATTTGGGTGTCGTTGCGGAAATGTGTGACCGTGTAATCGTTATGTATGCTGGAAAAGTGGTAGAAACGGGAACGGTTGAAGAAATCTTTGAAAAGCCACAGCATCCGTATACAAAAGGACTGTTAAAGTCAGTCCCTAGACTGGATATGGATAAAAAAGAACCACTTGCTCCAATTATTGGGACACCACCAGATCTGTTAGATCCACCGAAGGGTTGTTCATTTTATGCAAGATGTGAAATGGCAATGAGGATTTGTAAAGATTATTCACCTGAGCTAGAAGAGGTTGATAAAGGACAAACAGCTGCCTGTTGGCTTCATCATCCAATGGCGACGATGAAAAAGGCAAGCGGGAAATAGGGAGGAGAAAAGATGAATTCGAAAACAATGGAAGCCAATCAAACAAACGAGACGAGCACTCTTACTCCTCTTATCGAAATCAAAAACTTAAAAAAGTATTTCAATATTGGTGGTCAACCATTGAAGGCAGTGGATGATTTAAATTTAGACATTTATCCAGGAGAAACAGTTGGGCTTGTAGGTGAAAGTGGTTGTGGAAAATCAACAGCGGGTCGCACGATCATTCGTTTATATGAGGCAACTGAAGGGGAAGTTCTTTATAATGGAAAAAATATTTACGATAATAATAGCAATGAAATGGCGAAAATTCGCAAAGATATTCAACTGATTTTCCAAGATCCATATGCTTCCTTAAATCCACGAATGACTGTAGAAGAAATTATTGGTGAACCACTAACCATTCATGGAGAATTAACTGGAAAAAGGAAACGTGAGCGTATCCTTGAATTATTAAAACTAGTCGGCTTGAACCCTGAACATATCAATCGTTTTCCACATGAATTCAGTGGAGGGCAACGTCAACGGATTGGAATTGCTCGTGCACTTGCATTAAATCCTAAATTTATCGTATGTGATGAACCAATTTCAGCTCTGGATGTTTCAATCCAAGCCCAAGTTGTAAACCTGTTAAAAGATTTACAGAAAAGCATGGGTCTTACCTACTTATTTATAGCCCATGACCTTTCAATGGTAAAATATATTTCTGATCGTATCCTTGTTATGTATTTAGGAAATATGATGGAGCTTTGTGAGAGTGAAGAACTCTATGAGGAGCCACTTCACCCATACACTCAGGCATTATTATCGGCTGTACCAATTCCAAATCCGAAGTTGAAACGGGAACGGATCGTGTTACAAGGAGATGTTCCAAGTCCAATCAATCCACCAAGCGGTTGTGTATTTCGAACTCGCTGCCGCCACGCAATGGACATCTGTGCACAGAAGAAACCAGACTGGAAAGAAGCAAAGCCAGGACATTTTGTAAGTTGTCATCTTTATAATGATAGTAAATAGGTTATTGAATGAATAAAAAGCTGAGAGAATGTTTGAAATTAGATTCTCTCAGCTTTTTTAGGTTGTGTATCATTTGAGCAGGTTATAGAATAAGGGGATTTTTTATAAAGGACAAAAGCACTAAAGAAAGTCAAAAAATGCTCTTTAGGATTTAATTGACCCATGATCCTTAAAATATAATAATGGATAGTTGTACAGCAATAAGGCCTAAAGAGATAATAATAGACAAAAGACTGCGTACTCCAGATTTCCAATCCTTAACTGAAAATAAGCCTATTATGCTGAGATAGAATGTGATTAGTGATAATATAAAGGTAATGTATAGTGGATGAATGGCGGTAATTGTAGCGGGAAAATCAAAAAGATAAACAAACGTAAAAAGAAGTATGCTAATGAATGCTAATAAAAATGAATATAGATTTATTCGTACAGTCATAGAAAAATCCACCTTTCATAAATAAATTGTCTATTTTGTGTCTAAAATATGTATATTTAATGAATATTCGATAAGTTATTTGTAAATCCTCTATTTTCTAGAATTTTTTTGCTAGTAAATTTGAGGCTGCAATCTCTGTAAGACCTGCTAGAGTCCTTTATTGGTAGTAAAAGCGGGTAGTTGGGTTTATACAAAGGCCACAAACTATACGAAAACAGCCTTAGTAAAAGAATGTGGCTTGTTTTTTTCAGGTTGCAAACTATCCGAAAAGTGTCTTTCAAAAAAAAGAGCAAATAAGTTAAAATAAGTTGGGTGCACAGGAGGGATTGTATGTGCGGTCGTTTTAATTTGTATTCAAATATCGATATTTTATTGGATCAGTTTGAGCTTATTAATGGTGATATGTTTGAAATTTTACCTAGATTTAATATTGCTCCAAGTCAGGATGTTTTAGCGGTTATAGAAGGGGAAGATGGAAGGCGAGGCGGGTATTTACGTTGGGGGCTTATTCCATCTTGGGCGAATGATCCAAAAATTGGGTATAAAATGATTAATGCTAGGGCGGAAACAATCCATGAAAAGCCAAGCTTTAAACGATTGCTAGCAAGGAGACGATGTTTAGTAATAGCTGATGGTTTTTATGAATGGAAAAAGGATGGAAATAAGAAGCAGCCATTTCACATTTTTTTAAAAGATAAACAACCATTTGCTTTTGCAGGACTCTGGGATCGCTGGATTCAAGCAGGTGAAATAATACAAACATGTACAATCATTACGACGGAGGCCAATGAATTGATGGCTGATATTCATGATCGAATGCCTGTTATTTTAACAAAGGAGTCAGAGCGGCAATGGCTTGATCGTAAAATTCAGGATGAAGACCAATTAAAGTCTTTATTAATCCCCTATGATTCAACTGCAATGGATATATATCCTATTTCTGAATTTGTTAATAGCCCCCGAAACGAAGGAATCGAAATATTAAACTCACTTTAATGTAAAGGTAGGATTGGATGAATAAGCAAAAGATATGGTGGGCTATAGCCATCATTTTATGTGTGATTATTTATTGTTTCACAGCTTCACCAGAATCAACAGGATCTAATACGCAAGATTGGATCGAGCGTGTAATCGGATTGAATGGTGGCGCAGCAGAAGTGTTAAATTTCATTATTCGAAAGCTAACCCATATTTGTATTTTTGGGTTATTAGGGATTTTGTTATATTTTGCATTTCGAAAAAATAAGCTCTTTTTTGCTTGGTTTTTAACAACTTTGTTTGCAGCGAGTGATGAATATCATCAATCACTTGTACCAAATCGGACAGCTTCAGTCACAGATGTGTTACTAGATTCAGGAGGCGCACTACTAGCAATACTTATTGTTAAGCAAATAATGAACAAAAAAAAGAGCAAATAAAACTAATCAGTGAGGATGCTTTCTTCACTGATTTTTTTTATTTTATTTTCTTTTGGGGTGTCTATTTTTTCCTTTCACTTATATATAAGTAGTGAAAGGAGGTGAACAACATGGCACAGGTACTTTTAAAGGGTTCAAGCTTAAAATTAGTTTTTGACAATGGTTTAGACGATAATGGCAAGCCAGTCTATCAATCAAGGACCTTCAACAATGTTCGTCTTGAAGCCACACCAGATGAACTTCTGCAAGCTGCACAAGCAATCGGCTCATTATCTCAGAAGAATTTTTTTAGTATTGAGAGAAATGACAGCTCAGATGTTAAAGCGTAAGATTCGTTCACTTATTAACTAATATGGAGGTGATAGTTTTGAAAACTTTAGAATTACAATTCACGACTGATGATAATAAAACGGCAAGAATTTCAATAGAAGCTCCAATTGAACCAGTTGATACAGATCAGGTAAAGGCTGCGATGGCAGATATTATTGAATCAAATGTCTTTCGTACTTCAAATGGTTCAGCATATATGGAATTGAAGGGGGCTAGATTGATTGAAAATAATATCACAGAGATTATGATTGATTAATCTAAGCTTGAATGTAAAGGTCTGCGTCCACAATGGACGGGCCTTTATTTATTACTAATGGGAGGAGTGGCAACAAGTGGACCAACTCATGCCTTTCATCAGTGAGGTAGGCTTTCCAATCATTGTGACCCTGTATCTTCTCTATCGAATTGAATCAAAGCTAGATGCAGTTGTCCAATCTATTCAAAGTCTTCCAGAACGATTGAAAAAAGTAGAGTAAATTTGAAAAGGGCTATCTCACTATAGCCCTTTTCAACAAAGATTATTATTAACGAATCTCAAAAAACTCTTTATCACCATGATGAATGAAACCTGATTTTACCACTTTTACCTGCTGTCCATCTTTTAAATTAGTAAACACAACAGGCGTGATTAATGATGGTACTTTATTTTTAATGGCTTCAATATCGATATCAGCTAATTTTTGACCAATTGATATTTGATCACCTTCATTTACATAGACAGTAAATCCTTCACCTTTAAGATTAACTGTATCGAGCCCCATATGGATTAATACTTCGAGACCGTCCTCGGATTCAAGTCCGATTGCATGCTTTGTTGGGAATACTGATTTGACAATACCATTAAATGGAGAATATACTTCACCATCTTGTGGATCAATACCAAACCCGTCCCCCATCATTTTTTGTGAAAAGACTTGATCAGGAACCTTTTCAATTTCCATGATCTGCCCAGATAAAGGGGAAGAGAATTGTTGCATGTTCACATGTGCTTTTTGATCCTCAGTTTCGACAGCCTTCTCTTGTATTGGAGATGTTGCCGGTACGGGAGGCTGATCCATGGCATAAAGCTTCTTTAAAGCATTGGCAGCAAATTCTACATCTGGACCAACAATAATTTGTACACTCGTTTTACTCGTTTTCATGACGCCTCTTGCACCATAGCGTTTGATCATACTGTCATTAACATCTCCGCTATTTTTAACATCAAGACGTAAACGAGTAGCGCAATTATCAATATTAGTTAAGTTCTCTTTACCGCCAAGTCCAGCTAAAAATCCCGTAGCCATTCTTGTATATTTATCATCACCAGTAACATTTTCCACTTCATCAGTCACTTCTTCTTCATCTTCACGACCAGGCGTCTTTAAATCACGCCATTTAATAAAGAAATAAAAGACAACGAAATAAACAACTGCATAAACGATACCAACTAAGATTAATAAAAGCGGTTTCTGGGCAATCCCAAAATTCAAAATATAATCAATTAAGCTTGCAGAGAAGCTAAACGATGTATGAATACCTAATAAATACGTAATAGCAAAAGAAGATGCAGTTAGTAAAGCATGAATTCCGTAAAGTAAAGGTGAAATAAACATAAAGGAGAACTCAATTGGTTCCGTAACACCTGTTACAAATGAAGTTAATGCCATACCAAGTAATAGTCCTGCTACCTTTTTCCGTCTTTCTTTTTTTGAAGCCATAATCATTGCAATACATGCAGCTGGTAATCCGAACATCATAATTGGGAAGAACCCAGTTGTAAAGACACCGGCCGTTTTGTCACCGTGAAGGAATCTTGTGATATCCCCGTGATAAACAGCACCAGCAGCGTCTGTAAATGTTCCGAAATCAAACCAAACTAACGTATTGATAATATGATGTAATCCTAGTGGAATAAGTAGTCGGTTTAGGAAACCAAAAGCACCATATCCGAATGCTCCACTAGTAGTAATCCAATGAGCTAACGAATCAATACCATTTTGGACATACGGCCATACATATCCAAAGACAATTCCTATTATAACGCTTACAACAGCAGTAATAATTGGGATGAATCTACGTCCTCCAAAGAAGGAAAGCCATGTAGGCAATTGGATGTCATGAAAGCGGTTATAAAGTAATCCAGCAGCAATCCCTGAAATGATTCCTCCTAGAACCCCCATATTTACGGAAGGATCAATCGCGTGTGTAGTGAAAACTAATACCATATAACCAATGGCACCTGCAAGAGCGGCAGCTCCATTATTATCCTTTGCAAAACCGATGGCTACTCCTATCGCGAAAAGTAAAGCCAAATTGCTAAAAACTGCTCCAGGATCATTGGCGGGATCCAATGTCATGCTTCCGAAGAAAGCATTCCCTGCTTCTGCAATAAATTTAATATCAAGTAAATCTGGTTGACCAAGGCGTAACAGTAATCCAGCAGCTGGAAGTACAGCAATGGGCAGCATAAGTGATTTACCGATTTTTTGTAAAAATGATAGCATAATGCCCACCTCAAGAAATTTTATTACGTAAGCCCGATAAATGGTGAAATTTATCGAAGAAACTACGTAATGTAAGAATAGTATAAAGTGATAAAGATGTCTATACCAGTTTTACACATTTTGCTATATCAAAATAATTAAATTATTGGTAATTTACGAATAATCTCTTCTAGGCTCCCGCTTATCCATTTCCTGAATAATATCTATAAGATCTCCTACAGCACGTTCCCGAATGTAGTCATGCTTTTCCTCTAAATGGACAGCTACACTAATAATCATCCGTTTTATATATGTCCAGTCTTCCTTGAAATTTAAAAAATCGATATTTTCCAATACTAATATCCCTCCTAATATCACCTGTTTTCTTGAAAGTATTTCCATGTTCATCTGGAGCAGAATTAACAATAATTTAACCGAAAATATCCAGCACTATTCTATTGATTTCCTCCTTAATCAAAAAGATTGCAGAGGTCAGATTGAATTTATTATAATTAAGTATGTTGGAGAAGTACCCAAGAGGCTGAAGGGGACGCACTCGAAATGCGTTAGGGGTTAACTGCCCGCGTGGGTTCAAATCCCACCTTCTCCGTAAGAGATGTGAATAACACTTTTGATTTATTAAGATGGTTATCTAAAACCATCTTTTATTTTTTTAGAAAAATATTTGAAAGATGATCCATCTAAAGAAGGCATTTTTCTTCTACGTTAGAATCTTCGAAGTTAAAGCCTATTAATCAATGATGTTCCTACCTCTATAGCTTTTACTACTTTTGATATAGACTGAAGCTCCTTTCTCAGTAAAATGAAGCAGGTTGACGTTCTTTAACTCATTATTTACCGTGCTATTTTACAAATCCTCAAATTCATTATTGAGATTCCTCCTCTACAATAGAAATTCTTCAAGTAACCGATCGTATCTCCTTGGATAAATCTTAAAAAATTTTTATCCTTTTTTTCTATTTTTTTAAGATGCAGTTTATTGGCAGTTTATGTGTTAGATGTACGATTAGGATGTTCATGATTTTACTATAGATAAGGAGAGATGATTTTGTCTGTAAAAAAGGAAGAATAACCTATGGTTATTACTCGCTGCTAATTACGCTGCAAATCATTTATATGATCTGCTACAAAAGGGATTCATCGGGGTTTAAATCCGCTTTATAAATTTTATGTTGCACACAACGGAGGTAAATATATGAATAAATTAAAAGTAATGATGGTAGCATGTGTTGCGGTTGCAGTCCTGCTTGCAGCATGTCAATCAAAGCAAGAGGTAAATGATTCTGCATCTAAAGAGAAAGAAACAAAAACTGAAGTAACTAAAACAAATGAGGAAAAAACTTCCGAAGCTAAATTGACTAAAGGCCAAGAAATGGCAGAAATACTTAGTAGTACAAATTGGCAGGGTACAAAGGTGTATGATAAAGATAATAATGATTTAACAAAAGAGAATGCAAATTTTATTGGCCTTGCGAAATACGATGTTAAAACTGGTAGATATGAATTTTTCGATGCTAAAACAGGTGATAGTAGGGGAGATAAAGGAACTTTCTTTATCACTAATGATGGAGAGAAACGAATATTAATTTCAGAATCAATGAATTATCAGGTAGTTGTCGACATTACGGAATTAAATAAAGATATATTCACATATAAACGAATGGGCAAAGACGCTAATGGTAATGAGGTAGAGGTATTTGTTGAACATATTCCATATCAAGAAAAAGAACTTTCTTTTACTGATCAAGACAAGAAGTTAGACACTTCTACAGGAGAGATCGTAACAGACATTGATGGAGATGAGATTTTATCACACACTTTATGGCATGGAACAAAGGTCTTAGATGAAGAGGGCAATGATGTAACAGCATATAATAAGAACTTTATTAGTATTGCAAAATTTGATAGTCAGACGAATAAATATGAATTTTTCAATCCGGAAACTGGAGAAAGTCGCGGAGATTATGGCTATTTCGATATTGTGCATGGAAACAAAATTAGAGCACATGTTTCTTTAGGAGATAATAAATATGGTGCAGCACTTGAACTGACCGAGCTTAATAATAATAAATTTACGTATAAAAGAACTGGTAAGGCTAAAGACGGTAGCAATATAACTGTATTCGTTGAGCATGAACCTTATAAGGGAGAGTTAAAACCGGAATTTACCCATTAATAAAGTCTTATAAGACAAGCATATTAGTTTTAAAGAGGGAATGGGGAACCATTCCCCCAACTTGTTTGATGGAAAGAATTAGACAGAACGAACTTTCATAAGAATCGCTGTTATAATGCTTTTACAAAAGCCACAAATATTCCACAATCGATTTGTTTTTTAGAAAGCCGTAATATTTTTGGTTAATTCTTGTATTAAGATATTCTTAAAATTAACACCACCCAGATGACATTTCTTGATTGTAGAATAAAAGGGAGAGGAGGGAATGACAATATCTATTAAAATAAGGTTTCTGTTGTCTTATATTGGAGTTATTGTTTTTTCAATTGTTTTATTATTAGCAGCTACTTTTTTGATTATATTTTCGATTACGGGCGATTTAAAATCCATCGAGCATTTTTACAAAAATACTTATGTTCAAAAGCCTTTAACCCCTGCAGAGGAAAATGCATTCCTTGATTTAAAGCTTCTGGCCAAGCATACGCCTGATAAGCTATTGGATCAAGAACTAGTAAGGAAGATCGATCAAAAGGATATAAGCATTATTGTAAGAAAGGACTCTAAAATCACTTATCAGTCACCTACCTTTGATGGTCAATCTTTACTGAAAGTGCTCCCACCTTTCGAAGAGACCAATATAAATTCTCGCGATACGATAAAAGTCAATCGTTTATTTTTTATCTATGTAAAATTTGATTTCCGCTTTTCAGATAAAGAAAAAGGAAGTATTTTTGTTTTAAGAAAAGTAAGTTCTTACGCTGAGTTATCTAAAGAGTTATTTCCAATTTTATTAGGATCATTGCTCCTTCTTTTTATTATGATGATTGGTGTCCTGAATTACTTAGTGTCAAGAAGTATTATCAAGCCAATATCTATTCTAAGAGAGGGGGCGGAACGGATAAAATCTGGAGATTTAAACTTTGAAATTATTCCTTCATCAAAGGATGAGATTGGACAATTGAATCAAGCGTTTGAAGAAATGAGAATCAAATTAAAAGATTCTATCGACCTACAGCTCCAATATGAAGAAAATCGAAAAGAACTATTATCAAATATTTCGCATGATTTAAAGACCCCTATTACATCGATTATTGGATATGTTGAAGGAATAAAAGATGGTGTAGCGAATACGCCAGAAAAAATGGATAAGTATTTGACGACAGTTTACACAAAAGCAAAGGATATGGACCTATTAATAGATGAATTATTTTTATTCTCCAAACTAGATTTACAAAAGGAACAGTTTTCATTTGAAAAGATCGAACTTGTTCAATATATGAAGGATTATGTAGAGGAGCTATCACTTGATCTACTTCAACAAGGTATCCTTTTAGAATTAATCCATACGCTAGGGGAAACTTTTGTCATTGCTGATAGAGAAAAGCTAAAACGTGTTATGGCCAATTTAATAAATAATGGTGTTAAATATATGGATAAAAGTGAAAAGCATATTATTATTGCTCTAAGAGAGAGGGATAAGGATATAGTCGTTCAAGTGACTGACAATGGTTGTGGTATTAAACCTGAAGCTTTGCCTTATATATTTAATCGGTTTTACCGTGCAGAGCAGTCTCGAAATTCTCAAACAGGTGGTAGTGGCTTAGGATTGGCCATTGTCAAAAAAATAATCAATGAGCATGGAGGAGAGGTTTGGGCAACTAGTGAGTTAAATCAGGGGACAAGCATTTGTTTTACGTTAAATAAAGCTATGGAAAAAGGTGAGTAACAATGAAAAAGATATTACTTATAGAGGATGAAATAAGTATTGCAGAATTAGAAAAGGATTATCTAGAATTAAATAGTTTTAGTGTCGATATCCAACATTCGGGTGAACAAGGTCTCCAATCTGCACTCGAACAGAATTATGATTTGATTATTCTAGACATCATGCTTCCTGGAATTAGTGGGTTTGAAATTTGTCAAAAAATACGTTCAGTGAAAGATATTCCGATACTCTTAGTGTCAGCTAAAAAGGAAGATATTGATAAAATTCGGGGTCTTGGCTTTGGGGCAGATGATTATATTACTAAGCCCTTTAGTCCTAGTGAACTTGTCGCAAGAGTGAAAGCCCATTTAACACGTTATGAAAGATTGGCTGGTGGGAATGTATCAACAATCATCAATGTTCATGGAATTACAATTGATAAAGTAGCTCGCAAAGTTCATATTAATGGTGAATATGTATTTTTTACAACAAAGGAATTTGACCTATTAACTTTTTTGGTTCTGCACCCCAATCAAGTATTAAATAAAGAACAGTTATTCGAACGAGTGTGGGGAGTAGATTCTGTCGCAGATGTATCAACAGTTACTGTTCATATTCGAAAGTTACGTGAAAAAATCGAAAGAGATGCTGCACATCCAAAATATTTAGAAACAGTATGGGGAGCTGGATACCGTTTCAATGTATAAATCTTAAATTTTTTCAATGTTAAGGGAGTTGAAGCCTCTTTCCTGCTAAGATACGTAAAACGGCTATTATAAATAATGGAACGCATTCATAATAAGGATCTATTCTATTTACATGGATCTTTCCTCTATTTGGGAAAGTACTATCTCAAATATCGGTTGAAAACAGTGCCCCTCATTCAGTAAAGAAGTTGATTCGAAAGTATCGAAATCAACTTCTAACGAGTTCTGATAACCGATTAATTCCATATTCAATTGTTTCTTCATCCACTTTAGAAAAACCTAATACTAAGCCTTTACGCTTGCTTTTTAGACAATAAGGGCTAAGCGGATAGACACGTATGCCATTTTCAATGGCTTTTTTCATTATCCCCTCTTCATCAAATTCCTCATTCGCCTCAAGCAGCATATGAAGACCTGTTTCTACCCCTTTAACGGAAAATACTTCCTCTAATTTCGTGTCCGCGATCGCCTTGATCATTGCCTCATGCCTTCTTCGATAGATATTTCTTGTGCGTCTCATATGTCTTGTGAAATGGCCTTGCTCAATAAAATGAGTGAGTGTTAGTTGTTCCATAATCGGAAGATGACGAGAAGTAAGCTCGTATACACGAGACATTTGTGAAATGGCCTCAACAGGTCCGATAATCGCAGAGATCCGAACCCCTGGTGCAGTCATTTTGGAAAAACTTAAAAGATAAAGGGTGCATCCGGGTTCTTGACTATATAATGTCGGGAGAGGTTCCCCGCTGTATCTAAACTCACCATCATAATCGTCCTCAATAATCCAGGCATGATTTTTCTTTGCTAGCTCTGTTAATTCTTTTCTCCTTTTGAAAGACATAATGACACCAGTGGCAGACTGATGAGAGGGTGTTACATATATCAGCTTTGACGATTCTGGAATACGATTGACTTTAATCCCATGCTCATCAACTGGTACAGGTACGACGTTCATACGTCGGTACTTCATAGCAAGCCATGCAGGTGGAAATCCTGGATCCTCAACGGAAACAGTATCTCCTTCTAATAAGAGAGCCTGTGAGATTAAGTCCACGCTTTGTTGGGCTCCAGAGGTTAATAAAATTTGATTTATATCAACATGAATTCCCCTCTCAACAGATAAATAATGTTGAATTTGTATACGTAAAGGCTCATAGCCTAAAGAATTTCCGTAACTCCAGCAAGATAAATCTTCTCCAGAAGTGGAATGGATGAAGGACTGTCTCCATTTTTTCTGAAATAGAGTATCGATATATGGTTCATGGGGGGAAAAATCAATACTTATTTCACTTTTCCCTCTGCTTCCAGACCATTTCTGTAATCGTTGAACACTCTCCTCAAGTATAGGGATGTCTGGGGGAGATAAATAATATGCGCTTTGTTCATCAGTTGAAATGACCGAAGGATTCCAATCACTAACTCTTGTCCCACCCCTGCGTGATGTCACGATATAGCCTCTGCTGAAAAGCTCTTCATAGACTGCTTGTACGGTTGAACGAGAAATGCCTAATTGTTGAGCTAGCTCCCGAGTTGGGGTCAGCTTATAGCCAGCCTTCCATTTCCCGCTTGTAATATTTTCTATCGTTTGATCAAGTAATTGTTTCCAGATTGGTTTTTGATTTTTACGATCTATTTTTATCATCATATCCCTCCTTTTATGGATTGATAAAAAATAATGGTTATGGATATATCTTACCAATCCAAACCCCGATATACTACCACTAAGATGAAAATAATTTTTATTGTCAAAAAACTCCTTTCTTAATATAGAAAGAGGTTGATTGAGAGTAAGAGAAAAAAAGGAGTGGGAAGAATGAGTCAATTAGGTACAGATCGTGTTAAAAGAGGGATGGCAGAAATGCAAAAAGGTGGCGTCATTATGGATGTCGTGAATGCAGAGCAGGCAAAAATTGCTGAAGCAGCAGGGGCAGTCGCAGTAATGGCGTTAGAACGAGTTCCATCAGATATAAGAGCAGCAGGTGGGGTTGCCCGTATGGCAGATCCAACGATCATTGAAGAAGTAATGAATGCTGTTACAATCCCAGTTATGGCAAAGGCAAGAATCGGTCATATTGTTGAGGCGCGTATTTTAGAGGCAATGGGTGTTGATTATATTGATGAAAGTGAAGTATTAACACCAGCAGATGAATTGTATCACCTAAACAAACGTGATTTCACCGTACCTTTTGTATGTGGTGCACGTGATTTAGGCGAAGCAGGTCGCCGTATTGGTGAAGGTGCTTCTATGATCCGTACGAAAGGTGAGCCCGGAACTGGTAATATTGTTGAGGCTGTGAGGCATATGCGTCAAATGCAAGCACAAATCAAAAAGGTTGTAGGTATGTCGACAGATGAGTTAATGACAGAAGCAAAAAATTTAGGGGCACCATATGAATTATTGCTAGAAATTAAAGAAACTGGAAAACTTCCAGTGGTTAATTTTGCAGCAGGTGGAGTGGCGACACCTGCAGATGCGGCATTAATGATGCAATTAGGTGCAGATGGAGTCTTTGTTGGATCAGGAATTTTTAAATCCGATAATCCTGAAAAATTTGCGCGTGCGATCGTTGAGGCAACTACTCATTATACTGATTATGATCTTATTGCGAAATTGTCTAAAAACCTTGGCACGGCGATGAAAGGCATAGAAATTTCTACACTTGCAGCAAGTGAGCGAATGCAAGATAGAGGTTGGTAATCTATTCAGTCAAATGAAAGAAAGGACAGCCTATATGGTAAAAAGGTGTCCTTTCTATTTTTTTAAATTTACCCTGTATTATAGTTTTCAAAAATAATAATATTTATTTTTGTGTGTACTATGTATTCTAGCCTGTAAAATGGGGGATACCTTAGTAATCTAAGAAAATAGTGATTATTTATGCTATTGACATTAAAATATTATTATTTTAGAATAAACACAATAATTGAATAAACCTCACTTTTTGTCTAGTGAGGTAGAGGCGCGATATTTAACAGTCTTTAGAGGAGCTTGAGAGTGCTGTGATACTAAAGAGAAGGAAATGTCGCCGAAGTGTGTAATAGTTCTCGATGTTACATGCTGGGTCTGCAGTGAATAATTGCAGGACTGTCTCAATAAATTGCCTAGTTTATTGAGTTGTGCTATCTCATCAAATGGGATAAAGGGTTGAGGACTTTAGAAATACTACAACGTTTTTCTGAGTTCATCTCGGATTTGGTTTGTAGTTTTTTTTATTGCCAAAAAAAGGGATAACATGTGGGCGTATGTTATTTCTTTTGGCTCTTTTCTCAAACATTGTAGCTATTTAAGTAACGTTTTAACAAATAACTATCGGCTAAAAGACCACTACACCCTTCATTTCACTGAGAAAAGAGCTACAAGCTTTATTAGAATCGCTGAATCTTGTATTGGGTGTAAAAGTCGGCAGTTGGACTTTTACAAACTTTATGAAACATCCTTTTTTAATTATTTACATGTTTAGGAGGAAACGATAATGGAAAAACAAACGCAACAAACTTTGTACTATCAATTTGAACCAGCTGGTGATGAGGAATTTAAGTTGGATCCGAATAAAACCGCTCTTTTAATCGTCGACATGCAAAATCAGTTTGTAAGCAAGGATTTCGGTGATGCTGAGGTAGCTAGGGAAAAAGGGATGTGGGATAAATGGGAGTATTTTTATAATCGTCTTGAGGATATTGCTATTCCAAACAATCAAAAACTACTAGAGTATTTTAGAAGCAATCAATTAGAGGTTACCTTCGGTAGAATTGCTTGTCATCATAAGGATGGACGTGACCGTTCACCTGTTCAAAGAAGACCAGGCTGGAATAATATCTTGCTTCCAATCGGTCATTATGGTGCAGAAATGATTGACGAATTAAAGCCTTTAGAAGATGAGATTGTTGTAGAAAAAACAACGGATAGTGTGCTTAGTGGCACGAATTATGAATTCTTACTTCGAAATATGGGGATCGAAACGGTAGTATGTACAGGGGTAGTTACTGATCAATGCGTGGCATCTACTGTTAGAAGCTTAGCGGATGCAGGCTTTGAAGTTATTCTTGTAGAGGATGCATGCTGTGCAGCAACACAAGAATTACATGATGCCGAAATTATGATTATGAATCAAATTTATTGCAAGGTTATGAGTACAAACGAAACGATAAAGCTTATTACTAGTCAAATGGAGAAAACTCCACAGGAAGCATAATGAGAGGAAGCTTGTAAAATGAGCGTGATTAATAATAGCGGAAATCATCCGCAGTTTAAGAGAGTACTTAATTTAAGAGATCTTGTAATCTATGGAATTGCTTTTATGACACCAATTGCTCCAGCATATATTTATGGATATGCGGCAGTTTCAACTAAAGGTATGCTCCCGCTAGCTTATTTAATTGCTATGATTGCGATGATGTTTTCCGCGTATAGCTATGGGCGTATGGCAGCTGCCTTCCCGGTTGCGGGTTCTACCTATTCCTATACACAGCGCTCTATTAATCCACATCTAGGTTTTTTTGCAGGGTGGGCAATGTTTATGGACTATGTTTTAGTGCCACTCATTGTCTTTATGGTTGGTGCTTCTTATGCCAATGCTTTAGTCCCTGCAATACCATATTGGGGTTGGGTATTGATTATTGCGGCAGTCATAACATTTGTTAATATACTAGGGATTGAGATGGCAGCGAAGACAAATAACATTCTTGTTCTTTTTATGGGGATTGTGGTTGTCATTTTTGTCGTTTTTTGTATAAAAGCCGTTATTGGTGGAGAGGGTGAAGCTACCATTCTTTCGATTAAGCCATTTTTTAATGATGGTTCGTTCGCCACATCAGCTATTGTTGCAGGGGCTGCCATGGCGTGCTTCTCATTTTTAGGCTTTGACAGTATTACAACATTATCAGAAGAGGCGATTAATCCTAAAGATAATATGTGGAAAGCAGCGATTCTTTCATGTTTAATAGGAGGCATCATTTTTATTGTACAAGCATATGTGTCACAGCTTGTATGGCCTGATGTTCATTCGTTTAGTTCAGCAGATACAGCCCTTTTTGATATTGCTAAGGTAGCAGGAGGAGCGGCTCTAGCAACGGTATATACGATTGCAATTATTGTTTCAACCTTTACAGCAGGTATGACAGGGCAAGCAAGTGCCTCACGTTTAATGTTTAGCATGGGGCGTGATGAAGTACTACCGAAAAGATTCTTTACATATATTCACCCGAAATATAAAACGCCTATTCTTAATATTATGTTAATGTGCGTAATTAGTGTAGTAGGAGCTCTTGCTCTTCCGGCTTCCTTTGTTGCGGAATTAATGAATTTTGGCGGGCTAACAGGGTTTATGTTTGTGAATCTTTCTGTAATCATATATTATTATTTCCGAAAAAAAGAGAGGAAGTTTATCCGATATTTCTTAATCCCAGCTTTAGGATTTTTAATTTGTTTTTATCTGTTCATTAATCTTTCCCCATTAACATTAAAAGTAGGATTTATATGGCTGGCCATCGGTTTTGTATACGCCATTATTACGACTAAAGGGTTTAGGAAAAAGCCACCTACTATGGAAGGATTATAAATTGAAATTTTGCTTGGGAAAACCTATTTATATTCTAAATGGAATCATTCATTAAATGAATATTAACTTACAGGAAGCATCACAAGAGGATGCTTCTTTTTTTGCTTAAACATTATAAGGTCTCGTAGGTCGCAGGTCTGATAAAAAAATAAAGCTAGGGTGCGTTAAATACATTAAGAGAATTCTTTATCATAAAGGTATCGAAAGGAGAAATGAAAATGAAAAAATTCTTGATGGTTTGTATAGGTATTGGGTTAGGGATTATAGCTTTATCCAGTTTAGGGAATTTGATTGGATTGGTCATCAGTGTGATTGTCGCATATTTTTCACTTAAGCAATTTCTTAAATCAGATTCATTAGGTGGAAAAATAGTATGGGCGATCATCGGTTTAATGGGAGTATCTGCAACATTTGCTAATCTTCCTGCCTTAGCAGGGGTTTTAGCCATCTATCTTTTATATGTAGGTTATAAACATTGGAAAAAGGAAGAAAAACCAGCAAAAGCATCAAAAGATCCATTCACAAATTTTGATCAACAATGGAATGAAATCCAAGGGAAATTCAAGTAATAGATAGGCCCCATGTATATAGCAAAATCATTAATAAAATGAAGGAGAATGAAATATGACTACATTATTTGAAAAAATTAAAAATATAATAAAAGAAGATTTACAAGTTGGTATGGAAAAAAAAGACGATACACATCCGATTGCCTTATTAAATAAGTATCTTCGTGAAAGTGAAGAGGAGACCAATAAGGTCGCGAAATTAATTGAAAGACAGCATATGTTGAAAGAAGAGTTTCAAAGAGAATTGACACAAGTAGAAGAAATGCTGGCAAAACGGAATAAACAAGCTGAAATTGCTTTAAAAGCAAATGAAATGTCATTACATGAAACAGCTAAACATGAAGAGGCGTTGTACCAGGCACAGGCAGAGAGATTAAAAGAAGCTTATCAGCAAACTTCGGTTCAATTAGAGGACCTTGAGAAGAAGCATAGGGAAATGCAAATGAAATTAAAGGATATGCATATAAAACGTTTAGAATTAATGGGGCGTGAAAATGCCATTCAAGTAAATAAGAAGGTAAATTCAGTACTTGATCATTCTACGGACGGGAAGGCATCATCTAGATTCGAGGATACAAAGCGCTATATGGATCAGCTTGAAACGAATACAAATCCGGGATTTGATCGAAGTTCATTTGATGCAAAAATTGAACAATTGGAAAAAGAACTGAATGAGAAAAACAATAATATATAATCTTAGAAAAGGTTGATTAAAACACCGTTTTAGTCGACCTTTTTTAGGTTAAGTCGGCCATAATCGATTCTCCGCGCTTAGCTCCCCGATACAAAGAGCAAATTTTCCCCTTAGATATCGGGTTAGTCGCGCCTTTTTAGTAATTGTAAAATTGTATATCCATCGGATGGCTTTCCACCGATGCGGTAGGGAATAAGGTTTATCAAGAAGAGCCAAAAATTAAATAGCACAAAAAGTTCCCAAATCATTAAGTGATTAAGAGGAATATAATAATGAAGGAAAAAACCAACAATGCCATTTAATAAGGGGCCAGAGCTACTGATGATGATTCGTTCAATTTTTGAAAAATAGGGTTGGCGCTCACATGATGTATGTGCTCCGAGAAAGTATAAAAGATGTAAGGAGAGTTTCCACTTTCGACCTGTTAAAGTAAAAATCTTTTTTCCAGTTCCAATCATCATTTCTATATGAGTTGCTCTCATCACCATAGCGCCCAAGGCATGTCCAAACTCATGGATCAAAATGGTCAATGGGGCAAAAATAAATAAAAATAAAAGAATAATCATGTCAAACGACCTTTTTGCTTTTATTTTAACATTTTACCTTTCATTTTTGTTAACGAACTTGTATTAGTCATAAATGAATCGATATATTTTTTTGTTGATAATTCCGACCGGTTTAGTGGAAATTTAATTGAAGAACGTATAAAATAAATACAAAACTTAACTGGTGAGGTGTAGTCAATGGATTTATTATCAATGCAGACCTTAGAAGATCGATTGCATGCAATTAATGACCTTATTCCAGCTTTTAAACAACGTGCCGCTAACAATGATTCTACAGGTCGTTTTCCTTTTGAAAATATACAAGACTTAAAGAATAGTAATTATACACAACTTACTGCTCCAC
This sequence comes from Heyndrickxia oleronia, assembly GCF_017809215.1. GTDB lineage: Bacteria > Bacillota > Bacilli > Bacillales > Bacillaceae_C > Heyndrickxia > Heyndrickxia oleronia. The sequence continues at coordinate 475,346 of NZ_CP065424.1, forward strand.
GAGAGTTTGGGGGCGGAGAAATTCCCTTATATGATTTTGTTCGATTCCAAGAAGCGATAGCGATTGGAGATGGTGCCACAGCTTTATCCATTGGCTGGCATATGGGGACGATGATGAATTTAGCAAAAAACCGACCATGGAAGGAAAGTCTATTTACTTTTATCTGTCGAGAAGTGCAAAATGGTGCACTCCTAAATGTATGTGCAACGGAAGAACAAACAGGCAGCCCCACAAGAGGTGGGAGGCCACTGACTACGGCGGTCAAAAATGGTGATACATGGGTCATTAGCGGAAGGAAATCATTTGCAACAATGTCTCAAATGCTTGATTTTTTTGTAGTCTCAGCAACGATTGAAGAAACGGATGAAGTGGGTTTTTTCTTAATTCCTAGCCAAGCAAATGGTGTATCCGTAGAAGAAACATGGGACAGCATCGCAATGAGATCATCGGGTAGTCATGATTTAGTTTTGGAAAATGTAGAGATTCCATTGGAGTATTTGACTGAAAAACTGGTGCAGAGGAAAAAGACAGCTACAGGTTATTTATTACATATCCCAGCATGTTACTTAGGGATTGCTGAAGCTGCAAAGAGAGAAGCTGTTCACTTTGCGAAAAACTATAAACCGAACAGTTTGCCGCATCCAATATTCGAATTACCTGCTATCCAGCAAAAAATTGGTGAAATTGAACTTAAGCTGTTGGAATCACGGCATTTCCTCTATTCGGTTGCAAAGATGTGGGATGAGTCTTCAATAGAACAACAAAATCAACTTTCACCAGAGCTAAGTGCGGTTAAATTATCAGTAACGAATAAGGCAGTAGAAATTGTTGATCTAGCGATGAGAATTGTCGGGGCAAGAAGTTTATCCGAAAAAAGTCCATTACAACGTTACTACCGAGATGTACGTGCAGGGCTACACAATCCACCGATGGATGATATGACATTAATGTTGTTGGCAAAAAGAGTGTAAGGGACCAAATGTATAGCAAAAGAATAAAATAGCAGCGATACACAGTATAAAAGTGTTCGCTGCTTTTTTTAGGCGTGTATTTTTTAGATGTCACAGCAGAATTTATACTTATAACTTTACTTAAATAGCAACAATGTTTGAGAAAAGAGCCATTTTTTTTTGAAAAATAGTCAAACCCCCAATCGATTGAAGGCGAATTGCCATAGTCTATTAATGTAAAGCACAGAGGAGGTGTTAATAAATGGGTGGAGCTGGATATGGAACAGGGTTTGCATTGCTCGTTGTCCTATTTATTTTGTTAATCATTGTTGGAGCAGCTTATCTGTATTAAAAATTATTTAATAAAAAGGAGATGGCTACAAGAATGTACGGATATGGTTACGGATGTGGCGGATATGGAGGATATGGTTATGCACGGGGAGGATTCGGAGCAGGATTCGCGTTAATCGTTGTGTTGTTTATCCTTCTTATTATTGTTGGAGCAGCATGGTTATAAAATAAACGCATAAATGGGGGTGTCAATTTGGGGCAGCCCCCTTTTTATTCCTAATATTAACATTCCTTAAAAAGATTTCAATAATATATCTTAATTTCTTTAAATAGGTTATACTAAAGATAGTACATAGAAGGGAGAAGAACGAATATGGCATATTTTAAAGGCCAGAAAGAGCCTGTTCCCGAAGTTGAAACGAATGTTTGGTCATGTACAAGTGAAAGCTGCCAGGGGTGGATGAGAGAAGCTTTTACCTTTGACGAGAATCCGAAATGTCCACTTTGTGAATCGGATATGAGTAAGGAAACAAGAGTTTTACCCGTAATTGAATAAAGCAATCCTATTTTGTTGCTTTCGTAAAAATTGAAAAGCAAAGCAACAAACTATTTGTACTCTCAATAATTGATAGTAGAAAGACTGTCAAAAAAGGATCATAACTCATCACATGCAGTATATTTTTAATACTGTTTTTTTTATAGGGGGATGATCTTTTGTTTTTTGGCAGTCTTTTTTTTATATTCTGATTTTGGTTAAAAAGACCTATTCATTTAGAACTATACCTTAACCAGACATCTTCCTTCTTCCTGTCTTTTGTCCTATATATCGCATAAAAAAATGCTGATAAAGTTATTGATAGGTATGTCACATTTCTATGAATCTTGTAAAAAAAGTGTGTCATATTACAAAATTCCTATGGGAGGTCACACATGAAGAAGGTTAAGAGTCTGTTTTTAAAAGTGGTCATGGCGATTCTTGTTCTAGGAACACTGCCATCACTTACTGGGATGCATGCTGTTCAAGCGGAAGGACCGAATGATCCTGCACCAGAGATTAAACCTACAAATGCGAATGGTAAGAAGGTATTATTTGATAACACTCATGGCCAAACAGCTGGTGCTGCAGATTGGGTTATTGATGGTGGCTTTTCTGATTTTGGCAATGCAATTGCTAAAAATGGTTATTATGTTAAAGAACTTCGAAAGACAACACCGATTACGTATGATGATTTAAAGGATTACGATGTGTTAGTCATTGGGGAAGCTAATATTCCTTATAAAGCATCTGAACAGGCTGCCATGATTCAATATGTTGAATCTGGTGGAAGTATTTTCTTTATTGCTGATCATTATAATGCGGATCGTAATAAAAATCGTTGGGATGCTTCAGAAGTATTTAATGGATACAGAAGAGGCGCTTTTGATAACCCAGCAAAAGGAATGACAGCGGAAGAAGCTAACTCTGCTGCTATGCAAGGAGTAGAAAGCTCTGATTGGTTATCAGATCATTTTGGTGTTCGATTTAGATACAATGCAGTAGGTGATGTGAACGCAACAACGATTGTTTCACCTAATGAAACGTTTGGAATAACAAGTGGGGTTGACTCCGTTGCCGTACATGCAGGATCAACAGTAGCGATTACTGATCCATCTCATGCTAAAGGTCTTGTCTATCTTCCAGCATTATCTTCTAGAGATAAATGGAATAATGCGGTTGACCAAGGTGTTTACTTTGGTGGCGGCGTGGATGAAGGGGCTTATGTGGCGATTTCCAAATTAGGAAAAGGAAAGGCTGCATTTATTGGTGATTCTTCTCCAGTAGAGGATTCATCACCGAAATATACCCGTGAAGAAAATGGCGCGAAGAAAACAACATATGATGGCTTTAAAGAACAAGATGATGCTGTTCTATTAACAAATCTAATTGATTGGTTAGCTGAGCAAGAAGAATATACAAGTTTTGAAGAAACAGGAATTACTTTAGATGAAGTGTCACCAATGCTAGATATGGAGATTCCAAGTAAATCGACAGAACCACAGCCAGAACCATGGTCTGCTCCTGCTGCGGGATATAAATGGTATGATCCATCTACATTTGCGGCTGGTTCATACGGGTCATCTAAGCCTGCTGAAGTAAATGCGGAATATTCATTTGTTCATCAAGATATATTACCTAATAAACAAGAGTTCCAAATTCGTGTATCAATTGATCATTTAGCACCGGGACAAACAGTTACTGGTTTAAAGGCAGGAATATATTTAACTGGAGGAGAGCAAATTGCTAAATTCCAGAACGAGGATGGTTCATGGCCAACATCGTATAACTATAGCTCTGAGTTCTCGGTGACAGCTGATAAAACAGGTCATGCAAGCAAGGATTTAACGGTAAGCATCAACCCTAATAAAGAGGGTGCTGCAAGCTTACGTTTAAAAAGTGGTAGCAAAAATTTGGTCACTAAAACAGTAACGATTGGAAATGTAGATAGTGAGCCACTTCCGGAGGACAAACCAAGTCTACCAGAGAAAATTTCTATCAAGGAAGTAAGAAATGAGACTGTCGGAAAGACGGTAACAATTGAAGGAGTCGTTACCTCAAAACCAGGTGTCTTCGGAGGACAAGGATTTTATCTTCAAGATGATTCAGCAGGTATTTATGTATTTCAAAATGAAGCTGGATATGTGCCCGGAGATGTATTAAAAATTACAGGTACAACTGAACTGTATAATAGTGAATTGGAACTTGCCAATTTAATTTCGATTGAAAAAACAGGGACAAAATCTTTACCACAAGCTAAAACAGTGAATGAACTAACGAATGAAAATCAAGGCGAGCTTGTTACACTGAAACAGGTAAAAATCGATCAATTAGTTGTAGCAGGACGTGCATTTGAATTTGATGCAATGAAAGATGGAAAAACAACGAAAGTGCGAGTGGATGAGAGAACGGGTGTAACCTATGATGAATTCTCAAAAGCATATAAAAATGGAGATGTCATAGATATCGTTGGAATTTCATCTATTTTTAAAGATGTGTATCAACTTAAGCCACTTAGCTTTGACCATTTTGTAAAAGCTGATTCTGATGGTCCAGTTATTCATGATTTGGATCAATTAAGTTTTTATCAAACTGAAGCCTATGAACAGTATGTTACGGTAACTGATGAGGGCAGTGGAGTGGAGTCTGTTCTAATCACTCTAGATGGAAAAGAAATTTCTAATCCGATAAAAATTGAGCCATTCTCACTGCAGGTAGGGAATCATACGATTGTAGTTCGAGCAATAGATAAACTGGGGAATGAGAGTATTAAAGAATTTACCCTTACTGTCGTAATGGATCTTGATCATTTAGATGAATGGATCACATATGGATATGATAAAGGGTATATTACAAATAAAGGGATTTACAATAGCCTAATGGCTAAAGTAGAAGGAATTCAAAAGGCAAAAAACGAAAACGCTAGACAAGGAAAATTAAATGCTCTTTCCAATGAGATTCAAGCACAAAAAGGAAAGAAAATTGATTCCAAATTTGCAAGTGATCTATTAGATTTAATTGATACGTTATAAGTAGAAAAGGGGAGGTATGATGCCTCCCCTTTATACTTTTAAAAATTAATCAAACGTTTGTTTAATTAAATTTTGGATTTATTAGCTTGTTTTATTCAAGTAGATTAAACCAGATGATAATTGGTTTTGACAATAACCCAGTTGATGGAAACACATAAAAAGGGATTATACCTGAAAATGTGTCTTAATCCGGTCGATGGAACCACATAACAAGAGATTTTGCTTAAAAATGTGTCTCACCTGGGTTAATTGAAACACATAACAAGAGATTTTGCTTAAAAATGTGTCACAATCCGGTCGATGGAACCACATAACAAGAGATATTGCTCAAAAATGTGTGTCACCCCAGTCGATGGAACCACATAAAAAGGGATTATGGTCAAAAATGTGTCACAATCCGGTCGATGGAACCACATAAAAAGGGATTATGCTCAAAAATGTGTGTCACCCCAGTCGATGGAACCACATAACAAGAGATTTTTCCCAAAAATGTGTCACACCCGGTTCAATGGAAACACATAATAAGAGATTTTGCTCAAAAATGTGTCACAATCCGGTCGATGGAACCACATAAAAAGGGATTATGCTCAAAAATGTGTCTTAATCCGGTCGATGGAACCACATAAAAAGGGATTATGCTCAAAAATGTGTCACAATCCAGTCGATGGAACCACATAAAAAGGGATTATGCTCAAAAATGTGTCACAATCCGGTCGATGGAACCACATAACAAGAGATTTTGCTCAAAGATGTGTGTCACCCCAGCCGATGGAACCACATAACAAGAGATTATGCTCAAAAATGTGTGTCACCCCAGTCGATGGAACCACATAACAAGAGATTTTGCTCAAAAATGTGTCTCAATCCGGTCGATGGAACCACATAACAAAGGATTTTGCTCAAAAATGTGTGTCACCCCGGTCGATGGAAACACATAACAAGAGATTATGCTCAAAAATGTGTCTCACCCCAGTGGATGGAACCACATAACAAGAGATTTTGCTCAAAAATGTGTGTCACCCCAGTCGATGGAAACACATCAAAAGGGATTATGGTCAAAAATGTGTCTCAATCAAGTCAATGGAACCACATAACAAGAGATTTTGCCTGAAAATGTGTCACACCGCTGTCAATGGAAACACATAAAAAAGGAATAGGCCCTTAATCCACTCCATCCATTTCCTATTTCTTTTTATTTGGAGTCATTTCATCTGCGATTTCTTCCAAAGATTTTATTTTCCCATGAGGGTTCTGGGATTGTTTTCTTACTGTCCATTGACGTTCTTGTTGTCTTTTAGATTGGGTCATTGTTTTTCATCTCCTTCTTTTCCAGGGATTTTTCCATCAAACCATTTTGAAAATCTCTCCATTTCAGGATCCTTTCTTAAAGAGGTAACATGAAATGGATTATTTGCTTTTTTTGTATCGATAAGAAGGCCCATTGTGGGTCCTCCGAATGAATCATTTTCAATTCCCTCATATTCGGAATTAAGATGAGGGTCAGCGTTGACATGAATGTTTTTTTCGCGGTTTATGGGAATCAACTCACCTTCCTAATTAATTTCAATTATATTCTTCTTCCTGGAGTGATTGTTTATTCTTTAATGGGGAAAAACAATGATATAATGACAAGGCTTAATTTATGATTGGGAAATCATGTTTTCATTGTTTTCTCTTAACCGTTTCAGTATGATAATTAGAAAAGAGCGCTATAGCCCCATAAGGCTAAAAGCGGAATAATTGATCGCTAATAAAAAACATTAATACATTATTGGAAAGTAGGATTTATTTATATGACAAGTTTAGAAGCTGGAACTGTAGTAACATTAGATGTAGAACGGGAAGCCCCATTTGGCTATTTTTTAACAAATGGTGAGGAAGATGTTCTTCTTCATAATAGTGAAGTTCCTGAGGAATTTGATCCTGAGAAATCCCAAAAAGTCTTTTTATTTCAGGATCATCAAGGGAGACTTGCGGCGACATTAACGATACCAACTGTTCAAATCGGAATATATGACTGGGTTGAGGTAGTTGAAGTAAAAGAGTCATTAGGTGTTTTTGTTTCGATTGGAATTAGTAAAGACATTCTTGTATCAAAAGATGATCTACCAGCCCTTCATAGTCTGTGGCCAACTATCGGAGATCGACTGTATTGTTCGTTGAAAGCAGATAAAAATGGGCGTTTATTTGGGAAATTGGCAACAGAAAATATTATGCGTGAGGTAGCAGAGAAGGCAACACGAAAGGATTTTAATCGAAACATAACTGGGTGGGCCTATCGTTTGCTGAAAATTGGGACCTTCCTATTAACGGAAGAGAACTTCATTGGATTTATCCATGAGTCAGAGCGTAAGCAGGAGCCACGACTTGGTCAGAAGGTAGAAGGTCGGATTATTGATGTAAAGGAAGATGGAACGATTAATGTTTCTTTATTAGGCCGTGTTCATGAAACATTAGATGAAGATGCAGAGAAAATTTATTCCTATCTGCAGGTGCGCGGTGGAAAAATGCCTTATTGGGATAAAAGTGAACCAGAAGATATTTCTGCACGATTTGACATGAGCAAGGCAGCTTTCAAACGTGCATTAGGTAGACTCATGAAAGCTGGAAAGGTAAGACAAGAAGAAGGTTGGACCTATATAAAAGAATAATGTTCTAAAGAAGCAAATCTTTTATGATTTGCTTTTTTCATTCAACGCTATGGACGTTTTTCAAATGCGAGCGTTAATTTATTATGTAACCTGAGAAACGAGAATATTGTCGAATAGGAGAGATTTTTTGTTGTTGCAAAATTCTCGCATTTCAAGCGCTTTCGTTTATAGTATGTATTATGTCGAAAATTTATTTTCAAAGTGATTCTTAACTAACCAAAGGAGAGTTCTATATGATTACTTATTCTTCAAGGAACGATGTACCTGAAATTGAAAAATGGAAGCTTGAGGATATTTATAATTCTCAAAAGGATTGGGAAGCGGATGTCAAGGCGATTGAGAAAATCGCCGACGTGTTGCGATCCTATGATGGAAAGATTCATGACGGGGGAACCTTACTTTCTTACTTAACTGAAAGTGAAAAATTATCCTTTATGTTTGGCAAAGTATCGGCATATGCTATGCTTCAGGTGGATATAGATACGAGGGAATCTTCAGCACAGTCAATACAGGATAGGGCAAAACAACTTGGAGTGAAGATCAGTTCTTCTACTGCATTTTTTATGCCATTTCTATTGAGTCTAGATGAATCAACGTTAAAAGCTTATCTGAAAGAAGAACAAGGACTGAAATATTTCGAGAAGAATTTGCTTGAAGCTTATCGCTATAAAGCACATGTTTTGACGAAAGAAAAGGAAGAGTTACTTTCTCAATTAGGTGAGGCGCTTTCTTCACCAAGTCATACATATAGCATGATCAATAATGCTGATATTAAATTTGGAACTGTAACAAATGATAATGGTGAAAAAGTTGAACTTACTCGTGGAATGTATTCAAAATTAATTGAAGATCAAGATCGCACGAAGCGGAAGGAAGCATACAAAGCGTATTATCAGCCTTATGTGCAATTAAAAAACTCCATAGCTTCAACACTTGCCGCTGCTATAAAAAATAATGTAACGACGGCTAAAATTAGAAAGTATCCTTCTGCCTTAGAGAAAGCTTTATTTAGTGATAATGTTCCTAAAGAGGTCTATGAAAATTTAATCTCTACAACGAAGGAAAATATCGCTCCGTTACATCGGTATTCGGAAATAAGAAAAGAGAAGCTAGGTCTTAAGGAGCTTCACCAGTATGATCTATCTGTGCCTATTGTTCAAGGAGTAGAACAAAAAATAGGTTATGAAACGGCTTACAGTACCATGTTAAATGCACTGAAGCCTTTAGGTGAGGAATATATAAAAATTTTAGATTCATTTAAAAATGCTAGATATATTGATGTGAGGGAAACGCCTGGTAAACGATCCGGTGCCTATAATTTAGGGGTTTACGGAGTTCATCCATATGTACTTTTAAATCATCATGATGATTTAAGTAGCCTGTTCACTCTAGCACATGAAATGGGTCATGCAATGCATAGCCATTTCTCTCATAAAACTCAACCGCAAAATACAGCAAAATATAGTATTTTTGTGGCAGAGGTTGCATCAACAGTGAATGAAGTATTACTGATTCATTACCTATTGAACCAGGAAACAGATGAAACGATGCGTTGGTATTTACTCAATCATTTTATTGATAAATTTAAAGGAACATTATTTACACAAGTGATGTTTGCTGATTTTGAACTGAAAACCCATGAAAAAGCTGAACAAGGACAACCACTTAATGCACAAGTGTTTAGTGAAATATATGAAGAATTGTTTAGGGAATACAATGGCGATGCAATCATATTTGATGAAGAAGTCAAATATGGATGGGCAAGAATCCCACATTTCTACAGACCATTTTATGTCTATAAATATGCTACGGGCTTTGCTTCTGCCATCCATTTAGCTGATCGAATTCTTAAAGGCGACGAGAAAACATTAGCATCCTATATTGAGTTTTTAAAAAGTGGGAGCTCAGATTATCCACTTGAGCTTTTAAAGAAGACAGGTGTCGATTTAACATCTCCAGAACCAATTCAAAATGCGTTAAAACAGTTCAGTGATTTAGTTGAAGAATTTTCGGAAATGTAAAAAGTATGGTTAGGGTCTGAGCCATATCATTTTATACAGGTGACTACCTCTATAGAATGATATGGTCAGTCACTATGTTATTTAATAAACCTTTTTATGAATTCTTATTTGCAGCCCATACTGTCCAACGATCCTTTTCAATAAGGGGGAAGCAATCTTTTAAAGTTAATTGTAAATCTTTAATAAGAGAATTTAGCTGCTGATCATTTAATTCATGGAGAATAGATCGTCCAGTTCGATTTCGTAAATCATCCCATAAATCCTCTTGGTATTCATAAACTCTCCTTATCTCCCATAGTTTATTTTCTGATATATTTTGAAAACCTAAATGTTGTAGTTTTCGTATTACTTCTCCACTAGTATGCCTTCTAGCTACTTCTTTCTCAATCAGATGAGGATACATTGAAAAAAAGTATCCTCGAATATGTGTTGGGCTACCTTCAAGTAGGCAGTCCTCAGGTGTGCGATCTTGAATAATACATGTGCCACCAGGTTTTAATAAACGGAATACTTCATATAAGCACGGTTCTAATTCTCTAATATGGTGGATGAGCGCCCTTTCAAGCACAATGTCATATTGATCACTGTCCAAACCTGTTTCTATAGCATTTCCGTGAATAAATTGAACAGTATCATAACCCTGACAATATTCCTTTGCTGCGGTAAGCATCTTTTCTGAAAAATCGACGCCGATTACCTGTGCTGCTCCCATTTCAGCGATAGCTTTTGTATAGATTCCACCACCACAGCCGATATCTAGTACCTTTTTTCCTTCAAAATTAATCATTTCTTTCATGAATTGAATCCAAGATTCATCGGTTTTTCTTTTTGCATAAGTAAATTGATCATCAGGTTGAAGAAAATCTAAAGACATGATGACTCCTCCTTATTCAGAGACTTCTTGCCTTTAGATTAACTAATAATGGTATATTAGTAAATTTTATAATATTTATTATTATCAATAAGTTTTTATTATAGTAGATACATCATTTTGAGAGAAGGGGTAAATATTTTCAACAAAGAATAAACATGCTATGATAAGATTAATTATTCTGAAAAGAAAAACTATTTATATGGAGGCCCATCCCATAATATGACTCGCGTAGCAAAACTATTTTATATCGTAGGCATCCTATTGTTTTTGATAACGTTTACATTAGCTTGTTTATATGCTAATTAGATGCATACACTTGGTAAGCAAAACCCAGGTGAGATAATGCCCGATTACCAATATCATTTTATGTTAATACCAGAAGAGCTGGACAATGATTATTGGCGGCTAGTCGAAAAAGGGGCGATGGCAGCGGCGAAGGCCAATCATATTTTACTTGAGTATGTAGGTCCAAAGCAATCCAATATAAATGAACACTTAAGAAAGCTGCAAATAGCAGCAGCCTCGAAGGTGGATGGTGTGTTAACTCAGGGATATAATGATAAGCAATTTACCCCAGTTATCAACCATTTAGTGAATAAAGGGGTTCCAGTAATTACAGTGGACACGGACGCCCCCTCAAGTCAGCGAAGGGCATATATTGGAACAGATAATTATTATTCAGGATTTCTGGCAGGAACTTCTTTAATAGCTGACACGAAGGGAAAGATTAATGTTGCGATTATTACTGGTAGCTTCAAGGCTGAGCATCAAAAGCTACGAGTAAAAGGATTTAAGGATGCAATTGCTAATGAAGACAGAATACATGTAATCACTGTTGAAGAGTCCAATATTACTAGAATTCGTGCAGCCGAAAAGGCAAATAAAATCCTAACTGAACATCCGGAGACGAATGCTTTTTATGGGACAAGTGCTCTAGACGGTATTGGAATTGCTCAAACAGTCGTGCGTTTAAACCGCGTACAATCTACCTATATCATTGCATTTGATACGATTAATGAAACACTGGACTATATTCGCAAAGGTGTGATTGATGCGACGATTGTACAAAAGCCTTATGAAATGGGATACAAGGCAGTTGAGATGATGATTCAAATTCAGGAAGGAAAACCTATACCAGAAATTAATAACACGGATACTCGGGTGATTCATAGGGAAGACCTAATAGAGCAAAAAGGGGAATTACCGCAATGATCCGGATTCGAACGAAGCTCCTCATTTATTTTATTATTCTAGTTGTTTTAGTTAATGGTGTAGCTTTTTTCGTATATGACAGTAGCGAAAAGATTATGAAAGAATATAATCGAAGCTTTGGGCGCTTTCTTTTACTAAATGAAATCGCCCAGCAAACGAATACCGTGGTCGAAAAAATGAATGCCTATATTGTGAAAAAGGACCCAATGTTTCAACAAGAATTTATCACAACTAGTAATGAGCTTCGAAAAAACAAAAAGAAATTGCAGCAAGAAATAGAAACTCAATCAAACTTTGTCACTCTTGGCAACTATGAGAACATGCTCGAAAGTTTCTTGGAGGATAGTTATATTGCCATACATGCTTTTGAAACGGGCGATATAAATCAGTATGCAGCTTATTTTAATGAAGCTACAAATGTAGCTAATTTTATCCAAGAGACAACGATGTCCTTAATTGATCAGGAATTAACGAATTATCAATCCTTTTTTAAGCAGCTTAAGAAACGAAATCATTATTATCGGTTATCGACTATTTTTCTACTAGGCTCGTTATTAATTATTTGTGGGATACTCGCTTTATATATTTCTCGTGGGATTACAAGGCCGATTGCTCGTCTATCGCAAGCAGCAAGGGAGATTTCTGCAGGACGATTAACTGGAAGGGATATTGAAGTAACAAGTAAGGATGAATTGAAATTATTGACAGAAACGTTTAACCAAATGCGGCGAAACATTGTAGGTCTTGTGAATGAAATTAAAGATAAATCTGAACTAGATACACTTTTAAAAGAAATGGAGCTTAAGAGTTTACAAAATCAAATCAATCCCCATTTTTTATTTAATACGTTAAACAATATTTCAAAAATGGCTTATTTGGAGGATGCGCATGAGACAACAAGATTAATTGAAGCGGTATCTACCTTGCTTCGGTATAATCTTGAGAATATTGATAAACCATCAACATTAAAGGATGAGGTGAATTGTGTAAAAGAATATTTTTATATTCAGCAAACCCGCTTTGGGGATCGTATATCATTTAAAACCGTAATAGATGAAAGATGTATGTATGCAAACATTCCACGTTTAACGTTACAGCCTATTGTAGAGAATGCCTTTATCCATGGTGTGGAGTCAAAGGAGGAAGGGGGAAGGATCACACTTACCATTTACCAAACTAAGGATCAAATCGTGATTGAAGTGGCAGATGACGGAAATGGAATGGAGCAGTCAATCATAAGCCAATTATTAAAGGGTGAAACAAATGAACAACGGTTAACTGGTAAGAGAGCAAGCGGACATTCAACAGGAATTGGTGTGAAAAATGTCATGAAGCGTCTTCAACTCTTTTACCAGCAAAAGGATGTAATGGACATTGAATCAAAGCTGGGAAAGGGGACTGTTTTTCGTTTGAAGCTCAAAAAGGGGTGAAACCATCTTGCGTGTGATCATCGTCGATGATGAAAGATTGGAACGTTTAGGCTTAGCTAAAATGATACATAACGGAATCCCGGAAATAGAAATTATTGCTGAGGCTCCAAACGGTCGAATGGCCATTGAATTGGCACGTGAGTTAAAGCCGGATTTGATAATGATGGATATTAAAATGCCTGGTATTGATGGAGTAGAGGCAGTGAGAGAAATAAAAAAGATGGATAAACAGATCAAATTCATTATGGTTTCCGCCTTTAATACCTTTGAATACGCTAAGGAAGTTATGCAACAAGGGGTAAAAGAATATATCTTAAAACCTAGTAAGCAAGAAGATGTGATAGCGGCTTTAAAAAGAGTTCGCGAAGAAATACTCGAAGAGCGGAAACGATATATGGAATCATTGCAGATGAAAAGAAATTTATCCCGTGCTTTATCGGTCATTGAATCAGAATGGCTATCAACTTTATTAATGAATCATATTGAGGAAATGAATGTTGATGAATGGAGCAAGTTACTAGGAATTGAAGTGCGATCTGGATATATGATGATATTTTCTATGCAATGCCAAGATCATATACAATCCAATGATGAGAAGCGGACAATATATAGCGGGGTTAAATCCTTATTAAAAACGAAGCTTGATGAGAATTGTATAGTAGGACCTATGGCAGATAATCAAATTCCTGTACTTGTTCTAATGAGATCAAGTCATGAAATAAAGCGATCAAATGCGATAACATTAGCTCGATCTGTTGTACGAACATTAAAGGAAAGATTCCATCATACTCAATGGATGGTGGGCTTAGGACAGCCTTTTGAGACCATCGATGGACTTATGAACTCTTATCATGAAGCGATTTTAGCACTGGAATCAAAAAAATGGGGAACTGCCCATCTATATGAAAAGACCAATTATCTAACTGAACAAGCCTCTATTGAAAAAGAAAAACATCTACTTGAATCGATAAAATTAGGTGATCATCACCGTGCGCTTCAGGCATTTGAAATTTATATGGAAGTAAATAAAGATAAAAACAGCCATATTTATGAAGAATTATCTATTGTGATTACAAGAATGCTAAAGGAATATGGGATACATTTTGAGATTAAACAAAAGCCAATACAGGAAGAACAATGGATTATTTCATTACGGCAGTTCGTAATGAAGGCGGTAGAACTTGTTCAAGCGTGGAGAGCAAACCATCAGAAAGGATACTTACAAACAGCGAAAGAATACATAGAAAACAATTATGAGAAAAATATTTCATTGGAAGAAGTAGCTGATTTTGTAGAGTTAAGTCCTTTCCATTTTACAAAAATGTTCAAGGAGAAATTTGGGGTTACCTTTATTGATTATTTAACTGATGTAAGATTGGAACATGCAAAAAGGGAATTAATCCATACAAATAAAAGCCTAAAGGAAATTTGCTACAGTGTTGGCTATAATGATCCGAATTATTTCAGTCGTGTATTTAAGAAGAAAACCGGTCTATCACCGACGATATATCGAAATCAAACAACTTGAATAAAATTGGACATAATTTACTCAATCACGAATACCTTTATAAAGGGAAGTATTGTCCTTTTATGAAATGTAAGTCACCTAATATTTCTTTTTAAATTATAATTATTATAAAAAAGTATTGATTTTATTTTGAGAAGTGTTATCATAGTTTTATAGAAAAGCAGAATAGAGTCGATGACTCGTCTGTCGAAAAATTATTAATGAGGTGATTTGATTGAGTACAAATAAGAAACTAACAACTAGTTGGGGAGCACCGGTCGGGGATAATCAAAACTCAATGACAGCAGGATCTCGTGGTCCAACACTAATTCAAGATGTACATTTACTAGAAAAATTAGCTCATTTTAATAGAGAACGTGTACCTGAGCGTGTCGTACATGCGAAAGGTGCAGGGGCGCATGGTTATTTTGAAGTAACAAATGATGTTTCAAACTATACAAAGGCAAAAGTGTTTAATGGAGTAGGAAAACGAACTCCACTATTTATTCGATTCTCAACAGTAGCAGGTGAACTTGGATCTGCAGATACCGTTCGAGATCCACGTGGTTTTGCGGTTAAATTTTATACAGAAGACGGAAACTATGATATTGTCGGTAATAATACTCCAGTTTTCTTTATTCGTGATGCAATTAAATTTCCTGATTTCATTCATACACAAAAGAGAGATCCACAAACACACTTGAAAAACCCTACAGCTGTTTGGGATTTCTGGTCACACTCACCAGAATCGTTACATCAAGTAACTATTCTTATGTCTGATCGTGGTATTCCAGCAACACTCCGCCATATGCACGGTTATGGAAGTCATACCTTCAAGTGGGTAAATGATGATGGTGAAGCTGTATGGGTAAAATATCATTTTAGAACAGAACAAGGTGTGAAGAACCTGGATCCTGAATTGGCAGCAAAATTAGCTGGTGAAAATCCAGATTATCATACAGAAGATTTATTTAATGCAATTGATAAAGGGGATTTCCCTGAATGGAAACTATATGTACAAATTATGCCTTTTGAGGATGCGAATTCGTATCGATTCGATCCATTTGATGTAACGAAAGTATGGTCCCAAAAGGATTATCCATTGATTGAAGTAGGTCGTATGGTTCTCAACCGTAATCCAGAAAATTATTTTGCAGAAGTAGAGCAAGCGACTTTCTCACCTGGATCAATGGTACCTGGTGTTGAAGCATCCCCTGATAAAATGTTACAAGGGCGCCTATTCGCTTATGCTGATGCACATCGGTACCGTGTAGGTGCAAACCATAATCAATTACCAATTAACCGTCCAAAAAATGAAGTAAATAATTATCAACGTGACGGTCAAATGAGCTTCTATAATGGCGGGGGTTCTGTTTACTACGAACCAAACAGCTTTGATGGACCGAAAGAATCACCAGAGGATAAACAACAGCCATATTCAGTAAGCGGGGTAGCAGATGCAGTTGCATATGATCACTTCGACCACTATACTCAAGCAGGTGATTTATATCGACTATTGAGCGAAGAAGAACGTACACGTTTAGTGAATAATATTGTAGAGGCAATGAAACCCGTTAAACTAGAGGAAATCAAATTACGTCAAATTGGACATTTCTATAAAGCAGATCCAGAGTATGGAACTCGTATTGCTGAAGGCTTAGGATTACCTATACCACAAGAAGTGTAAAAAGAGGGGTATAAGTTCACTTGTTCGATTGGCAAAAATGCAAATAGTAATCAATCATTCTCATTTTGATTCTCATATTCTCAACTATAGGGGGCTGTCTCAATGCGAGATAGTCCCTATTTTAAAAACCCTTTTTTTTACATTAAATTAAATGGTGGGCAGAAGAATTAACCATAGAGTGGGGAAAAAGTACATAGTTATTGGAGAATCTTATGAAAGAGCTTTTTTTATAAGGGGACAAGGTTATGGAAGAAGAACAGATGATGGAGCTTATTCCTTTTCTAAAAGAACGAGGATTACGGATTACACCGCAAAGAATGTTAATTTTGAGTACCATTCAAAAGCTCAACATACATCCGACTGTGGAAGATATCCATCGAGAATTACCCTATATTAGTTTGGCAACGATCTATAACAATGTCAAATTATTCGTTCAACTACGTATTTTGAAGGAATTGCCTTATGGTAATGGAATAAGTAAATATGAACTCTCCACAACGGATCATTATCATATTATTTGTGAATCATGTGGAAAAATAGAAGATTTTAATTATCCGAAATTAAAGGAAGTAGAGCAAGTTGCCTCAAGGCTCTCTCATTTTTCTATTCAATTGCACCATTTTGAGGTGTATGGCATATGTAAGGAATGTCAGGAATTATCCAAATAGTAAGCTCCTATTCCAGAGCTGGAAACCAAGGGGCTAATAGGGAGCTGTGAATTGATGATGAAAAAAACGGTTTGCCCCATCTGCCATACAAAGATCAAATATTTAAAGCATAGTATTCTTTGTAAGTGTGGAATGAAATGTAGAAATACAAAATCTATCGCTTAAGTGATGAACGATTCTTCTTGTAAGAATCGTTTTTTTTCATTTAGAGCTAAAAAATAAAAGCTGTTTTCGTATCGTTTGTTGCTTTTGTAAAAGCCCAACTGCCGGCTTTTACACCCAATAAAGGTTTCAGAGATTCTTATGGAGTTTGCAGCACTTTTCTCAGTGAAACGAAAGGTGTAGTGGTCTTTTAGCCGATAGTTATTCGTTAAAACTTTACTTAAATAGCAACAATGTTTAAGAAAAGAGCCAAATAAAAAAGTTGTCTAATAAGTAATCAAAATACTTACTAGACAACTATCGCTTAAAAATTATAGTTTAAATTGATTCACTAAAGCATTTAATTCCTCAGCTAATTTGGAGAGATCTTCTGAATTTCCAGCGATTTCTTCCATTGAACTGCTTATTTGCTGTGAGGAGGCAGAGGTTTGCTCAACTCCAGCAGCTGATTCCTGAGATATGGATGCAATTTCTTCAATGGAGCGATTCATTTTTAGGCTGCTATCTTCCATTTCAGATAAGCTATCTGAAATGGTTGTTATACTGTTTACCATTTTTATCACAGCCTCATTAATTTCAGTAAATGTCTTACCAGTTGTTTGAATCTGGGAGGTTCCTTTTTCAACCTCAGAGTATCCATTCAGTAATGATTCGGCCACCATACCTGATTCCTTTTGAATATTGATTACGATGCTTGTGATATCCGTTACAGAATGGGAAACCTGCTCGGCTAGTTTTCGTACCTCGTCAGCGACTACAGCAAAACCTTTTCCATGCTCACCTGCTCTTGCTGCTTCAATCGCTGCATTTAATGCGAGGAGATTCGTTTGCTCTGCAATATCATTAATGACAGAAACTAATGTTGAGATTTCTCGTGATTGTGAATCTAAGCTTTGAACCTTTTGGACGGCACCTTGAACAATTTGATCTATTTTAGCCATCTGTTCATTGGAGGATTCCATTAATTTTTTACCTTCTGAAGACATTGAAAGTACTTGATTGGATGATTGTTGAATAAGCTTTCCTTTTTCATTTGCTTCCTCAACTTTAAGTGTAAATGATCCCATAATGGAGGAAAGTTCATTTGTATTATTCGCTTGTACCTCAGTACCAGAAGCCAGTTCTTGCATGGTAATGGCAATTTGCTCCGATCCTGATTTTACCTCATTTGCTGATTGGCTTAGCTCTTCACTCTGACTTGTTACAGAGCCGGATACTGTATTAATTCGGTTTAATAAATCACGAGTTTGCCGATTCATTTCATTGGTTGCAATAATAAGATGTCCAACCTCATCTTTTAAAGTAGTTTGTAATGGCTCTTGGCTCAAATCACCATTTGCAATTAATTTCATGCGCTGCATGACATGTTTAATTGGTTTTGATATCTTGTTTGATGTAATGAATGCTACGGCAAAACTAATAATAATTACTAGAATTGTTACAATGGTTCCCACAAGTAAGGACGTTTGCCCACTTTCAATTACATCTTGTTCTTTTTGATTAATCTCCTTTTCACTTTCATCAGCAAGTTTTTGATAACCGTTTAATAAATCACGGCCAATGGTTATCGATTCTTGTAGATTATCCTTTGCTTTTTCCACATTCCCTTTGTCATATTCATCAAATACTTTATCCTGAATAAATTCACGCCATTCCTTCGTTTGGTCCATCAAGCGATTGAATTCATCTGATGCATGTACACCTCGAACGATTGCTTCATATTTTTGTCCCTCTTCTGTATAGGCATTAAAGCGGTCTTTATAGTCTCCTCCAAATAATACATACCCCCGAGCAGTAGCTATTCTATTCGCAATCGTTGCGACCAATCCTTTATTAGCAGATAAAAGAGGGAGTTCAGAATTAGCAATATTCTGTGCCGTTTTATTGCTTGATACAGTCACGGAAAAATTATAAATACCTAATCCGATGACAAGTAAGATCACTAAGGAAAAACCAAATAACATCTTCGCTTTTATACTTTTAAATGAAAATATACTTCTCATTGTCTAGTACTCCTTTCTTGTTAGATTTGTTGATTTAATATGTAAGCTAGACAAGGGAAAATCACCTTGCTTTTGGTTTATGTATATAACAAAGAGACTATCCCGGATTGTGAAATAGCCAATGATTAGGTAGCCAGGCGATCATAGTATGAATGGATAATTATCTATCCAACCTTAGACCCTAGGTTTTGCGTCCTATTTTTTCAAATAGTTTGCCTTTATCTCACATATTCTTAGTTCATTTTAACTAGCGACTTGGTTATAATAACCTATTGTTCGCCAATATACAACAAAATTGTATTATTTTATACCATTTATTCTTATGCAAAGGCTTACTATTTTTCTGCTATTAAAAGGAGATAAGTGCACAACAAAATAATACAGATATTCGCAAGATAATGAAGGCGCTTACATGCATTCAGGAAGAATTAGTTTGATAAATTATGAGTGTAGGAGTTGTTAAATACAGTGAACAAAGGGGGAAGAAGTATGAAACGTAAAAGTATTTTTGTCATGCTGGCTATTATTCTCGTATTTGCATTAAGTGCTTGTAGTTCAAAAAACTCCAGCAGCGATGGTGAGAAATCTAAGGGGAAAAAGGAAAAACTTGAGATCTTCAGTTGGTGGACAGGTGCAGGTGAAGAGGATGGATTAAAGGCATTATTAGCATTATTTAAGGAAAAGCATGCAGATATTTCAGTTGAAAATGCAGCTGTAGCTGGTGGTGCAGGAACCAATGCAAAAGCTGTACTGGCGAGTAGAATGCAAGGGGATGATCCACCATCTACCTTCCAGGTTCATGGAGGAGCGGAATTGAATGAAGGCTGGGTTGCTGCGGGAAAAATGGAACCAATCAATGATGTATATGAAAAAGAAGGTTGGAGTGATAAATTCCCACAATCATTAATTGATATGGTAAGCAAAGATGGCAATATCTATTCTGTTCCCGTAAATATTCATCGTGGAAATGTATTATGGTACAACAAAAAAGTATTTGAAGACAATGGATTGGAAGTACCAAAAACATTTGATGAATTTTTTGCTGTAGCAGATAAATTACAAGAAAAGGGGATTACTCCATTAGCATTAGGTGATAAAGAACCGTGGACAGCCACACAAATTTTTGAAAATGTATTGGTAGCAAAGCTTGGTGTCGATGGATATAACAAGCTTTGGACAGGGGAGCTTGCCTTTGATGACCCGAAAGTGAAGGAATCAGCAGAAATTTTTAAGAAAATGATGGGATATATCAATAAAGATCACAGCTCTAGAAACTGGCAAGACGCTTCTCAATTAGTAGCCGATGGAGATGCAGCGATGAATATAATGGGAGATTGGGCAAAAGGGTATTTCGTAAATGATTTAAAACTTACATTGAATGAAGACTTTGGCTATACAACAACTCCTGACTCATCAGGAATATTCACAGTAATAACAGATACATTTGGTCTGCCAAAAGGAGTGGGAAATGCTGAAGATGTTAAAACATTCTTAGGTGTTCTTGGATCTGTCGAAGGGCAAGATGCTTTTAATCCTTTAAAAGGTTCCATTCCAGCACGAGTAGATGCCGACACATCAAAATATGATGATTACGGAAAGTCAACGATCGAAGACTTCAAAACTGCTGAACTGGCTCCAAGCCTAGCTCATGGTTCCGCAGCAGCTGAAGGATTCTTAACAAAGGCAAATCAAGCAGTCAATATTTTTGTAACACAATTAGATGTAGATAGCCTATTAAATTCACTCAAAACTGCTCAGGCTGAGTTGAAATAAATAAGTTTCTATAAAAGAGGACGAGAGCTTTCTCTTCCTCTTTTTGAAATATGAATATGAGTCATTAGGATTTGGAAAGGAACCAAACAAAAAATAAAGAAGACCAGTTAAAAAAAGAAGGAAACTAGTCAATAAAAAGGAAGAACCACTCAAAAAAGAGCCAGAACCATACAAAAGTCGAGGAATCAAACAAAAAAAAGAGAAGACCAATCAAAAAAAGAGAGAAACCAATCAATAAAAAGGAAGAACCACTCAAAAAAGGTCCAGAATCATACAAAAGTAGAGGAACTAAACAAAAAAAAGAGAAGACCAGTCAAAAAAAGAGAGAAACCAATCAATAAAAAGGAAGAACCACACAAAAAAGAGCCAGAACCATACCAAAGTAGAGGAACTAAACAAAAAAAAGAGAAGACCAGTCAAAAAAAGAGAGAAACCAATCAATAAAAAGGAAGAACCACACAAAAAAGAGCCAGAACCATACCAAAGTAGAGGAACTAAAAAAAAAAGAGAAGACCAGTCAAAAAAAGAAGGAAACTAGTCAATAAAAAGGAAGAACCACACAAAAAAGAGCCAGAACTATACAAAATTCGGGGAACCAAACAAAAAAAGAGAAGACCAGTTAAAAAAAGAAGAAAACCAATTAATAAAAAGGAAGAACCACTCAAAAAAGGTCCAGAACCATACAAAAGTCGAGGAACCAAACAAAAAAAGAGAAGACCAGTCAAAAAAAGAAAGAAACCAATCAATAAAAAGGAAGAACCACTCAAAAAAGGTCCAGAACCATACAAAAATCGAGGAACCAAACAAAAAATAAAGAAGACCAGTCAATAAAAAGGAAGAACCACACAAAAAAGAGCCAGAACCATACAAAAGTCGAGGAACCAAACAAAAAAAGAGAAGACTAGTCAAAAAAAGAAGGAAACTAGTCAATAAAAAGGAGGAACCACACAAAAAAGAGCCAGAACCATACAAAAGTCGAGGAACCAAACAAAAAAAAGAGAAGACCCGTTAAAAAAAGAAGGAAACTAGTCAATAAAAAGGAAGAACCACTCAAAAAAGGTCTAGAACCATACAAAATTCGAGGAAGCAAACAAAAAATAAAGAAGACCAGTCAAAAAAAGAAGGAAACTAGTCAATAAAAAGGAAGAACTATTCAAAAAAGGTCTAGAAACATACAAAAGTAGAGGAACCAAACAAAAAATAGAAAAGACCAGTCAAAAAAAGAGAGAAACCAATCAATAAAAAGGAAGAACCACACAAAAAAGAGTCAGAACCATACAAAAGTCGAGGAACCAAACAAAAAAAGAAGAAAACCAGTCAAAAACAATTTACTAGTGAGTACCGAGAGGAGGGCACGAATGGAGACACCAAATATAATAAAGAATCAATCGGCTATTGTTCATCCGAAACAAAAACGCAGAAAGAAGCTTACAAAGGATCATGTCTTAGCGCTTAGCTTTTTATTACCTTCTATCATATTAATTGCTATTTTTGTATATGGATTCATTGGATGGACTGGATATGTTTCGTTAAGTAATTGGAATACGCTCGTCCCAGATTTTTCATTTGCGGGTTTGAAAAATTATTTGTATTTATTTAACGATTATCGTTTTCAGGCAGATGTCCGTAATACGGTGGTGTTTACCGTTCTATTTATTGGCTTAGTTTTATTGATGGGACTCGTCTTGTCCATCTTTCTTGATCAAAAAATACGTGGTGAATCGATATTTCGAAATATTTTCTTTTTTCCAATGGCATTATCTTTTGTTGTAACAGGTGTGGTATGGCAATGGATTTTAAATCCATCGACTGGTGTTAATCTTTTTTTAAAGAAATTTGGAATTGAACCTCTATGGTATACAGATACAAATATTTTGGCAGGGTTTAAGTTAGGTCACATTGAAGTGGGAGTTCCTGTAGCAATTCTTGCAGTAGTGATTGCAGCCGTTTGGCAGATGACAGGATTTTCGGTAGCGATGTATTTAGCTGGACTTCGTGGAATACCTGATGAATTGAAAGAGGCGGCACGGATGGATGGAGCAACCGAATTTCAAGTTTATAGAAAAGTGATTATTCCACTTTTACGTCCGATTACAATAAGCGTGGTGATCATCATGGCTCATATTTCATTGAAAATATTTGATTTGATATTTGCTATGACTGGACCAGGTGCGAATTATGTTACGGATGTTCCAGGAGTGTATATGTTTGAAACGACTTTCCGTGGCAACTATTATGCCAATGGGGCAGCAATTGCGATTATGATGTTATTATCGGTCGCTATTTTTATCGTACCTTACTTAATAATGAGTAGGAGAGGTGATTAACGTGGTGCTTAGGAGCTTTTCAAAACCATTGATTTATATCATTCTTATCCTGCTTGCGTGTCTTTTTTTAATTCCTGTTTATGTTATTTTAGTCACAAGTGTTAAACCTTTAGATGAAGTAACATTGGTCAATATGTGGAAGCTTCCTTCTGAAATTGATTTTAGCAGTTATGGGCAAGCGTTTGAAAAATTGGCGCCTAATTTTATGAATTCACTTTATCTAGTTATTCCTGCAACCATACTTTCTGCTTTGTTAGGTGCCTTGAATGGATATGTTCTTTCAAAATGGAAATTCAAAGGATCGGAAGTCCTTTTTACGCTTATATTATTTGGGATGTTTATCCCATATCAAAGCATTTTGATTCCATTAATCCAATTTTTAAGAAACATAGAGCTCTATAATACGATTCCAGGTTTAGTGTTAGTACATGTAGTATATGGGATACCAATTACTACATTAATGTTTCGTAACTTTTATGCGAATATCCCTTTATCAATGATTGAGTCAGCAAAAATCGACGGGGCCGGTTTTTTACGAATTTTTACTAATATTATGCTACCTTTATCTATTTCTGGATTTGTTGTTGTTGCAATATGGCAGTTTACAAATGTATGGAACGAGTTCTTATTCGCCATCTCGATTACCACTTCGGATCAGCAACCAATCATGGTGGCATTACAAAATTTATCAGGAAGTCAAATTGTACAATGGAATGTTCAGATGGCAGGAGCTGTACTAGCAGCACTACCAACATTATTAGTTTATATCCTATTAGGGAAGTATTTTGTTAAGGGATTACTTGCAGGATCAGTAAAAGGCTAGCTCTTCATTGAGGCAGCCTTTTTTGATATGAATAGAATAGTTGAAAACGCTTCCAATAATTAACTATCTATCATATGATAGATATATAGCTTTATATTTTTAGGGGAGGTCACTTAGATGGTAAAGCAGAAGCGATTTGAAACAGAGGTTATTCATAATGGCTACGATTCCATGCAGCATGAAGGGAGTCTTGTGCCACCATTATTTCAAACGTCAACCTTTACTTTTCCAACTGCTGAAGAGGGGGAAAAGCGTTTCGCGGGGGAAACAGAGGGGTATATTTATTCACGATTAGGGAATCCAACGGTACGAGTGCTTGAAGAAAGGATTGCCGCTCTTGAAAAGGGAGAGATGGCTTTGGCCTTTGGATCTGGGATGGCTGCTGTTTCGGCAACCCTTTTTTATTTAACAAAGACAGGGGATCATATTCTTTGTTCAGAAGGAATCTATGGCTGCACGTTTGGTTTACTTCAATTAATGGAAAATAAGCATCAGATTAGTCATGATTTAATTAACTTTTCAAATGAGGAAACAGTAAGGTCTGCTATTAAGGATAATACCACATGTATTTATATCGAAACGCCTATTAATCCAACGATGAAATTAGTAGATTTAGAGATGGTCGTACAGATTGCGAAGGAAAAGGGAATTCCTGTTGTTGTTGATAATACTTTTTGCTCTCCTTATTTACAACAGCCTTTAACCCTAG